>JBEBHI010000012.1:0-36963 GCA_040080935.1 Terricaulis sp.
CCATCCCTGCTGGCCGTTTGATTGTGAATCTCGCGCCCGCCGACATGCCGAAAGAGGGGACGCACTACGATCTGCCAATCGCGCTTGCGATGATGGCCGCGATTGGTGCGCTGCCGCACGACGCGCTCGATGGCGTTTTGTGTTTCGGCGAAGTCGGATTGGACGGCTCGCTTGCGCCTGCGCCGGGTGCGCTGCCTGCGGCGATGGCCGCGCACGCAATGGATGCGGCGTTCATTTGTCCAGAAGCGTGCGGATCGGAAGCTGCATGGGCGGGCGGTGAGGTGATCGCTGCGCCGTCGCTGTTGGCGCTCGTGAACCACTTCCGCGGCGGCGCTTCAATCAAAGCGCCGGAACGCGGTGATCTTATCTCAGGCGCAACCGTGCCGGATCTCCGCGATGTCCGCGGGCAGGAGCAAGCCAAACGCGCGCTCGAAATTGCCGCTGCTGGTGCGCACAACATTTTATTCGTTGGTCCGCCTGGCGCAGGAAAATCCATGCTGGCGCAACGCTTGCCGGGATTATTGCCGCCGCTGTCATCGGAAGAACTGCTCGAAGTTTCGATGCTGCACTCGGTTGCGGGCTTGCTTGAACGTGGCCGTTTGACCCGCACCCGTCCGTTTCGCGCGCCGCACCATTCTGCCTCTATGGCCGCGCTTGTCGGCGGCGGAATGCGTGCGAAACCCGGTGAAATCAGCCTTTCGCACCAGGGCGTGCTCTTTCTGGACGAGCTCCCGGAGTTTTCATCGCAAGCGCTCGATGCTCTGCGCCAACCGCTTGAGACCGGCGAGGTGCTGATCGCGCGCGCCAATCATCACGTTACATATCCGGCGCGAATCCTTCTCGCGGCGGCGATGAACCCGTGCCGTTGCGGCGGAGGGCCCGGCGCCGGCGCGTGCCGGCGCGGACCGCGCTGCGCGATTGATTACCAAGCGCGGCTTTCGGGGCCGCTGCTGGATCGCATCGACATTCAACTCGACGTGCCGCCTGTCACCGCCGCTGATCTCGCATTGCCGCCGCCGATCGAAGGCACGGCCGAAGCCGCCGCACGAGTTGGCCGCGCGCGCGATGCGCAGTCGTCGCGCAAGGCCGGGCTGAACGCGACGCTTGATCTCGATTCCCTTGAACGCTTGGCCTCGCCCGATGCGCCTGGCGCAGCATTGCTGGCGAAAGCGGCGGAATCGCTTGCGCTTTCGGCTCGCGCGTACCGCCGCACCCTCAAGGTCGCGCGGACGATTGCTGACCTTGATGGCTCGGACGCGGTGCGGCGTATTCACGTCGCAGAAGCGTTGAGCCTGAAACGACAGTGGGCAACGCCCGCGGGCGCCAGTTTCGCTAGGGTTTCTTAACCGCCGCAGCTTCTGATCGGGCCATGGCGCAGCCCGCGGCAAATCAGGCTTTTGATGCCTTTGACGCATTGCCCGATCCAGTCGCGATCCTCGCGGCGGACGGCGCATTGTTGCGAGCCAATCCGGCCTTCCGCGCTGCGTTCAAACATTGGGTTGGTCCGCAGCGTCCGCCTTGGGGCAGGGCGCCGACGCCGGAGTTTACAAACGGCGAGCGCCGCTTCGATGCACCGGCCCCTGACGGGCGCCAATTCGAATGGGCCGAACGACAATTCGCTGACGGCGCGCGGCTTGTCATCGCGCGCGACATCACGCGACACGTTCGCGCCACCGAAGACGCGCTGCGCGCAAAGACGACGCTGTTCGCCACGCTTACGCATGAATTGCGGACGCCGCTGAATGGCATTCTTGGCATGGCCGGTCTGCTTGAGATGGGTAAGCTCGAGCCGAACGCGCAGAGCTATGTTGGCGCGATCAAACAGTCCGGTGAGTTACTGCTCGAACTGATCACCGAGATTCTCGATTACTCGCGCCTTGAAGCTGGCCGCGTCGAACTGGAATCCGCGCCGTTCGATCCCGAAGCCACCATACAAAGCGTCGCGGAGCTTCTTTCACCACGCGCGCGCGATAAGAACTTGGAGATCGCAGTCTCGGTTCGCGGAGACGCACCAGCGCGCGTCATCGGCGACGACGGCCGCCTGCGCCAGATTCTCTTCAACCTCGCCGGCAATGCGGTGAAGTTCACCGAGACCGGCGGCGTCATCATCGAAATGGCGCCGCGCCCCAATGGCAGGTTGCGCTTCAACATTCGCGACACCGGCCCCGGCGTTGCGCCGGAAAAGCAGGCGCTCATTTTCGAAGAGTTCACGCAGGCCGATGCCGGCGTAAACCGCCGTCACGGCGGCGCGGGGCTCGGCCTGGCGATTGTGAAAAAACTGGCGCTTGCGATGGGCGGCGATGTCGGTCTCGTCTCCCGACCTGGATTCGGCGCGAGCTTTTGGGTGGAGCTGCCGCTTGCCACCGTGCCGAACGCCGAGCCTGCGCCTCAGCTCAATGGCGTTCGCATCTGTGTTGTCAGCCCTTCGTTGTTGCTGACGCAAACGCTGCGCGCCGTTGTGATTTCGCTTGGCGCGAACCCTGTGGAGCGCGGCGACCCCGCAGATGTCGTGCTGCTCGATTGGCACGACGGAATCGATGGCGAAGAGGTCGATGCGTTGCGGCGCAACTCACGTGCGCTGATCGCGCTCGCGCCACAAGAACGGCGCCAAATCATCGAAGATTGCCGCGCTGCCGGCATTGAGCACTACACATTGAAGCCTGTGCGCCGGGGTTCGCTCGTCGAACGCGTGCGCGCTGCATTGGGCGGAACGCCGAAGCAAACCGAAACGGCGCCCGCTGCGCCCGCGCCAACGCAACAACCGTTGCTCGGGCTCCGCGTTCTGCTCGCCGAGGACAATCCGATCAACGCTCTGCTCGCGCGCACCTTGCTCACCAGGGCGGGTTGCTCTGTTACTAGCGCGCAGGACGGCGAAGAGGCGGTAACGGCGGCTTCGGCGGCGGCGTTCGATCTGATCTTGCTCGATATCCGCATGCCGCGCCTCGATGGTTTCGAGGCCGCCGAGCGCATTCGCGCCGGAGGAGGGCCGTCAGCTGCGGCGCCAATGGTTGCTCTCACCGCTGACGCGGGTGACGAAGAGCGCGCGCACGCTGCCAAGGCCGGCATGGACGATTTCATCACCAAACCGATCGACGCGAACCGGCTGCTACAAGTCGCGGCGCGCTTTACCGAGCGCCCGAACCCCGCCACGTTCGCCAGCACATAAAAGCGGCGGAGAGCACGCGCATGTCCGATACACCAGCCGCACCAGCGCCGAAGCGCTCAACTTTGAACGCGCTCGCTGTCTTCTTAGAGAGACGCAGCCTTGTGATGCTGGTGCTCGGCTTCTCCGCCGGCCTGCCGAATCTGCTGCTCTACGACACGATCTCCGCATGGATGCGCCAAGCGAAGCTGCCGCTCGATGTCATCGGACTCTTCAGCCTTGTGACCGCTACTTACGCGCTCAAGTTTCTCTGGGCGCCGATCGTCGACCGCTTGAAGATTCCGGGTCTCTACCAGCTCCTCGGCAAACGCCGTTCGTGGATGCTGCTGGCGCAGATCGGCATCGTACTTGGCATCTGGGCTATCGCCGTGAACATGCCGGCGGTCTCGGCGGCAGTGGCAGGCGGCGTCGAAGGCGCCGTGCAGCCCGATCCCAACATGAATCTCATCGTGACGGTTGCCATCCTCGCGACCATGACCGCCGTGTTCGGCGCCACGCAAGATATTGCAATCGATGCATGGCGTATCGAGGTTGCCGCGGTTGAGCGCCAAGGCGCGATGGCGGCGGCGTACCAATGGGGTTACCGGATCGCCGTCGTCGTGTCGGGCGCCGCGCCGCTCTTCTTGGCGTCGCGCATCGGTTGGACCGCAGCGTACTCGACGATGGCGATCATCATGGCGGTCGGCATGCTCGGCGTGCTGCTGGCCCCGCGAGAAAATAGTGTCGAACCTAAACCGTTGCCGCCGCAAACCACGCCAGCGTGGAGTGAGGCGCTTGAGTGGGTGCTGCGCATTTCGCTCATGCTGTTCGCCGCTTGCTTCATTGGCGCTGGGCTCTCCGGTAAACCAGAACCGATCAGCTTTATGTTTCCGTGGGTGGGCCTCACAGACGCGACGGCGGGATTCGCCGAAGTGTGGGCGAGCAAGCCTTGGGGCGCGATCTGGCAAGTGGTTGCGGTGGCCTTCGGGCTCGGCGTCGTTGGATTTGCGACCTACCCGCTCTTCCGGTCGCGTCCGAGCGCGTATTTCGCAGGGACTCTAAAAGAGCCGCTCGAAGACTTTTTCAAACGCTACGGCAACACCGGCGCGCTGATCCTGGCGATGATCTGCGTCTATCGCATCGCTGACTTCGTGCTGAATTTGATGACGTCGTTCTATATCGACGTCGGGTTCTCACTCGATGAAATCGCTGGCGCGCGCAAATTGTTTGGCGTCGTGATGTCGATGATCGGTATCGGGCTCGGCGGCTGGATGGTGGCGCGTTTCGGGCTGATGCGCTCGCTCATCGTCGGCGCGATCGTACAGCCGCTGTCGAACATCGCGTTCAGTGGCTTGGTGTTTACCGGTCCGTGGTTGCCGGGACTCTACGCTTGCATCGCGATCGACAACGTATCCGCCGGCATCGCGGGCACTGCGTTGATTGCGTATATGTCGAGCCTCACCAGCCTTGGCTTCACCGCGACACAATATGCGCTGTTCTCGTCGCTCTACGCGCTGCCAGGGAAAATTCTCGCCGCTATTTCCGGCCGCATCGTTGAGGGCGCTACTGCGGCGGCCGCGGCGGGGGAGACGGAGTGGTTGCGCAGCTGGTTCACCAGCATGTCGCCGACCGCATTCGCGCATCTTGTGCAGGAGCGCGGCATCCCGGCTGAGGCATTCGCCGCGGGCTACATGACGTTCTTCATCTACTCCGGCGTCATCGGCATATTGGCGTTCGTCTTCGCGATTGCGGTTATGCGCAAGCAGCCGCCTGCGACCGACGCGACCAAAGATGCGCCGGCTCCCGCTTAGGGCTTGGTCTCGCCCTTCGCTTCGGCGACCTGGAACGCCGCCAGCGTCGCGTAGCTGACGATGTCCGACACCGTGCCGCCGAGCGGTGCGATTTGGATCGGCTTGGAAAGGCCGGTGAGCACGGGGCCAATGACGGTCGCGCCACCTGCCGTGGTGAGCAGGCTCGTCGCGATCGAGGCCGAGTGGAGCGCCGGCATCACCAGCACGTTGGCAACGTCCGATAAGCGCGAGAACGGATAGAGCTCGCGCATGCCGGGCGTGAGCGCGACATCAACGTTCATCTCGCCTTCGTACTCGAAATCGATGTCCTCGCGCCGGTCCAGAAGTGTTACCGCCTCGCGGATTTTCTCGGAACGCTCCATCTTCGGATTGCCGAAGGTCGAGTGCGAGATCAGCGCTACGCGCGGTGTAACGCCGAACTGGCGCGCCATCGCGGCGGACTGGATAACGATCTGCGCCAACTCCGGTGGATCTGGAAATTCCGCGACGGCGGTATCGCTGATGAAGAGCGTGCGGCCTTTCATCAGAATGACAGACATCCCCATCACGCGCTCGCGCGGGGCTGGGTCAATGACTTTTACGATGTCATCAAGCGCGGTTGCGTAGTTGCGCGTGACGCCGGTGACCATGCCGTCGGCATGACCCATCGCCACCATGCACGCGCCGAAGACGTTGCGATCGAGGTTGACCAAGCGCTGCGCGTCGCGATGCAGGAAGCCGAAACGTTGGAGACGCTTATAGAGATAGTCGGCGTAAAGAGCGTTGTGTTCGGACAGCCGCGCATTGACAATGTTGAGCTTCGCATCTGCCGGAACGCCGACGTGCGCCATGTTCGCGCGAACGGTTTCTTCGCGTCCGACCAGCACTGGCTTGCCAAGTCCCAGTTCGCCGAATGCATAAGCCGCGCGGATCACCGAGGGCTCTTCGCCTTCAGCGAACACTATGCATTTCGGTTTGCGGCGCACCACCGTCTGCACGCGCTGCATCATCGCGGCGGTCGGGTCCAGGCGCTGGGCCAAACTGTGCTTGTACGCCTGCATGTCCTCGATCGGTTTGCGCGCGACGCCCGTATCCATCGCCGCTTGCGCCACGAAAGGTGGGATTTCGGAGATAAGGCGCGGGTCAAACGGGGCAGGGATGATGTAGTCCGGCCCGAACTTCGGGCGGCGGCCGTGATAGGCAGCGGCGACTTCGTCCGGCACGTCTTGCTTTGCCAGCTCCGCCAGCGCCCGTGCAGCGGCGACCTTCATCTCTTCGTTGATCGTACGCGCGCGCACATCTAGCGCGCCGCGGAAGATGTAAGGAAAGCCCAGAACGTTGTTCACTTGGTTCGGGTAGTCCGAACGGCCCGTTGCGACGATCGCGTCCTTGCGCACTTCGTGCACGGCTTCCGGCGTGATCTCCGGATCGGGGTTGGCCATGGCGAAGATGATTGGCCGCTTCGCCATCGATTTCACCATCTCTTGCGTCACCGCACCGGCCACTGAGAGACCCATGAAAACGTCTGCGCCTTTCATGGCGTCGGTCAGCGTGCGTGCCTTGGTATCCACGGCGTGCACGGACTTAAACTGGTCCATACCCTTTTCGCGCCCGCGATAGACAACGCCTTCCCGGTCCAGCGCGATGACGTTCTCGTGCGGCACGCCGAGCTGCTTGATCAGCGCAATGCAGGAAAGGCCAGCGGCGCCAGCGCCGTTGACGACGACCTTAATGTCCTCAAGCCGCCGCCCAGTTAGTTCGCATGCGTTGAGCAATCCGGCCGCCGCGATGATTGCGGTGCCGTGCTGGTCGTCATGGAAGACGGGAATGTCGAGATCATCGCGCAGGCGGCTCTCGATGATGAAGCACTCGGGGCTCTTGATATCCTCAAGATTGATGCCGCCGAACGTCGGTCCGATGTTGCGGACCGTGGTGATGAATTCTTCGACGTCCTGCGTAGTCACTTCGATGTCGATCGAGTCCACGTCGGCGAAGCGTTTGAAGAGGACGGCTTTGCCCTCCATCACCGGCTTCGAAGCCATCGCCCCGAGATTGCCCAATCCCAAGATCGCGGTGCCGTTCGAGATCACCGCCACCATGTTGCCCTTGGACGTGTAGTCGTAGGCAAGGTCCGGATTCTCGGCGATCGCCTTCACGGGAACCGCGACGCCCGGTGAGTAAGCGAGCGAAAGATCACGCTGCGTCGCCATCGGCTTGGTCGGCAGGATGGAGATTTTGCCCGGCGTTGGGTGCTTGTGAAAGTCAAGCGCTTCGGCGTCAGTGAACGTCTTCTTGGAGTCAGCCATGAGTTCAGAAATGTCCGGAAAATCGAGCCGCACCCTAGCTTTGAGGGTCAGTCCGTCAATGGAAGTCCGTCTCTCGACCCGCTAAAGGAGGCTCGTGGCTGATTCCTCTCACCCGGCGCCAAAAGTGACGCCGTTCATGGCGCAGTATCTCGCCGCCAAAGCAGAGCACCCTGACTCGTTGCTCTTCTTTCGCATGGGCGATTTCTACGAGCTGTTCTTCGAGGACGCCGAGAAGGCGTCGGTTGCTGTTGGCATCACGCTGACCAAGCGCGGCCAACACGGCGGCGAGCCGATCCCGATGGCGGGCGTGCCGTGGCATCAGGCGGAGAACTATCTCTCGAAGCTCATTCGCGCCGGGCACAAAGTCGCCGTTTGCGAACAGCTCGAAGATCCAGCTGAGGCAAAGAAGCGCGGCGGCAAGTCGATCGTGCAGCGCGGCGTCGTCCGCGTTGTTACGCCGGGCACGCTGACCGAAGAGGGACTGCTGGATGCGCGCGCCGCCAACCGCCTCGCGGCCATTGCCTTTAGTGCAGACGGCGCGGCCATCGCCTGGGCTGATGTCTCGACGGGCGCGTTCGAAGCGCGTGCGCTGAAACATCACGAGGCCGAAGAAGAAATCGCAGCGCTTTCACCGGCCGAGCTGCTCGTGACCGATGCCGACTCGCAGCACGTCAACGAAGCCGCGCGCATCACCGGCGCCGCTCTTACCATCCGCCCCGCGGTCAAGGCCGATGCAAAAGCCGCGGCGCGTCGGATCAAGGCGGCGTTCGAAGTCGCAGCGCTTGATGCGTTCGGTGATTTCACCAACGTTGAGCTCTCCGCCATGGGGCTTTTGCTCGACTACATCGAGCTGACCCAAGCCGGCGCCGCCCCGCGCTTGATGCCGCCGCGCCGCAATGCCGAGCGCGCCTTCATGGCGATCGACGCCGCTACGCGGGCGGCGTTGGAGATCGAGCGCTCAGTGCGCGGGGGCAGGGAAGGATCGCTTCTCGCTTGTATCGATCGCACAGTGACGTCCGCTGGCGGGCGCATGCTGGCCGAGCGCATTTCGCGCCCGCTCACTGACGTTGCGGCGATCAATGCACGCTTGGACGCCGTGCAATTCTTCTTGGATGCGCGCGAGCGGCGTGACGGCGTGCGCGAAGAACTCCGTGCCGCTGGCGATCTCGCTCGCGCATTGACGCGCCTGGCGCTGGGCCGTGGCGGCCCGCGCGATCTGGCAAATTTGCGCGATGGCCTGATCGCTGGCGATCGAGGTGCTGCGCGCTGTTTGGGGCTATCCAGCGAAGCACCCCCTGCGATTTCTCGCGCCTGCGCAGCGCTGTCGCTGAGCGCTCACGCTGAAAGCGCAGCACTCGCACAAACGCTGACCCGCGCTCTGGCGCCAGATTTGCCGTTGCTCGCACGTGATGGCGGCTTCATCGCCGCAGGTTACGACGCGACGCTCGATGACACTCGCGCGTTGCGTGATGATAGCCGCAAAGTCATCGCAGCGCTCCAAGCCAGTTACGCCGAAGAGACCGGCATCGCGGGGCTAAAGCTGAAGCACAACAACGTGCTCGGCTATCATATCGACGCGACGACGAAGCAGGCCGAAGCATTGATGTCGCCGCCGTTGAATGCGCGCTTCATTCACCGCCAAACCAATGCAGGCTCTATCCGTTTCACTACGACAGAGCTTGCTGAACTCGACGCCAAGATTTCGCGCGCCGGCGAAGCGACACTTGCGCGCGAACTTGCGCTGTTCAAAGAATTCGCCGCACGCGCTGCAACGATAGAGGCGCCGATCCGCGCGGCGGCGGAAGCGCTGGCATCGTTGGACGTTGCTGCCGGCGTCGCTGAATGGGCCGAGGAAACCCAGGCCACGCGCCCTGAGATCGACGAAACGTCTGCGCTGCTGGCCGAAGGCGCGCGCCATCCTGTTGTGGAGGAGGGCGTCCGCCGGGATGGCAACGGCTTCACGCCAAACGATGCGCGCCTCGACGCCGAGGGCAAATCCGGTCCGCGTCTCATGGTCGTCACCGGCCCGAATATGGCGGGTAAGAGCACATACCTGCGCCAGATCGCGCTGCTTGCGGTGCTGGCTCAAGCGGGCGCTTACGTTCCTGCGCGCAAATTGCGCCTTGGCATTGTCGACCGTGTCTTCGCCCGCGTCGGCGCGTCCGATGATCTGGCGCGCGGACGTTCGACGTTCATGACCGAGATGGTCGAAACAGCAGCGATTCTAAACCAAGCGGGTTCGCGTGCGCTTGTCGTGCTCGACGAAATTGGCCGCGGCACCGCAACGTTCGACGGCTTGGCGATCGCCTGGGCTGTTGCGGAGCATCTGCATGAGGCCAATCGGTGCCGCGCGGTGTTCGCAACGCACTATCACGAGCTAACGCGGCTCGCTGACAAGCTCGAGGCTGGCGCAAACGCACACCTCCGCGCCAAGGAATGGAAAGGCGATCTCGTCTTTTTGCATGAAGTCGCGCCTGGGGCCGCCGATCGCTCTTACGGCATCCAAGTCGCCAAGCTGGCGGGCCTGCCCAAGTCCGCTGTCGAGCGCGCCAAGGCTGTCCTTCAGCGCCTCGAGACCAGCGGCGGCTCAACGCGGATGGAAATCGCCGACGAGCTGCCGCTCTTCGCGCAAGTGATGGAAGAACATGCGCCGTCAGCGCTGGAAGCAGCGCTGAACGACATCAATCCAGATCATTTGTCGCCGAAAGAAGCTCTAGAGCTTCTCTACAAGCTTAAGGCTGCTGCGGAGACGGATCTCTGAGCGCAGGCTCGCTGTCGTCAACGCGTTGACGCGCTTGCTCGACCGCCATGCCGCGCGACACAGCTTCCGAAGCCAGCGGCAGCGAAGAGTTCATCGCCACGTACATCATGAAGCCGCCGAGAATGGCGCCGAGCACGAGACCCGTCACGCCCCAAAGCGAGGCGGCGAACCAATAGGCCGAAGCCCGCTCGCTTCTGATGCGCTGAGCGAACAGCTTCTGATCCATGATCGCTTCCATGCCAGCGCGGGCGGGGTGATCAGTCACGTGATCATCGTCCACGGGATTGAGGCGGATGGTCTTGCCGCTTTTGCGCATACGTGGGCTCTCCCGGGAAGCCAGCGTTCCCGTTACACTCTACTAATGGCTGTGCCCGCGAAATGAGGCAAGGTTTCGACGTGCTGATAAACTAGAAGTCACCGATGATAGCTCGAAACGGTGGCGCCGGCGCCCCAGAATGACGAAATAGCAATCCAATGGTCGCGCCACGGCTGAAACCTGCACGCATCGAGCACGTCGTCGACGGGCTTCGCCTGCGCGCGCAGCTGAGCGCGGCCTACGCTGCCGACGGCGAAAATGCACGCGGCGCGGTGCGCAACCTTCTCCACGGCGCTTTGTTTCGGGGCCGAATGGTTGCGAAGGAGCGGCTTGAGGCCGGTGAGAACGGTCTCGCTGTTGCGCGCTTGCTCGCGCAGGTAGCCGACGAAGTCGTTGCAGCGCTCTACGACTACACGACGACACACATATTCCGTGCCCGCAACCCTACCGAAGGCGAGCGCTTCGCCATTGTTGCTGTCGGTGGCTACGGCCGCGGCGAGCTCGCGCCATCCTCCGATCTCGATCTGCTCTTCCTGCGTGCGTACAAGCAGACGCCGTTCGATGAGAGCGTGACCGAGTACATGCTCTATATGCTCTGGGACATGGGGCTGAAGGTTGGCCACTCGTCGCGCAACATTGATGAGTGTTTGAAGCTCGCGCGCGAAGATCACACCATCCAGACCGCGATCCTCGAAGCGCGCCGCATCGCTGGCGATGAATCTCTAGCGCAAGAACTCTTCACCCGGTTTCGCAAGGAAGTCGCCGACCGCGATCACGCCGCCTTTATCACGGCCAAGCTCACTGAGCGGGATGAGCGCCACGCCCGCGCCGGCGCTTCGCGTTACATGGTCGAGCCGAACATAAAGGAAGGGAAGGGCGGACTGCGTGACCTGCACACGCTATTCTGGCTCGCGCGCCGCCGCTACGGCTTCTCGCAACCCCGCGACTATGTCGAGGCGGGTGTGTTCACCACCGAAGAGCGCAACGCGTTTCGGCGCGCGCTTGAATTTCTCTGGACGGTGCGTTGTCACCTGCATTTCATCACGGGGCGCGCTGAGGAACGTCTGACATTCGATCTCCAGCCGGAGCTGGCAAAGCGTCTGGGTTATGGCGCGCGCGCAAATCACAGCGCCGTCGAGCGCTTCATGAAGCGATACTTCCTCGTCGCCAAAGAAGTAGGTGCGTTGACGCGCACATTGTGTGCGCGGCTTGAGGCCGATAACGCCAAGCAAACGCCGAAAGGTCTGCAACGCTTCCTCTCGACGGGCCGCAAGCGCAGCGCCCCGGTCGAAGCCGGGTTCTGTGTCGATGCTGGGCGTCTCAACGTCGAGAGTGAGGCCGTGCTCGACAATCCGACGAACGTGCTGCGGTTGTTTGCGCTGGCCGAGAAGCTTGATCTCGATATTCATCCCGACGCGTTCGGCCAAGCGTCGCGACACGTGCGCGCTTTCGGTCCGGCTTGGCGCAAGCAGCCCGAAGCGCGCGCTGCGTTTCTTGATGTCGCCACTTCGAAGCGGCACCCTGGCGCTGCGCTAAGGCTGATGAACGAAGCCGGCGTGCTCGGAAAATTCGTGCCTGAATTCGGCCGCATCGTCGCGCAGATGCAATTCAATATGTATCACCACTACACGGTGGATGAGCACACATTGCGCGCCGTCGACGCGATTTCCGAAATTGAAAACGGCCGTCACAAAGACCAGCACCCGCTCGCCAGCGACATCTTCCCGAAGATTATCAACCGTCGCGCGCTTTATCTCGCGATGCTTTTGCACGACACTGGCAAGGGCGACGGCGATCAGCAGATCGAAGGCGAAAAATCAGCGCGGGCGGCGTGTGAGCGTTTGGGGTTGCCGCAAGAAGAAATCGATCTCGTCGGCTGGCTCGTCGGCAATCACCTGGTGATGAGCGATGTGGCGCAAAAGCGCGACATCGGTGATCCGCGCACCGTGGCGCAGTTCTCAAAAGTCGTTGGCACTGTTGAGCGCCTCCGTCTCTTGCTTGTCCTAACCGTCGCCGACATCCGCGCTGTCGGTAATGTTTGGAATGACTGGAAAGGTCAGCTGCTCCGCGATCTTTATCGCCTGACGGAAGCTGCACTTCACGGCGGCCGCTCCGACGAAGATGGCGTTCGCGCGCATTTGGCCGAGATCGCCGCCGGCGCCAAAGAGCAACTCCTCAAAGATATCGGCGGCGCACGCGCTGACGTTCTGGAAGCTTGGCTCGATGCGCTTGATGACGGCTACTGGCTCAACCACGATGCAGACGCGCTGAAGTGGCACGCGCTTGAGGTGATGCGCGCACGCACGGAACGCTCACTGCCGCACGTCGCCGCGCGTATACGCGAAAGCCAGGGCGTCACCGAAGTGCTGGTATACGCAGGCGACCGCACCGGCCTGTTCGCCAGCCTTGCGTCCGCCATCTCTTCAAGCGGCGCGGATATCGTTGGCGCGCGGGTCCATACGTCGAAAGACGGCGCAGCGTTTGACGTGTTCTCGATCCAGACCACCGACCACAAGCCGTTCGGCTTGAATGATCCGCGTGTGCTTGAAACACTCAAGCAAAAGGTCACTCTCGCATCTCTCAACGATCACGCCGCGCCGCCGCCCGCCGCGCCCTCGCGCCGCAACGCTGCGTTCGCGATCGAACCGTGGGTGCGGATCGACAACGACATCACTCCGCACGCAACTGTCATCGAAGCCTCTGGCCGTGACCGATTGGGCCTCTTGGCCGATCTCGCGCACGTCTGTGTCGAGGCAAAGGTCTCTATCGGCAGCGCACACATCGATACGTATGGCGAACGAGCGTCCGACGTTTTCTATGTCCAGGAAGAGGAGGGCGGTGGACAAATCGCCAACCCGCGCCGCATCGCCTCCGTCCGCGCCAAATTGGAAGACGTTTTGCGCGCCGCCGAACCGGCTGCGCCGGCCGATCCGGCAAAGGCGCCGCTGGCTGTGGCGCGTGCCTCGACGGCGCGCTAGCGCCGCGCTACGCCCGTTGCATCTCAAATTGAGTCGCCCGCCCGCATGAGCCTTGCCCGCAATACCGCCGTCATCGGCGGCTTGACCCTGATCTCGCGCCTGTTCGGTTTCGCGCGAGATTTGGCGCTAGCGGCGGCGCTTGGCGCGGGGCCTGTAGCGGACGCGTTCTTCGCGGCGCTGCGTTTTCCAAACCTCTTCCGGCGCTTGTTCGCAGAAGGTGCGTTCAGCCAAGCGTTTGTGCCGGTTTACTCAAAGACACTCGCCGCCGAGGGCGAAGAAGCAGCCAACCGCCTTGCATCGGAAGCGCTCTCGATTCTCTTGCTGATGACTGGCCTGGTCAGCGCTGTCGCGATCGCCGGCATGAGCTGGATCAATCATGCTCTGTTTGCAGGTTACGCGGACGATCCGCACACTTTCCAACTCGCGACGCTGCTCACACAACTTTCAATGCCGTACCTCGTCGCGATGTCAGCGGCGACGTTGTTCTCCGGCGTGCTCAACGCGCATGGCCGTTTTTTCGCCGCCGCGGCCGCGCCGATCCTGTTCAATCTCTGCCAGCTCACTGCTCTCTGGCTCGTGCACGACAATCCGGAATACTCGGCGGTCGCCGCGATCAGCGCCGTCTCGGTCTCGGGTGTTCTGCAGGCACTCTGGGTGTGGTGGGGCGCCGCGCGTTCGGGGACTAAGCTTGGCTTTCCGTTTCCGCGTCTGACTGCGGGCGTGAAGCGGCTCTTCATTCTTGCGGCGCCTGCCGCCATCGCCGGTGGCGCGTTGCAGATCAACGTCATGATCAGTCAAGCGCTCGCGTCGTTCGAGCGGGGTGCTATCACATACCTCAACGTCGCTGATCGCCTTTACCAATTGCCGCTTGGTCTCATCGGCATCGCTGTGGGCGTTGCGATGTTGCCTCGCTTGTCGCGCCTTGTTCAGGAAGGCGACGAAGCAGGCGCGCGTGGCGCGCTTGACGAGGCGGTGGCGCTCTCGATGGCGTTTACGCTTCCGGCAGCCGCAGCAATGTTGGCGATCCCGTTCTATTTGATCGATGGCCTCTATTCGCGCGGCGCCTTCGACGCGGCAGACGCCCACAACGCAGCGCTGGCGCTGATCCACTACGGCTGGGGCGTACCGGCGTTTGTGTTGGCGAAAATTTACGCGCCGGCGTTCTTCGCTCGTGAAGATACGAAGGCGCCGATGCGCTATGCGATCACGTCGATGGTAATCAACGTCGTTCTTGGCGCGGCGCTTTTCTTCGGGCTCCGCTCGATGGGTTTGCCAGGTTTCCAAGGCCTTGCCATCGCCACCTCAACGGCAGCATGGGTGAATGCACTGCTGATGATCCGCTCGCTCGTAGCGCGCGGCGCCTATCGGCCGACGCCAGCTGCGTTCGGTCGTCTGCTTCGTATTTGCCTCGCGTCAGCGATCCTGTTTGTGGTCATGTGGCTCGGCTACGAGAACCGCGAATGGCTCGAAGCAACGCTGGGCTCGAAGGAAGCGTCGATCGCGCTCATCATCCTCGGCGGCGGCACATTCTATTTCATTGTCGCCTTCCTGGTGCGCGCGGTGACGATCTCGGAAGTCCGCGCGGCGTTCAAGCGCCAACCTGGACCCGCTGGCGGGGGAGGCGGCTTGCCGCCGGGCTTGGACGGCTGATAGAAGCCCGCCCATGAATACGGGAACGAACCTCTGGCGATGGCGGGCCTGACCTGACGCCGCTTTCGCGCGCCGTGTGCGCGCCCGTTCTCATGTTCCGGAGTTTCCAATGACCGACGCCGCCCAGCCCCAATACACGGGCCCGCAACGCGTATTCTCAGGCATGCAGCCGACCAACGGCCTGCATCTCGGCAATTATCTCGGCGCGCTGCAGAAGTTCGTGCGCCTGCAGGATCAGTACGAGTGCATCTATTGCATCGTCGATTTGCACGCGATTACGACCGGCCCCGATCCTGTAAATCTCGCTGGTCGCTGTCGTGAAGTCGCCGCGGCCTACATGGCCGCTGGCGTTGATCCCAAGCGCTCCACGATCTTCATTCAGTCCGCCGTTCGCGAGCACACTGAACTCGCCTGGATCTTCAATTGCGTGGCCCGCATGGGCTGGGTCGAACGCATGACGCAGTTCAAGGACAAGGCTGGCAAAGACGCGCAGCGTTCGTCCGTTGGCCTGTTTGACTATCCAGTTCTGCAGGCGGCGGACATTCTGCTCTATAAGGCGACCCACGTTCCGGTTGGCGAAGACCAGAAGCAGCACTTGGAGCTGTCGCGCGACATCGCGCAGAAGTTCAACAACGACCACAACGCGCCGAACTTCTTCCCACTGCCCGAGCCTTTGATCCAAGGCCCGGGCGCGCGGATCATGTCGTTGCGCGACGGCACGAAGAAAATGTCGAAGTCAGATCCCTCCGATATGACGCGCATCAACCTCACCGACGATGCCGACGCGATCATGTCGAAGGTCAAGAAGGCGACGACTGATCCTTTGCCGGTGCCGGAGTCCAAGGAAGGTCTCGCGGGCAGGGCGGAAGTCGAGAACTTGGTCGGCATTTTCGCCGCCGTCACCGAGCGCAGCGTTGAGGACGTGCTGGCCGAGTTCGGGGGTAAAGGCTTTGGCGTCTTCAAGCCGGCTCTCGCGGAAACGCTCGCCGCCAAGCTCAGCCCGATCGCCGCTGAAATGCGCCGACTTACGGCCGACACCGCGTCGCTGGATGCGATCCTGAAGGAGGGCGCCGAGAAAGCTGCGGCGGTGGCCCAGCCAGTCATGGCGGAGGTTCGCGATGTTGTTGGGCTCTGGCGCGCTTGATGCCCGCTAGCGTTTGAGCGACTGTCGCGCGCCATGACGAAAGATCTGCAAGCGTTCAGCTGCCTGGTCATCGCTGACGAGAGCGAAGAGTTCCCGGACGCGCTGATCTATGCTGGGTTGCTGTGCCGCTACACCGGCTGGCGCTTGCTGATGCTGCGCGTCATTGAACCGTCTGATCCTGCGCCGTGGGCGTCGATCACCGAGGAGATGCGGCGGCAAGCGCGCGACACCGCCGAGTCGATGACACAACGCTTCGCGGCTGAGGCGTGGGCTGAGTGCGGCGTCACCGCAGAGCCCGTACTACGCGAAGGTGATTTAAAGCCGGAGCTTCGCAAGCTCCTGCAGGAAGACACGACGATTAAGCTCGTCGTTTTGGCAGCCGCGACGCCGCCAAGTAGCCCAGGTGCGCTGATCGCGCAGCTCGGCCGTACCGGCGGTTTGTCGCCGCGCCCGGTGCCGGTGGTTGTGGTGCCTGGCGCGCTGTCACGCGACGAAATCCGCGCGATCGCGCTGCCGATGGCAGCTGCGGTCTCTGTCGAAAGTGAAGAAGAGCCGCCCGCGCCGCAGCCCCCGGCTGCTTGACCGGTTCCGCCAAAAGCCCCACCTGACGCTCATGTTTATTCAAACCGAAGCCACGCCAAATCCGCGCACGCTGAAGTTTCTCCCCGGCCGCGACGTGCTTGGGCAGGGCAGCCGCGAGTATGCCGACGCTGACGCCGCGCTCGGTGCGCCGCTGGCGACGGCGCTGTTCGACGTCGATGGCGTTGAGCGCGTCTATCTGGGCAGCGATTTCATCACCATCACCAAGTCCGAAGCGATCGAGTGGCCGCACCTGAAGCCGCACGTGCTCGCAGCGATCATGGATCACTTCACATCCGGCCGCTCGGTGCTCGGTGACGGCGCCGCGCCAGTGGATGAAACCGATGAAGCGGACATTGTCTATGAGGGCGACGCCATCGGCATCGTCAAAGAGCTGAAGGAAATCATCGATGCCCGCGTGCGCCCGGCTGTGGCGCGCGACGGCGGCGACATCACATTCCACTCGTGGGACCACGAGCACGGCATCGTCCGTCTCAATATGCGCGGCGCTTGTGCCGGCTGCCCGTCATCGACGCTGACGCTGAAGCAGGGCATCGAAAACATGCTCCGCCACTACGTTCCGGAAGTGCTGAGCGTCGAGCAAGTGGTGTGAGTCCGAGCGCATGTTAGTGCTCGCAATCGATACATCGTTAGACGCGTGCTCTGTCGCCATCGTGCGCGACGGAGAAACGATCGGGCGCCTTCATGAGACGATGACGCGCGGCCAAGCCGAGCGCCTTGCACCGATGGTGCGCGAGACTGCTCAGCAAGCCGGCATCACCTTCGCTGAGATTGACCGCATCGCCGTCACCACCGGCCCCGGCTCTTTCACCGGCGTGCGCGTCGGCCTTTCATTCGCGCGCGCGTTGGCGCTGTCGTTGAGCCGGCCCTGCATCGGCGTCTCCACCTTAGAGGCTCTCGCGCTTGAGGACGGTGAGGAGGGCGCGCGCGCCGCGCTCATCGAAACGCCTGGTGCGGCGTATTTCGCACGCTACGAAAACGGCGCAGCCGACATCGCGCCGCGTCCCATCGAACGCGGCGAGCATGAAACATTGGTGGGCGGCGCGTGCCTCAAAGGCCCGGCCGTTACAGTCGATGCCGTGGCGCTCGCCATTCGCGCTGCGCGGCTGGATCCTGCGCTCTACCCGCCGAACCCTACTTATCTTCGCGCACCACATGTCACCTTACCGAGTGCCTCGTGATCGAGGCCGCGCCCGCGACAGCGTCTGAATTGCTTGCCTCGTTGCATGCGCGCGCGTTTCCGAAGAAGCCGTGGAGCGCGCCCGAAATTGCCAAGCTCATGGAAAACCAAGCCGTGTTTGCGCTGTTGCACGGCAATGGCGCCAAACCCAACGGCTTTGTCATGGCATGGGCGGCCGCCGGTGATTCCGAGTTGCTGACCGTTGCGGTGGTTCCGGAGGCGCGTCGCAAGGGCGTCGGCGCGGCGCTGGTCACCTCTGCTGGTGTTGCCGCGCTCGTGCGCGGCGCCGCTTCGATGCACCTTGAGGTCGCCGAAGATAATGACGGCGCCCGCGCGCTTTACCGAAAGCTCGGTTATGAAGAGGCGGGCCGCCGTCACGCCTATTACGCGGGCGAAGGCGGTTCGGTTGACGCCATTGTCATGCGCCGCGCGTTGCCGCGGCCAGTGGTTTAGCCCGCCAAAAGGTGGACATCGCCCCGCGAGAAGGGGTATCTGACGGCCATGGATCGCATCGAAAAACTCTGCGTCGAGAAGGGTATGCGCATGACCGAGCAGCGCCGCGTCATCGCGCGCATTATCTCGGGCAGCCATGACCACCCAGACGTTGAAGAACTTCACCGCCGCGCCGCCGCGGTCGATTCCGGCATCTCCATCGCCACAGTTTATCGCACCGTGCGGCTCTTCGAAGATTCCGGCATTCTTGAGCGTCACGACTTCCGCGATGGCCGCTCGCGCTATGAAGAAGTGCCCGACCAGCACCACGACCACTTGATCGACATGAAAAGTGGCAAGGTCATCGAGTTCGTCGACGAAGAGATCGAGCGCTTGCAGCACGAGATCGCGCGGCGCTTAGGCTTTAAGCTCGTCGATCACCGCCTCGAACTTTACGGCGTGCCGCTCGACGACAAGTCCAAGCCGGTCAAGAAATAGTATGACCGACGCGCGCGCGCCGAAGCGTCTCTTCATCGAGACGTACGGTTGCCAGATGAACGTCTACGACTCGGAGCGCATGCGCGACGTGCTCACGCCCCTGGGCTACGCCGTCACCGAAAAGCCCGACGACGCCGACCTTGTCATCCTCAACACTTGCCATATCCGCGAGAAGGCGACCGAGAAGGTCTATTCTGAGATCGGCCGCTTACGTGCGCATAAGGAACGCCGCGCTCTGGAAGGCAAAGGCATGACGATCACCATCGCTGGCTGCGTCGCGCAGGCGGAAGGTGAGGAGATCATCCGCCGCGCGCCTGAAGTTGATCTGGTCGTTGGTCCGCAGGCCTATCACAAGCTCCCTGAGCTGATCGCGCGTGCATCGCGCAAAGCTGGCGAACGGCTCGAGACGGATTTCACGGCGCAAGAAAAGTTCGACGCGCTGCCGGCGCGCGCACCGGATGGCGTGACTGCGTTTCTCTCGGTGCAAGAAGGCTGCGATAAGTTCTGTACCTTCTGCGTGGTCCCATACACGCGCGGCGCTGAATTCTCGCGGCCTATCGCGGATGTGCTCAACGAAGCACGCTCACTTGCAGATCAGGGCGTGCGCGAAGTCACTTTGCTGGGGCAGAACGTCAACGCTTATCACGGCGGCGCTGCATTCACCGATTTGCTCAGTGAGCTCGCTGCGATCAACGGCATCGCACGCATCCGCTACATGACTTCGCACCCGATCGAGATGACTGACGATCTCATCGCGCTTCACGGCGCCGAACCCAAGCTCATGCCGTTTCTGCACCTCCCGGTGCAGTCCGGCTCAGACCGCATCCTGAAGGCCATGAACCGAAAGCATGATGGCGCGTTCTATCGCGACATCATCTCGCGCGTCCGTGCCGTGCGGCCGGATGTGGCGCTCTCGACGGATTTTATTGTCGGCTTTCCCGGCGAAACGGAGAAGGAGTTCGAAGCGACCATGCAGCTCGTCCGCGACCTGACCTTCGCGTCAGCCTTTTCATTCAAATATTCGCCGCGTCCCGGGACGCCAGCCGCCGGAATGCTGGGGCAGGTGAGTGAAGACGAGAGTTCCGAGCGTCTCCACCGACTCCAAGCGCTGCTCTTCAGCCAGCAAACGGCGTTTAACGCGAACCAGGTCGGCCGCACGTTGCCGGTGCTCGTGACTGGCAAAGGCCGCATGCCTGGTCAAAAGCATGGCCGCTCTCCATATCTCCAATCCGTGCATTTCACCGACACTCACGCGCATAACGGCGACATCGTCGATGTTCGCATCACCGGTTCGTCGCAGAACTCGCTTACCGGCGAGCTGCCGGCGCTCGCGCCCGCATGACCGAAACCACGCGTATTTTCCCTCTTGGCGAAGTGGCTCAGGCCGTTTTTGGCCCGTTGCACCGCCATGTCGCGCAGATCCAAGAAGCGTTTCGCGATCCCAACGCGCCACGCGGCGCGCCTGCGTATCGGCTGACATTCGACGCCCAAGGCGACAAACTCATCGCGCGCGCTGGCCCGGGCGTGAGCGAAGCCGATTTCGTCCGCGCTCAGCGCATTGTCGATGCCCTGATCGATCAGGCACGCCGCAAAGGCCGCGTGCGCGAGGGCGAAGTGCTCGCCGCGATTGCGTTTTCCGAAGGTGAAAGCGAATCCAACACGCCGATGCAATTGCCGCAGCTGGGTGGACTGACGCTGCGAACGCCGCGCCAAGTGCACTACGTCGAAGCGTTGCGCGATGAGAATATCGATCTCATTTTCGGCGTAGGCCCGGCCGGTACGGGCAAAACGTTCTTGGCGGTCGCGGCGGCAGTCGAAGCGTTGAAGCAAGAGCGCGTCGATAAGATCATCGTGACGCGCCCTGCCGTCGAAGCGGGGGAGAAGCTTGGGTATCTGCCGGGCGATCTCGCGGAAAAGGTTGATCCATATTTGCAACCAATCTGGGACGCGTTCCGTTCGCAGATGAGCGACAACGATCTCAAGGCCCGCCGTGAGCGTCGCGTCATCGAAGTGGCGCCGCTGGCCTTCATGCGTGGCCGCACCTTGTCGAACGCCTTCGTGATCGTCGACGAAGCCCAGAATGCCACTGTGCTGCAAATGAAAATGACGCTGACCCGCCTCGGTGAGGGCTCGCGCATGGTCGTGACGGGCGATCCGACGCAGATCGATCTCGTGCGCTCCGATCAATCCGGCCTCGCGCACGCAATTTCTATTCTGGAAGACGTGCCTGGCGTTGAGATCATCCGCTTCGCCGCGCAGGACATCGTCCGTCACAGGCTCGTCGCACATATCGTCGAAGCGTATCACCGCGATGAAGGAGCGCGCGGTGGAAGCTAATCTCGAAGTTGATATCTTGGTGAACTCGGCGCTCTGGCGCGGGCAAGAAGACTTGCTGTCTCAAGCGCTTGCCGCGGCAGCGCAAAAGATGGGCAAATCCGGCAGCGTTTCGCTGCTGCTTGGCGACGATGCCGCCATCGCTGAACTCAATCAGCAATTCCGCAACAAGGCTGGCCCGACCAACGTTTTGTCGTTCCCACCAGCCATTGGCTCAGAACCGGGCTTTCTCGGGGACATCGCGCTCGCGGCGGAAACCATTGTCGAACAAGCACAATTTCAAGGTAAACGGTTCGAGCACCATGCCGCTCATCTTGTCGTGCACGGTTTTCTGCATCTTATAGGCTATGATCACGAAAAGCCGGCGGACGCCGAGGTCATGGAAGCGCGCGAGCGCGAAATCCTCACCTCGCTTGGGATAGAAGATCCCTACGCGTAAGCGCCGCAACGGAGTGCGACACACACCATTATGGTTGAGACGACGAACGAAGCGACTGACCCTCCCTCGCGAAGACGCGCGGGCCTCTTTCAACGATGGACGCGCATCTTTGCGCGCGGAAAGCTAGGGTCCGCTGAAGCTGTTGAGGAAGCGCTCCGCGAGCGCGAGGAAAACGGCGGCCAGATGGAAATGGCGCACAAGGACCTGATCCTGCGCGCCGCTCACTTCGATCAACTCAAGGTCGCCGACGTGATGCGCGCTCGCGCCGAAATCGTCGCCATCGAAGCCAGCGCAACTCTAGGGGAGGCGGCGCGCGTTTTCTCAGAGAGCCAGCATTCGCGTTTGCCGATCTACGGCGAAACACTCGACGATCCGCAAGGCTTCATCCACGTGCGTGACGTCCTCGCGCAGCTTGCACCGAACGAAGCGGGCGTCGCATTGGCGCAATTCGACGACACCGCGCTCGGGCGTATCAAGCGTGAAATTCTATTCGTGCCGCAATCGATGACGTTGGCGCGCCTCTTCTTGCGCATGCAATCGAGCCGGATTCACTTAGCGCTTGTCGTTGACGAATACGGCGGCACGGATGGTCTCGTCTCAATGGAAGACTTGGTCGAGCAAATCGTCGGCGCCATCGATGACGAACACGACGTTGACGCCGGACTTGTGATCGAACGTGCAAACGGCGCTTTCGAAGCGGATGGCCGCGCGTCGATCAGCGAACTGGAAGAAAAGCTCGGCAAGAGTTTAGCGCTTCCGGATCACGAAGACGAGTTCGACACCGCCGCCGGCCTCGCGGTCGCGCTTGCCGCGCGACTACCGCAGCGTGGCGAAATCTTGCCTCACCCCGCCGGCTTCGACGTTGAAATCGTTGACGCCGATCCCCGCCGCGTGAAGCGCATCCGCATCAAACCGGCCAGCGAAGCGCAACCCGCGCTCCGCGTTGTCACACCCGCCGAAAACGCGACGCATCGCGGACCATGAGTGTTGACCCGCGCGGCTGATCGCGCTCCAAACGCCCCTTCGCGCTGCAGAGGGGAGTTCTCGTTTGAACGCTGAGCAAACACCGGTCACGCGCTCTCGAATTCAGACGTGGTTCGCGGCGCGCACGCCGTGGCAACGCCGTGGCATTGCCGTTGTCGCTGGCGCGCTGGCGACACTCGGCCACGCGCCGTTTCAGCTGGCGTTCTTCTTTGTCGTGGCGATCACGCTTCTTGTGTTGCTGCTCGATGTCTCCGCCACAAAAGAACGCAAGCTTAGGTCCGCGTTCAGCATCGGCTGGTTCTTCGGCATCGCTCACTTCGCGACGGGTCTCTATTGGGTTGCGGCCGCATTCAACGTCGACAGTGATTCATGGGGCCCGATTTGGGGGATTCCCGCAACGCTCGGTCTCGCTGCTGGTCTCGCGCTCTTCTTTGGGCTCGGCGCGCTGCTCGCGATGCTGTTTTGGACGAAGGATCTTCGCCGCGTCGCGATTTTTGCTGCCGCTTTCTTTGTGTCCGAATGGTTGCGCGGCCACATCCTCACCGGTTTCCCGTGGCTGCTGCCGGCGTACGTGTGGACGCCCGGCGAGCCGATCTCGCAGCTCGCGTCACTGGTTGGCGCATATGGCCTTACGCTGCTGACACTGTTCATCGCGGCAACGCCTGCGGTGATCGCAGACGGCGGTCAAAGTGCGGGCCGTCGCTTCGCGCCAGTGTTGGTCGGGGCGCTTGCGGTCGGCATGGCGTGGGGGTGGGGCGCGCAACGTATTGCAACCGCACCAGTGGATTTGCCAGGCGCACAGCCGATCGTTCGCGTCGCGGATTCGGGTCTTGGCCAAGCGGAGAAATGGCAGAACCGCCCCGATCAAGAATGGCGGGTGTTGCAGCGTTATCTCGAAGCCAGCGGCGAGCCGAGTGACGACAACGCCGACACGATCGTGATTTGGCCCGAGGGCGCGATCCCTGTCGTCAACTTCTTTATGCTTGAGAATCCGGACTTCATGTCGGTGCTTGGGCATGGCCTGGGTGATCGCGTTCTCATCACCGGTCTCACACGTCGCGAAGCGCGCGTTGATGGCCTCTCGTACTTCAACTCTGCTGCGATCATTGATGGCGTGAATGGCGAGCCGCGTATTAGCCAGACCTACGACAAGCACCATCTGGTGCCGTTCGGCGAATACATTCCGCTCTGGAATCTCGTCAGCAACCTCAACATCGCGCCGCTTCAACGCATAGGCGCAGGCTTCGAGGCGGGAGCGCCGCCAACGCGGCTCGTGGTCCCTGGAGCGCCGCCTGCGGTTGTACTCATCTGCTATGAAGCGATTTTCCCCGGCATGGTGCCACATGGTGACGGTCGGCCTGGCTGGATTGTTATGGTCACCAATGATGCGTGGTTCGGCGGCGGCTCAGGCCCGTATCAGCACTATGCGATGGCCCGATATCGCGCGATTGAGGAGGGCCTGCCGGTCGCGCGCGCCGCTTCCGGGGGAATCTCGGCGATCGTTGACGCCTATGGGAGGCAGGTAGCTGCAACCTCGGGGCGAGCCGAGTATGCGGAAGCGCAACTCCCGCCTGCAGTGACGGAACCCCCGTACGCGCGGTGGGGTAGTATAGTGCTGTTTGTATTATTTGTATTCATCGCTGCTTTGCGGTTCTTACCCGCCGGAAAGCGTGGGTCGGGAGGATCCCGAATATGAGTGATGAGCGCGCGGCAAACGCTGTCGACAAGAAAGTCGGACAGCGCGTGAGGTCTAGAAGGCTCGAAATCGCGATGAGCCAAGAAAGACTGGCCGAGTTACTTGGCGTCACCTTCCAACAGGTTCAAAAATACGAGAAGGGCGTCAATCGCATCGCGGTGAGCCGGCTTCTCGACATCGCCAACGCATTGGAAATCTCGGCCTGTCGTTTCTTCGATGGGTTGGAGCGGCGTGGCGTCGCCGAGGACGCTCCAGACTATGTGAACGATGCGCTGGCTACGCCCGAGGGCGCCCAGTTGATGGCGCTGTTCGCCTCGATCAAGAGCCCGAAGATTCGCCGCAAGGTTCTCGATCTGGCGAAGGCGGTCGCAGAGGAAGACAGCGACAAGCGCTAAACGCCCGCGACGATTGTGAAATTGCGTACCCCGGCGGTTCTCCTTAAGAGAGCCGCTTCATTTTTACCGTTCCGCCGGAGAATCCCGTGGCCCGTAGCAATTACGTCTTCACCAGCGAAAGCGTGTCAGAGGGCCACCCGGACAAGGTCGCCGATCGCATCTCCGACACCGTGGTGGATGCGTTCATCGCTGCCGACCCCGAAGCCCGCGTCGCCTGTGAAACCATGGTGACGACCAACCGCATCATTCTCGCCGGTGAAGTTCGCGCCGGTAAGCCGGGAAATGACAAAGCCGCCAACAAGGCTTTCACCAAGGACATCATCGCCTCGCTGCAGCCGAAGGTTCGCGCCGCGGTGAAGGACATCGGCTACGAGCAGAAGGGCTTCCACTGGGAAAAGGCGAAGTACGCCTGCTACCTGCACGGCCAATCGGCGCACATCGCGCAAGGTGTCGACTCGTCCGCCAAGAAGGACGAAGGCGCTGGCGACCAAGGCATTATGTTCGGCTACGCTTGCAACGAAACGCCCGAGCAAATGCCGGCGACGTTGCAATACTCGCACAACATCCTGAAGCGCCTCGCGGAAGTGCGTCACAGCGGTGAGCGCCCTGAACTCGAGCCGGATGCGAAGAGCCAAGTCACGCTGCGCTACGAAAATGGCAAGCCGGTTGAAGTTGTCGCCATCGTCGTCAGCCACCAGCACGCCAAAAAGCTTGGCGATAAGCCGTACAGCCAGTCGCGCTTCGCCGAGATCGTGAAGCCGATCGCGGCTTCGGTCTTTCCTGAAGGCCTAATCACCAAGAAAACCAAGTGGCACATCAACCCAACCGGCAAGTTCGAAATCGGCGGCCCGGACGGCGATAGCGGTCTTACCGGCCGCAAAATTATCGTCGACACGTACGGCGGTGCGGCCCCGCACGGCGGTGGCGCGTTCTCGGGCAAGGACCCGACGAAGGTTGACCGTTCAGCCGCTTACGCGTGCCGCTATCTTGCGAAAAACGTTGTCGCGGCTGGCTTGGCCGATCGCTGCACGATCCAGATCAGCTACGCGATCGGCGTTGCCGTGCCGACGAGCTTCTACGTCGATCTCCACGACACCGGCGTGATCGATCCGGCGATCCTGGAAGCGAAGCTGCCAGAGCTGATCGGTGGCGCGACGCCGCGCTCGATCCGCAACCATTTGAAGCTCAATCGTCCGATTTATGCGCGCACTGCCGCATACGGCCACTTTGGCCGTCAGCCTGACAATGAAGGCGGTTTCACCTGGGAGCGCGACGATCTGGTGGCCGAACTGAAGGGTCTCGCCTAAGTAAGGAGGCATGTCCTCATCACTTGGCCTTGCGCCCGAAATCGTTCGCTATCTTGCGCACGTAAATCCGCCTGAACATCCCGCGCTTGCGCGTTGCCGCAAAGAAACATCGCGCTTGCCGATGGCGATGATGCAGATCAGCGCCGAGCAAGGCGCGTTCATGCAAACACTCGTTCGCATGCTCAACACCAAGCGCGCGTTCGAGATCGGCGTCTTCACCGGCTATTCGTCAACCGTTACCGCGCTGACGATGAAAGAGCTCAACCCAGTCGGCGCCAAACTCCTCGCATGCGACGTGAGCGAAGAATGGACGACCAAGGCGCGCGATTATTGGCGTGAAGCTCAAGTCGACGACATCATTGAACTGGTCCTGGCGCCCGCAACGCAAACGCTCGACGCACGCATAGCGGCAGGCGAGGGTGGCCAATACGACCTTGGCTTCATCGATGCCGACAAAACGGGCTACGATTCCTACTACGAGCGCGGCCTCCAGCTCCTGCGCAAAGGCGGCGTGATGTTGTTCGACAATGTGCTCTGGTCCGGCCGTGTCGCCGACCCTGCCGATACGTCGCCGGACACCTCGGCGTTGCGCGCCCTTGCGCAAAAGGCGAAGTCCGACACGCGCGTCCATGCGGCGATGACCAATATCGGCGACGGCCTGTTGATCTGTGTCAAACGCTGACGCATCTGTTTTCCGGCGCTGACGCATCAAAGCGGCGGGAGACAATGGTGCTGAGAATTCTGATCGCGGCTGCGGCTGCTTGCGCAACCATCACCGGTGCCGCGTTGGCGCAAGACCAGCAGGGGCCAACGCTGCCCGCGACGCCAGAAGCCTGGCGCGCCGCTGCAGAATCTGACCTCGAAGCGCTCCGCACCCATCTGCGCGAAGACACGCCCGTTGCGCTCGATGCCGAGAACCCAACGATGCAGCGTTGGTACGAGCGCGGCTATCGCGAAGCGCGCAGCCGCGTGCGCCGCGTCAACGATCAGGGCAGCTATTATTATGCGCTGCTCGGCTACACGAACGGCTTCCGCGATCCGCACCTTTCTCTCGGCGCCCAGATGCGCTTGGCGCCCGCAAGCTGGCCAGGTTTCGTCACCACCGCGCACGGCGACGAGGTCATCGTCTTTTCCCGAGACGAAGCGGACGCAAACACACCCGCAATTGGCGCACGCGTCATTTCCTGCGACGGGCGCTCCACCGCTGCTTTCCGAGCGCGCAACATCTATCCGTTCACACTCAACCCCGGTCTCGCTGGCGATCGCCGCCGTTCCGCGACGCGACTCTTCATGGATCGTCACAACCCATTCGGCCCAGCGCCACGGCGCTGTGTGTTCGACGAAAACGGTACGCTCCGCACGATCACGTTGGGCTGGCGCGATGTGCCGGAAGGAAGTGCATACTGGGATCAGTACAACGTTGCCTCACTTGGCCCCGGCGCCTCCTTCGACGTGACGACGCCCGCCGAAGGCGTGACCTGGATCGGCGTGCCATCGCTCGACAACGGCTCAGGCGAGCAGCTTCAAGCGCTCGTCGACAAGATCACCACGGACGCGGCGACCATTCGCGCCGGACGCGCGATCGTCATCGACGTGCGCGGCAATGGCGGCGGCAATTCGGAGTGGGGCGTTCGCATCGCGCGTGCGCTCTGGGGCGACGACGTTATCAACGCTTTGCCGGGTGACGATCGCCCCGGCGCCGTCGACTGGCGCGCATCCGCTGGCAATCGCGACTACATCGCCGAGTTCACGCCGGAACTTGCGCAACAATTCGGCGAGGACTCTGAAATCGTTCAGTGGGCGCATCGCGCGCAGGAGGGGATTAGCGCCGCCATCACGCGCGGCGATGCGTTCTGGCGCGACCGCGAACCCGGCGATATGGGTGAGATCGCGGTCAGCGGCGGTTACGCGCAACAACGCCCCACCGGTCCGTCTCCGATCCCGGCGCGCGTCTATGTTCTCTCCAACGGCGCCTGCGCCAGTGCGTGTTTGGATATGGCCGACATCATCTTGCACATTCCTGGCGTGCAATTGATCGGCGCTGATACCAGTGGCGATGGTTTGCTGATGGAGATTCGTTCGGCGACTCTGCCATCGGGCCTGACGCAAGTGTCGCTGCCGATCAAAGTCTATCGCGGCCGTGGCCGCGGTGCGCTCGAAGCCTATCACGCGGACGTTCTCTACAACGGTGTTTGGAGTGACGAAGCCGTCCGCGCCTGGGTGATGGAACTCGTTGCCGCGAGGTAGGGACGATGGCCAAACGCATTCTCGGTGGCGTTCTGATGCTCGGCGCTGTTGTCACCGGACTTTATTGGTGGAGCTATTTTAACGCGGGCGACGTGATGGTTAGTCACGAGCGCTGGTACACTGCGTTTGAAGATGCGTTCCCGTTCGCTGATGGCTGGATGGCGCTTTGCATGGCGGGAGCCGGTGTTGGTCTCATCCAACAGCGCGTTTGGGGCCCGCCGCTTGGACTGCTCGCAGGGTCGGCGCTGATTTTCCTTACGGCCATGGATGTCACGTTCAACGTCCAGAACAACCTCTACGCGCTCGCCGCTACGAACGACGCCATGAAGGCCGAAATCGCCATCAATATTGCCACAGCTATGCTTGGCGCCTGGACAATCGCCGCCTGTTGGCCGCGCCACAGCGCCGGTTGAACCGCCGCATTGCGCCTCCGGGCGGGCAGGTTTAGAGGGGCGCCTTCTTTTCCTTGATTCCCGGAGCGCCCTATGGCTCGCGCAAAAATCGCCCTTATCGGTTCTGGCATGATCGGCGGCACGCTTGCCCACATCGCGGCGCGTGAAGAATTGGGCGACGTGATCCTGTTCGACGTTGTCGAAGGCGTTCCGCAGGGCAAAGCGCTCGATATCGCCGAAGCGTCGCCAGTGTTCGGCAAAGACAGCGCGCTGAAGGGCGCCAACGACTACGCCGGCATCGCTGGCGCGGACGTTTGCATTGTCACAGCCGGCGTGCCGCGCAAGCCCGGCATGAGCCGCGACGATCTCCTCGGCATCAATCTCAAAGTCATGAAGGCGGTGGGCGAAGGCATCGCCGCGCACGCGCCGAACGCGTTCGTCATCGTCGTCACCAACCCGCTTGACGCGATGGTCTGGGCGCTGCGCCAATTCTCGAAGTTGCCGCACAACAAAGTCGTCGGCATGGCAGGCGTGCTCGACAGCGCACGCTTCCGCTACTTCCTCGCCGAAGAGTTCAAGGTTTCGGTTGAAGACGTCTCGGCCTTCGTGCTCGGCGGCCACGGCGACACAATGGTGCCGCTGGTGCGCTACTCCACCGTCGCTGGCATTCCGCTGCCGGACCTCGTGAAGATGGGCTGGACCAGCCAAGAAAAGCTCGACCAGATCGTGCAACGCACGCGCGATGGCGGCGCCGAAATCGTCGGCCTGCTGAAAACCGGCTCAGCCTTCTACGCGCCGGCCGAAAGTGCGATTCAGATGGCGAAGTCCTATCTGCGCGACAAGAAGCGCGTCCTGCCCTGCGCCGCCAACCTCAACGGCCAATACGGCCTGAACGACATGTATGTCGGCGTGCCCTGCATCATCGGCGCAGGCGGCGTTGAGAAGGTGATCGAAATCGAACTCACGCCGAACGAACGCGCCATGTTCGATCACAGCGTCGGCGCCGTGAAAGGCTTGGTCGATGCGTGCAAGGGTATCGATCCGTCAGTTGGCTGATCTGTAACCCTCCCATCGTTCCGTTCGTATGCGATTAGAACGATGGGAGTTTCCGCATGCGCGTGATTTCGGGTGTTATAGTTGCCGTTGTCCTGGCTGTTGGGGCAAGCGCTTGGGCTCAGTCACACAGTCTCGGCCCATCGGTCGGCGCCACCGTTCCTGAGATTTCCGCTGTCGATCAGACCGGTGCATCGCGAACCTTGCGCTCGCTTTCCGGTGAAAACGGCATCGTCCTTGCCGTTACTCGCGCAGCCGATTGGTGCCCCTATTGCCAAGCGCAGATGATTGGCCTCGAAGGCGCCCGCGCTCAGATCGAACAACGCGGCTACCGAATTGTCACGATCAGCACCGATACCGTCGAAGAACTCGCGAACTTTGAGCATCGCCGCAGCATCGGCTACACAATGCTCTCCGACGAGCAGGCGCAAATCGTCCGGCAACTCAATCTGCTGGATCCAACGCAACCGCCGAACCGTCGCCACAACGGCCTGCCCGTGCCGACCATTCTCATCCTCTCGCCGCAAGGCGTCGTCCAAGCAAAACTCGGCGACGCCGATTATCGCGTCCGCCCGGCGCCGGACGTCGTGCTCGCAACCATCGACGGACTGCGCTAGCGCGGCGATCACGCGCGGCGTAATACGCCCGCATGAGCATCGGCCCAACTCTCACCACCGCGCGTCTCATCCTGCGTCCGCCGCAGCACGAAGATTTCGACGGCTTCGCATCCATGGCGCAGGAAGAAGAGACGATGCGCTTCATCGGCGGCCTCATGCCGCGCGATCAAGCTTGGCGCGGGATGGCTTCGCTCGCCGGCTCATGGGCGATGCTTGGCTACGGCATGTTCTCCGTCATTCGCCGCGACACCAACGAATGGATCGGCCGGCTCGGGCCGTGGCGGCCGGGCGGCAAGGAAGGCAATTGGCCGGGCGATGAAGTTGGTTGGGGCGTGAAGGCGAGCGCGATGGGGCAGGGGTTTGCGCAAGAAGGCGCGATCGCCGCGATGGACTGGGCGTTCCACAATCTCGGCTGGGATCACGTCATCCACTGCATCGACAAGCGCAACATTCCCTCAATCAAACTCGCCGAGCGCCTGGGATCGCAGCTTGAGAAAGAGGACGTGCGTCTGTCGCCGCCATTCGAAAACAGCATCGTCGATCTCTACGGCCAATCGAAAGCGGCATGGAAAGCCCGTCAGCGCGCCTGAGCTCGCCTGATCGTCGCTAAGCTCTTGCATCCCACGCACGCGCCGCCACTTTGTGCGCACGAATTTGGGGACGACATCACATGCGGAACTTTGCCCTGGCGCTTCTGGGTGCAGCTGCATTCGCCTTTCCGGCGAGTGCGCAACAACAACCACAGCCGACGCCTGGTTTCGTACAAGCGTCAAACCCGCCCGCAGCTCAGCCAGCCGTAGCGCCGATCACCGCCGCGCAGCAGCGCTCTGTCGATCGCCTGCAAGCGGCGGCGCTCCAAAGCGATCGCGCGTACGACATTGTTGAAGATTTGGTCAGCCAAGTCGGCCCGCGTCTCGCCGGTTCTGATGCAGAAGCACGCGCGCGCGAATGGGCTGTTGCGATGCTGCGCGCCAACGGCTTCACCAACGTCCACATCGAACCATTCACGCTCCCATACTGGGATGCGACGCGCGAAGAAGCGCACATCGTCTCGCCGGGCCTCGAGCGCCCGATGGTCGCCGCCGCGCTCGGCGGCTCACCGTCAACGCCAGCAGGTGGTCTCACCGCCGAGATCGTGCGCTTTCCGGATATGGCTGCGCTCGAAGCCGCGCCGAACAGCGCCGTCACTGGCCGCATTGTTTTCATCGATGAACACATGAGCCGCGCGCAAGATGGCGCGGGCTACGGCGTCGCTGTGCGCAAGCGCGGCCGCTGCGCGCCGGTCGCGCAAGCCAAGGGCGCTGCCGCGTGCCTCATCCGCGCTGTTGGCACCGACACGCATCGTTTCGCTCACCAAGGCGGCTCTTCGCGCCAAGCGCAGGGCGCATCGCTCCCTGCAATGTCGATCTCGCCTGCTGACGCTGACGTGCTGGCAAATCTTCTCGGACGCGGCGCTGTGCGCGTGCGTCTCGATATCACCGCGGAGATCCGCGAGAACGCGCAGTCAGGCAACGTAATCGCTGAAATCCGCGGCCGTGAGCGCCCGGAAGAAATCGTGCTTCTCGCAGCGCACTTGGACTCATGGGACATGGGGCAGGGCGCGATCGATGACGGCTCCGGCGTTGCGATCATCTCCGCCGCTTCGCGATTGATCCGTGATCTTCCACGCCGTCCGCGCCGCACCATCCGCATCTTGCTCGCGGGCGCCGAAGAAAACGGCGTCCACGGTGGCGCTGCTTACGGCCGCGCGCATGCGAGCGAAGCAGCGAACCACGTGGTCGCACTCGAAAGCGATTTCGGCGCTGGCCGTGTGTGGCGCTTCGATACGCAATTCGGCGAGCCGGCGCTGCCGTACGCGCGCGCGTTCCAGCGTGCGCTCTCACCGCTCGGTGTGTTGCCCGGTCCGAACACCGCCGATGGCGGCGCCGATGTGGATGCGATGAAAACGTTGGGTGTGCCGGTTGTCGATCTCGGCCAAGACGGCACCAACTATTTCGATCATCACCACACGCCGGACGACACGCTCTACGCCATCGATCGCGCCGATCTTCGCCAGAACGTCGCGGCATGGGCGACGTTCGTGTATCTCGCAGCTGACAGCGATTGGACCTTCCGCGCGCCCGCCGCGCAGTAAGCGCTAAAACCAACCCGCATCACGCAGCGCTCGGACGTTGGGCCGGCTTACCGGCGCTTCGGCGCCGCCTTTGAGTACAAGCACGACTTTGTCGCCCTCGCGCTTGACGCTTTCGACGGCCTCACGCGCCACCCACCAGGAGCGATGCGTCTGCGCGCCTTCGACGCCTTCAAGCTCCGAAATCGCGTCGCTCAATCGCATCAGGATCAAGTCGGATCCCTTCGACGTATGCAGCCGAAGATAGTGGTCCTCGGCTGACACCGCATAAACCACCGCGCCCTTGAGCTTGGCTGGCAAGCGATCCGCAAATCTCACCGCCGGAGCAGGGGCGCCTGGCGCTGGCGCATGCGTCACGCGTCCCGGCCAGTTCACCACCACCATCAACGCTGTCATCGCCACGCTGAGAAAGAGCACGCTCCCGAACAGGCCCGGCAGCGCTGCTAGCGGTATGCGCGTGCCGAACATTAAGTTGGTGTACCCCCACACCACGAACGTTGCCGGTAGTGTCAGCGCAACGGATAGGATCGCGCCGAACACCCACGGGTTCATGCTCGCCGTCGGGATCTTGGCCACCAGCAACGACATTGCGTGGCCCAGCAGACCACCGCCAATCATCAGCGGCACCCAATAGAGCAGCCGCATCACCAGCGGCACGCTGGCCGAATCCATCGCGCCGACAAACGCAAGAACGACCCCGACACCGGCCGCGATCGCCATGTTTCGCAGCCCGTCACGCCAGTTGCGCGCTGCAATTGGCGCTTCGCCAACCGTCTGAGGCTGCCGTTCACGCGCAGAACCAGCGTTTTCGCGTATCTCAGGCTGCAAACCCAAACTCCGTTCGTCAGGGTCTCTACCAGACTTCCAACGGAGACCAGAACCGATGCCAGCCACCGCCCGCGCCAACGCCTTCCGCCTCATCGGCTCCACGATCGGCATCGGCATTCTAATCGTGGCGCTTTGGCCGTATTGGCCGGGCATTTTCCGCCGTCTTGGGGATATCTCGGTTCATGCGCCGAACTGGGCACTGTGGGATCGGGTGTCGTGGATTGTGAAACTTCACGTTGCCACCGCGCTCGCGGCGCTCGTCATCGGCACGATGATCCTGCTTCAAAAGAAGGGGAGTGGCCTCCACAAGACGCTTGGCTGGTCCTGGGTCATCGCCATGGCGACGACCGCCATCTCCAGCCTGTGGATCGTCGGCCTGAACGGTAATTTCTGGTCGATCATCCACCTCTTGAGTGGCTGGACCATCATCTCACTGCCGATGGCGGTTTGGGCGATCCGCAACCGCAAAGTCGAGATTCACCGTCGCGCCATGACCGGCATGTTTGTCGGCGGGCTCCTCGTCGCCGGCGCGCTCACCTTCATACCCGGCCGGATCATGTTCGAAACATTCTTCGGCTGATTTTTCCAAAGGAGAACTATCATGAGACTCATCACCGCTACGGCGGCGTGCGCCCTCGCGCTTGCTATGCTCAATGGCCAAGCTCACGCCGATCAAGTCAGCCTCGATGTGCGTGTGGACAATGTGCGGCCGGATCAAGGCCAGGTGCGTGTCGCGCTCTATGACGAAGGCACGTGGCTCGGCGAACCGGTCGTTGGCGAGCAGATCGACTCCACCGGCACGTCTGTGACCATGCGTCTGCAGGTCCCCGCGAGCGGACGTTATGGCCTCGCAGCGTATCAAGACGTCAACAGTGACGGCCGCCTCAACCGCAACGCCGTGGGCATGCCCTCGGAACCGACTGCATTCTCGAACGATGCGCCGATGAGCTTCGGCCCGCCACGTTTCGCCGATGCCGCGCTTGACGTTAGTGCGCCATCAGAAGCGGTGCTCACGCTGCGCTAAAACGCCTTGGCTGTTCTGCGCGAAACGTGATTCCCAATCGCGCAGAACACGCCTACACAGCGCTCGTTCTCATGCCGAGCCTGCTGCGCAACGTCGCTGCACTAATCGCAGCCGTGACGATCCTGCAACTTGCGGGTGGATTGCTCGGCGTCCGTATTCCAATTGCATTCACCGAAGCGCATTCGCGCACTGCGCTTGGCCTCGTTGCGGCGTCTTACTCCGCCGGCTTCATGATGGGCGCGATGATCGCGACGGTGCTGTTCGCGCGTGTCGGTCACATCCGCGTGTACGCAGCATGCGCAGCGATCTTCTCTGTCACGACGCTGGCGCTGCATTTCAGTGACGACATTTGGTATTGGGGCGTTGCGCGCATGATCGCCGGCATGTCGGTGGCGCTGATGTTCGCCGCCGTCGAAAGCTGGATCTCTTATTCTATCGGCCGGCACGCGCGCGGCGAAGTGATGAGCGTCTACATGGTGCTCACCAAAGGCGCGCTCGCGCTCGGGCCATTCCTTGCTTTCGGCTACGCTCCATCTGGCGCTGAACCGTGGATGATCGGCGCGGCGCTTGCTGCGCTCTCTATGGTGCCGCTCTGTTTCACCTCCGCTGCGCAACCTGATCCTCCGAAAGCGCAACCGCTCGCGCTGGTTGAACAATTTGCGACCGCGCCTGCCGCCGTGATCGGCTGCTTCGGGGCAGGGCTAGTCAATGGCGGCGTTCTTGCGCTCGCACCGCTCTATGCATCAGACCATTACGGCGCGAATGCAGCCGCTGAGTTCTACTCAGCTGCGTTCACCGGCTCGCTGTTGTTGCAATGGCCTGCCGGCCGTTTGTCCGATCGCATCGATCGGCGGCTCGTGATTGCTGGTCTCGCCGCACTCGCTGCCGCATCTTCGTTCGCGTTGGCGATTTGGAGCGGGCAACTTCTCAGTTGGTCGGCCGTGCTGCTCTTTTTCTTTTGGGGTGCGGGCGCGCTTTCGTTCTACGGCATCGCCGTTGCGCACATGGCTGACCGTGCCGAACCTGGCAAGCTCGCGCAATCGGCTGCAGGTTTGCTTTTCGTTTGGGCCGCGGGCTCCGTCATAGGCCCACTCGTGATGGGACCTCTGGTGGATTGGTTTGACGTCGCCGGCATGTTCTGGTTCGCAGGCGGCGCCGCGCTCTTTGTGTGTCTCGCCATGTTCTGGCGGCGCTCAACACGTCGCGGTCCCGTCACCAAGGAAGAATTCGCACCGCAACTTGGCACCAGCGTCGCAGCAGGCGAAATCGCTTATGGCGAAGAAGATAAAGCCAACGATGACGCCGCCGCGATTGCAGCCGCTAACAATCCACGCTAGCGCGCAAGCGTGAGTGTGCCGCTTTCCACGTTGTTCAAAGAATCGCTCAAGGTCGGTTGTCTTGGCTTTGGCGGGCCCGCCGGCCAAATCGCGCTCATGCACCGCGTCTTCGTGGATGAGCGCAAGTGGATCGACGACGATCGCTTCCAGCACATGCTGGCGTTTTGCATGTTGTTGCCTGGCCCCGAGGCGCAGCAACTTGCGACCTATATCGGCTGGCGTCTGCGCGGATGGGCAGGAGCACTGATCGCCGGCTGGATGTTTGTCATCCCCGGCGCGTTGATTGTACTCGCGCTGTCGTGGCTCTACGTGAGCTATGGCGACGTGCCATTAGTCGCTGCTGCATTCGATGGCATTAAATGCGCCGTCGTGGCGCTCGTCGCCGAAGCGCTGATCAAAGTTGGCAAACGCGCACTGAAAACAAGCGCAGGGTTGTGGATCGCAATCGCCGCATTCATTGCGCTGGTCTTTGGCGCGCCGTTCCCGATTGTCATCGTCGCCGCTGGACTGCTTGGCACCATCGCGCCCGCCGCGTTTGGCGCACGCGCGGACTCATCGGCAGAGCAGGATGCTCGGGAGCCTGCACGCAGAGGCGCAATTCCGCAGGCCGCGCTTTGGGTCGTCCTCTGGCTCGCGCCGCCGGCACTTATCGCGCTCACACTCGGCACGGACCACGTCCTCTTCCAAATCGCGCTTGTCTTCTCGATCCTCGCCTGCGTCACCTTCGGCGGCGCGTATGCGCTGCTCGCGTATCTCACCGCCGAAGCCGCAACACGCGGTTGGCTCACCACAGAGCAAATGATCGACGGCCTTGGCCTCGCCGAAACAACACCGGGCCCGCTCATCCTCGTGAACGAGTTCGTCGGCTTTCTCGCCGGCCACAACGCAGGCGGCCTCGCGCTCGCCGGCGCCGCCGTTGCTCTCTGGTGCACCTTCGCGCCGAGCTTCGTCTGGATTTTCGCCGGCGCGCCTTACGCCGAGCGCCTCCAACACAACCCGCGCGCGGCCGGCGCTCTCGCCGCGATCACAGCGGCGGTGCTCGGGGTTATCGCCAAACTCGCGCTCTTCTTCGCGACCCACGCGCTCTTCGCGCGCCAAATCCATATCGGCCCCGCCGGATTGCCTGACCCCACGTCCGGCATTTGGTGGATGATCGCCCTAGCGCTCGCCGCGGGCGTCGCGCTGATCCGCTTCAAGGCAAATTTGCTGCTGGTTCTGGCCACTTGCGCCCTCGCGGGCTTGGCGGCGCACGCATCGGGCCTATAAAGCGACCCGAATCCGCACTTTCCGACCGGGGCCTCAATGAACATCCACGAATACCAAGGCAAAGCCGTTCTCAAGAGCTTCGGCGCGCCGGTCCCGCGCGGCTTTCCCGCCTTCAC
>JBEBHI010000263.1:0-2830 GCA_040080935.1 Terricaulis sp.
TAGCCGGGCGCTGGACCGCCGCGATGCGCGGAGACGAGCACGCCGCCGTGCTCGCGTATGCAATCGAAGAACGCCGGCAAACTCGCCGGCGCCATCGCGCTCGTGCCTTGAGCTTCAGGCGGGGCGCTCGGTGCGACCGCGCCATCACACGCAGCGAGCGCTAAGGCCGCTGCGATCACCAAAGCCCGCTTCATGCGAACGCCTTGTTCAAAAACTCGATCGTGCGTCCGTCGGCGAGTTGCTTTGCAGCTTCGTCGTAGTGCGCGCCGCCTTCGCGCGTGAACGCGTGATCCTGCTCTGCGTACTCGCACACAGTGACGAGCGGATTGCTCGCAAGCGTCTCGCGGATCGTGTCCAACGCCTCGCGCGGGATGAAGCCGTCCTTCATTGGGTTGTGGAGCATCACCGGCTTCTTGATGCTCTCAGCTTCGCCAAGCGCCGTGTGGATGCCGCCGCCGTGGTAGCAGACCGTCGCGTCCGTATCTGTCCGGCACGCTGCCAGGAACGCGATGTAGCCGCCCATGCAATAGCCCAGCGCGCCGGCCTTGCTGACGCCTTGCGAACGCGCCCAAGTCAGCGTCGCCTGCACGTCTTTGACGCTCGCGTTCTTGTCGAGCTGGTTCATGTAGTCGAGCGCTTGCTTCCACTCTGCTTCGCTTTGGTCGGTGAGATCGATGCCCGGCTTGATCCGCCAGAATAGATCCGGCGACACCGCCAGGAAGCCCTCGCGCGCCAGCCAGTCGGCTTTGCCGCGCATCACGGCGTTGACGCCGAAGATTTCCTGGATCGCCACGACCGCGCCCTTGGGCGTTCCTGAGGGCCGTGCGACGTAGGCCTTGAACGTCCCGTCCGGACCCTGGATTTCAACCCATTCACCCATAGCTCGCTCCTTAGCTTTTGGCGGGGTATAGACCCGCACTGCGCAAACTGCGCGAAGGAATTGGCCAGGAACCTAGACAATGAAGTTCACCGTCAATGTGGAGTGCAGCCCCGAGGAAGCCCGTCGCTTCATGGGCCTGCCGGATGTCACGCCGATCAACGAAGCGCTGGTCGAAGAGATGACCAGCCGCATGCAAAAGAACCTCTCGCTAATGAGCGGCGAGAACATGATGAGCTCGTGGATGAGCGTCGGCACGCAGGCGCAAGACGCCTTCGTGAAGCTCATGACCTCCGGCGTGGGCGCCGCCACCAGCGCCGCCGCTTCACGTGAAAAGCCCTAATCGCGCCTTAGCTGTTTTCACATGAAACCGGACACCATCGTCGCCCTGGCGACGGGCGCTGGTCGCGCCGGCGTCGCGGTGATCCGGCTGTCCGGGCCCGCCGCTGGCGCCACGCTGAGCGCGCTGACGGCCCGCGATCTACCCAAGCCACGGATGGCGACCCGCGAAGCTTTCTGTGACCCACGCACCGGCATCTCGCTCGATGACGGGCTAGCGCTCTGGTTTCCCGGACCGCACAGCTTCACCGGCGAAGACGTCGTCGAGCTCCACATCCATGGCGGCCCAGCCGTTATCGCGGCGGTTGTGGACGCGGCCCTGAGCCAGCCTGGCGTCCGCCCAGCCGAGCCCGGCGAATACACCCGCCGCGCCTTCGAGAACGGCAAACTCGACCTGGCCGAAGCCGAGGGCCTGGCGGACCTCGTGGACGCCGAAACCGAAGGCCAACGCCGCCAAGCGCTCCGCCAGCGCCGGGGCGCTCTGAGCGCCGTCTACGAAGGCTGGCGAGCCCGCCTGATCGAAGCGTCGGCCCTGATCGAAGCCGAGATCGATTTCCCGGACGAAGACCTACCAGGCGCCCTTGCGCAGCGGGCCGGTCCGATCATCCAAGCGCTGGCCGACGACATGGGCCAACACCTCAACGACGCCCACCGCGGCGAGCGCATCCGCGACGGCTTTCGCATCGCCATTCTGGGCGAACCCAATGTCGGCAAGTCGAGCTTGCTGAACGCTCTGGCACAACGCGAAGCCGCGATCGTCAGCGACATTCCCGGCACCACGCGCGACATCGTCGAGACCCGCCGTGTCATGGCCGGCTTCCCAGTCTGGATCGCCGATACGGCGGGCCTCCGCGAAGCGGCGGACGCCATCGAGGCTGAGGGCATTCGTAGAGCGCTGGAGCGGGCCGAGGAGGCCGACCTGCGGATCGTGCTGGTCGAGGCTGACAACGCCACCGTCCCGGCGCTGCTGACCGCGCTGGGCGATGGCGACCTGGTGGTGAAGTCGAAGGCCGACCTCACCGGCGACAGCGGCCACCTGACGATCTCGACCAAGACCGGCCAAGGCATTCCTGAGTTGGAAGCAGTGATCGCCGCAAAGGTCGCCGACGCTCTCGGCCGCGAAGAGGCGCCGGTGCTGACGCGGGCGCGTCACCGGCGGCTGGTAGAAGAGGCGCGGTCAGCACTGTTGCGCGCAATTCCAGCGCTCGATCTCGGCCCCGAATTGGCGGCCGAAGATGTGCGCGTTGCCGCCGATCAGATCGGGCGTTTGACCGGGCGCATTGATGTCGAAGATCTACTCGGCGAGATCTTCTCGAGCTTTTGCATCGGCAAATGAGATCGCGCGAAAACCCGCATGGAATGGGCCGTTTCACGCGAAACTGGTGAACCGAAATTAGCGGGTTGCACGTGAAGCGCTATCCGAAAGTTTGCTCCGGTGTGCGCCGTGTCCTATGCTGAGAAGGGCCGGAGGTCTCGCGGTTCGACTCCTCGGCTGGCGCTCGCAAAACACTGAGAGGGCGCCAGTAGCTCAGCGGTAGAGCATCCGGCTTACAGCTTTGCAGGGCTTAGTGCTGACGCGGGATCGCGCGTCCTATATGAAGCCCAACACATGAG
>JBEBHI010000125.1:0-10682 GCA_040080935.1 Terricaulis sp.
AGCGCCGATCCTCGCCTTCATCGTGTGGGCCCCTGTCGAGGTCACGAGTGGCGCACTGTTGACGAGCACAATGCAGAGCGCAGCTAGAGTCCGCTTCCGGCGGCAACACGCCATTTTTGCGTGGGTTAAATCGCTGACTGCAATCGAGAGGGTAGGCCGCTCGCAAAAATCGGCGTCGCGACGCCGGATCTCACACTTGCGTCTCTGGTTACTCTGCGCCAGCCGCGTATAACCGCTAAGGTGATTGGAGCGGACGCACGATGTCCGCGTGGCGTGGGAGTGTTAGGCGCGATGCGAGCTACACTAATTGTTGTCGCGCTCTTGCTTTCGGCTTGCGGCCCCTCGTCCGATCTATCTCCGACAGCAAGCCCGCCCGCGCCGTCCGGGGAGGCGGGTCATCCCGCACCACCTCTGGAGGTTGACGACCCTTCGCTGCCCCTGGATGGCGGTTACTATGTTTATCAGCCCCTGCGATCCAACCCTTGTGGGGACTACCAGAGATCTTTGACCGTCACGCGCGATGTCACGCTCCACGAAACGCGCGATCTTGCTGCTCCCACTGTCGCAACTATTCGAGGCGGTGAGACCGTCAACATTGTCGGCTGCCGCGTACACTTCCGGCCACGTCGTGGTGAAGTGCTGAGGTCCGAATCCGGATTCGAGGCGGGCCAGGCCGTTTACAGTCTCTACTTCAATGAGGATGAGTGGGACACCGAGTACTTCGAGCATACCGACGTGGTTCAGTTCGTCTGGTATCGTGGCGGCATGGTCGAAGTCCGTAGCGAAACACCCGAAGATCTCTTCGCTTGGGAGCCAATTGTCCCTGGGATGGCGCGCAATCTGAGGGGCGTGGCCGGCAGCGGCTGTTGGTTTCAAATGGAGGTGCGTGGCGTTCGCGGCTGGGGTCAAACTGCGGACATCGACTGTTACTGGACACGTAGATGAGCAGAGTGCGCGCACTTCGATGGCGCGCATCGTCGCCGACGCGGTCGTTGGTGCTCTCTCGGCTCCAGGGGCTGGACTGACCGCAAACGGCGACAACGCGCCGTAGCCTGTCGAATGTGATCTACGGCAGGAATTGAGCGCGTCGGCCATTCAGGTAATTTGACCGGTGGGCGGGCCTTGGCCCGAAGCAGTCACTCGCACTAGAGCAAGCCGGTCCCTCGGTCGCCCGCCCATTTGAGATAGATGCGGCGCATTTCCGCGCGATCCGCACCGGTGATTTCAGTTGCCTTGGCGTCGCTTATGCCCACTCCATGCAGGAGGTCATTCATCGCGTTGTTGATCGCGAGGTAAGCATCTGAATCGTAAGCGTCATCGACATCTGGCCACCCACTCAGCAACTGGCGCATAGTGTCCGGATACACGCCCAGCCGAGTTTGGAAGTCCCAGTCGAAGAACTCAAACGTCGCCGCCATAGCTCGACGGACGACTTCTCGCTCCTCTGGTGTGAGTGAAGCTAAGGGCATCCGGTGCTTCTACCATCAATGGCTGAAATCGGCGACAACACGCCGTTGCTGCTTGAGCTAAGCCACTGACCGCAATCGAGCGAGTATGCCAGTCGCGAAAATCTCGGCTATGACCCACGCTGGCCCAAAGCCGTCGTTCGCGACTTTGCGCATCGCGGATATTTTCTTCAACCACTCATAGTAACGCCGATGGCTCACGACCTTGAGCGTGCTTCCCCATCGGGACCGTCGCGATAGTCCCGCACCCGGCGCCGTTGCGGCTTTTCGAGGAGCGACGTCAAGTTGCGCCACAGTCGCTCGAGCGCCGTCTCCGCTACGCAGACGTTATCGGGGAACGCTGCCCTTAGAAACGGCGCACGATTAATCTCAACGCTCGAAAACGCCGCCAGATCCCCCATGAGAATCTCGCTGCACAAAGCGTCGGGTGACAGAGCAACGGCACCAGCAACGTCGCGCCAGATGATCGCACTTCCGTTCGTTGAGGCGGTGACTATGTCGCGTCCGCTCGGAGAAAACTCCACAGACACGACATCGCCGGAATGTTGAAGTGGTGTACCGAAAGGGTGCCCGGTGTGCGCGTCCCAAACGCGCGCGGTGTCGTCATAGCTCGCCGTGGCGACGTAGTTTTGGTTTGAAGAAAAGGCAACATCCCGGACACCACCACCGTGACGCATGGGTATTCCGATAGGATGACCATCTGTGATGGACCAGAGCCTAGCCGTGCCATCGATAGACGCCGTGGCGAAGACATCGCCGCTGGGGGCGAAGGCCGCGCTTGCAATCGCGGAGCTATGGCGAATAGCGGGGAAGAGCGCATCGCCCGTTCGCGTATCCGTCACGCTCGCCTCTCCATCATCGGAGATCGTCACTAGTTGTCGGCCATTGGGCGAGTAGACCGCCATGTAGGCCACGCCTACGTGCCGGATGCGCATTTCCCAAACGTCGCCGTCTCCGAGCGAGGACACATCAACAGCACCGCGATCATGGTTCCACCCCGAAACCGCGACGCTACGCATGTCAGGCGAAAAGGCCATGTGCAGCATCGAATCTTCTTTTTCCAATTCAAGGACGACCTCCCCAGTGCGAGCATCCAACACCAATCCGTAGGCGCCTGCCGCAACGCCAATGCGAGCGCCGTCGGGCGAAAAATCTACCCACTGGATCTCACCATAATCTTCCATTGAAACTACGCGTTCGAGCTCCCCTGTCGTCGCATTCCAGAGCCGAATGGATCCGTCCCAACACGCGGTTACAATTGTAAGTCCGTCGGGAGAGAACGCGGCGCTTCCGACCTGAGCGGGATGCTGCAATGGCTGGATTAACAACGCGCCCGAAAGCGCATCCCAGACACGGGCGGTCTGGTCCCAGGAAGCGGTGACTATCGCGTGGCCATCAGGCGAATAGCGCGCCGTCCACACTTGATCGGTGTGGGGCAGGAGAATTGGAGCCTGGGGTTCTCGTGGTCGCCGCCACAGGCGTACGACGCCGTCGCGAGAGCCTGTTGCAATCAAGGTACCGTCGTTTGCGAAATCAACGGACGACAACAAGTCGTCGTGTGCCATCCCGGCCCCTACGGGGTTTCCAGTACGCGCGTCCCAAAGCTGGGCTGAGGAGCCAGAGGACGAAAGAACAAATCGTCCATCGGAACTTGGTGTCGCTGTTGCTAGGTTTTCTATGTGAATGGACGCGAAGGAGGCTGTCATGCCGACCATCGAAATGACGCTGTAGCGATCATTGCCTAGTGCCGCCACAGTGAAAGTGCCATTCGCTGAAGTGGCCAGTACGGGACTTGTCATGCCCGCGGTGCCTTCCATCCTATCGGGCGGCGTGACTACTTGAACTTCTTCTCCAGTCGCGGGGTTGTACCAACGAATGATGCCATCGCGTGAACTGCCCACAAACCGGCCATCCCTGGAGAATACGGGCGGGGCCGTAAACTCGCCTTCAATCCGCGCGCCGACCTGACGACCTGTTCTCGCATCGAACACTTCGGCTCCACCGATGTTGTCATCAAGCACCACCATAACGCGCGCAGAATCCGGGGACAGGCGGACGTATCTGATGCGGTCGGGGAGACGAATTTCCGTCACTGCGGTATTGGAGTTCTGGCCCCGGATCAGTTCCGCTTGCGCTTCACCAACATCAAATTCCAACAGACTTCGACGCGCCAACTCTTGGGCGGCAAATGCATAACGCATCCCGCGATCAAACCGGGCTTGCTCGTTGGCTTCACTTGCAAGTTGGGTGAGCTGTCCGACCTGAGATCGCAGCGTTTCTCGCTGCCAAAATGCAAGCGCTATTGTGCCTATGCCCGCAAAGACGAGTATGGCGGTGAGGGTGACGCCTGCCAGCGCGAGTCTACGCCTTTGGGCCTGCGCGTCGCGGCGCTCGAGCTCGTCCAAAGACTTCAGGCCCAGGAGCGTTCCTGCGACACGCAACAGCGAACGGCGATTGGACGAATGTTCGGCCCAGTCGACCCATAGCGGTTCAGGCAATGGCTCTTGTGTCAGTTCGCCCGAGGAGGACGGATTGAACAGAAGCGACCGTGGAAGAGGTATGTCGTCCGCAGTCAGGTTGGAGCCGTTTCGTTTGACGAGCAAAATTTCATGGCGGCGACCGCTGCGAATGAAGTGAAGGATTTCCAGCTCAACCCAACGGCTTCTGTTTGTTGTTGGCCCCAAAATCACAATTAGATGTGCCGACGCATCAAGTGCGGCAGCGATGCGTTTCGGAAGATCCTCGCCGGGGAGCAATTCATCTTCGTCGCGAAAGATGGGACGAAAAGGGCGCTTGCTGGTTAGGCCATCGCCGTGGGCGCGTCGTATCTCCGTTGGGAGTTCAAAGCGCTCTAGTTCGCGTTGCAACTTCGCCGCTACCGCCCGATCGGAGCGGGTATAACTGATGAAGGCGCGATACCGGTATTGTCCCACGTGTTCCGTCCCCCACCCGAGAGCCGATTTGTGCACACAATGCGCAACGAAGATATTGGCAAACGATCATGGTCAAGAGAAAGGCTGTCTGACCGATGACCGATTTCGGCGAGAACACGCCATTGCTGCGTGCGCTAAATCACTGTCCGGTTTGGAGCGAACATTCTCCGCCGCTCAAAACGCGACCAATCGTCTTGAACGAGAGACGTTCGCATTATTTGTCGGTGAGCCAAGTGGTGGAGCGCCAAACCACTACGGCGATGGTCAAGTCAACGCTGGGGCGACGACAGGGCTCACGTCGCTGATTTCCACTTTGCCATGGTTTGATTCCTACCCTCAGGATGGGCGGGTCTGGGTTATGCTTGACCTTCCATCGCCGCAGCTCTTCGCAGATTGGCGCGACGGCAGCGATCCGGCGCTTCAAATCGCCTTAACGCATGTCAGCAACGCGCCGGCGGACGAGTGGAACGCGGACAACACATTCTATTTTATGCGCCCAAGCCAGGGAGCTGATTGGCGACCGTTTTGGCGGCAGGCTTAGATTGTGATTGTCCGCCTACGGCGATCGTGGGCCGAATTGATGAGTAGGGCGCATGGCTTGTTTGGAGCGCGCCAGCCATGCGGAAAATTTCACCGATGGCGCGCCGTGGCCCGAACTTGCCGGACTGATGATGGCCACCGTTCCGTCAGACAGTCCGGGCGGCGCCTGCGGATCTCGTGGTTTAGAAGTATCGGTGTTTTCGGGCGGCGCTGACCCTGCCCCTTCAAACGCGTCCGACCTTGAAGTTAGGATGGACTGGAATTTTGGAGGGAAATCATGCCCCGGAAGCGTTACACGCCGGAGGAGATCGTCGCGAAGCTGCGGCAGGTTGAGGTGCTCACGTCACAGGGTGCGTCGATCGCCGAGGGCGCCAAATCGATTGGGATCACCGAGCAGAGCTATTATCGCTGGCGCAAAGAATTCGGCGGTCTGAAGACCGACCAGGTGAGACGGATCAAGGAATTGGAGGCGGAGAATTTACGGCTACGGAAGGCCGTGAGTGATCTGACGCTCGACAAGCTGATCCTCAAAGAAGCCGCGTCGGGAAACTTCTAAGCCCCGCTCGTCGCCGGGCCTGCGTTGATCACGTGAAAGAGAAGCTTTCGGTGTCTGAGCGTCGCGCCTGTGCGGCGCTCGGACATTATCGTTCAACGCAGCGACGGCCGCCTAAAGGCCGTAACGATGATGCGGCGCTCACCGCTGACATCATTGAGCTGGCCAAGACCTATGGCCGCTACGGCTATCGCCGCATCACCGCGCTGCTGCGCAACTCGGGATGGTTGGTGAACGTCAAGCGCGTGGCGCGCATCTGGCGGCGGGAGGGGCTGAAAGTGCCGATGAAACAACCGAAACGCGGCCGGCTTTGGCTGAATGACGGCTCATGCGTCCGGCTCAGAGCCGAGCGGCGCAACCATGTATGGGCCTATGATTTTGTCGAGCATCGCACCCATGACAATCGCAAACTGCGTTTGTTGTGCGTGGTCGATGAATTTACACGCGAAGCACTGGCGATCCGCGTGGCGCGCCGATTGCGATCGAGCGACGTCATCGACGTGTTGGCTGATCTGATGCTGACGCGGGGCGCGCCCGAGCATGTGCGCAGCGACAATGGCGCCGAGTTTGCGGCGACCGCGGTACGCGAATGGATCGCCGGCGTCGGTTCGAAGACGGCTTTCATCGAGCCGGGCTCGCCGTGGGAGAACGGCTACGTGGAATCGTTCAATGGGAAACTGCGCGACGAGCTGCTCAACGGAGAGATTTTCTACACGCTCCGTGAGGCTCAGGTGCTGATCGAAGCGTGGCGCAGGCACTTCAACGCTGTGCGTCCGCATGGATCACTGGGCTGGAAGCCGCCCGCGCCTGAAACAATCGTGATGCGCGCTTGGCCGCCGAAGCGCGCAGAAAATCTAGCAATGGAGGTCGCGATGAACTAAGCGTGCGCCTGGACGCCAAGATGGGGCCCGGTCAGCGCCCGTGCAGTGATGTCGAAATCGCGCTGAGCTCAGCGTCATAGGGGCAGGGAGGCCCCGACGCTGAAGCTCGCAGTGCGCGAATGTCGGCGGTCCGAACGCCAGCGCTTTGTCGTCCGAGTGCGCTGGAGACGTGTAGCAAAGGTACGGTGGGAGAATTTCGGATGCGTAGAACCCTCATTGCCGCCGCCTCCGCCTTTGCCGCTTTTGCCGCGCCTGTCTTCGCGCAGGAGCAAGAGGGACCGGGGCTACCGCAAACGCCGGAAGCGTGGCGGGCGGCTGCGGAGACTGATCTCGAGGCGCTGCGTATGTACTTGCGCGAAGATACGCCCATCGCCATCGATACCGAAAATCCGCGCATGCAGCACTGGTTCGAGCGCGGTTATCGCGAGGCGCGCCAACGTTTGGGGCGCGTCACCGATCAGCCCAGCTATTTCTACGCGCTCGCGCCATACACCAACGGCTTCCAGGATCCGCACCTTAGTTTTTCATCAGTTGTGCCGCTGAGCGTTGCGCGCTGGCCCGGCTTCATCGCCACTGCACGCGGTGACGAAACCATCGTCGCCTACAGCGAAGGCGAGGGCGTTCCGGTCGAAGGCGCGCGCATTGTCAGCTGCGATGGCAAAACTTTGGCGCGTCTGCGCGAGCGCACTGTGTTTCCGTTCACGATGAACCCGTTGCTTGCTCGCGATCGCCGCGCAGCGCACACGCGGCTCTTCCTCGATCGCGGCAATCCATACGCGCCCGCGCCAAACCGTTGCGTGTTCGAGCAAAACGGCGAACGCACGCGACTCACGCTCAATTGGCGCGACGTTCCGGCCGATGACTATTGGCCGCGCTACAACATTGCCACCAACGGCCCTGGAGCCGAATTCGGCGTCACTAGGCCAGCGGAAGACGTTACCTGGATTGGCGTGCCGACATTTGACAACAGCGCCGGCGAACAACTCCGTGCGCTGGTCAACGAAATCACCGCCGACGCGGAGACTATTCGCGCTGGCCGCGCCGTTATCATCGACGTTCGCGGCAATGGCGGCGGCAACTCGGAATGGGGTGCTGAGATCGCGCGCGCCGTATGGGGCGCCGAGATCGTCAGCGCGATCCCGGAATCTACCCCCGGCGGCGCCACCGATTGGCGCGTGTCGCAGGGCAACCTTGATTACATCAACGCACTTGCACCTGAATTGGTCGCGCAGTTTGGCGAGCAGTCGCAAGTAGCGCTTTGGGCGCGCGCAGTGCAGGATGGCTTTACGCAAACGTTGGCGCGTGGCGAACCAATGTGGCGCCAGCGCGATTCCGCCGCTGACACGCCGGTGCCGCAGGGCGGCGGCTACACGCAGCGCCGCCCGCAAGGTCCATCGCCAATCCCCGCGCACGTCTACATCTTGTCGAACGGCACGTGCGCCAGCGCGTGCCTGGATTTTGCCGATGTCGTTCTTCACATTCCCGGCACGCAACTGATCGGCATGGATACGAGCGGCGATGGCTTACTGATGGAGGTGCGCGATCAGGTGCTTCCCTCCGGGCTCGCACGCGTCGTCCTGCCGCTCAAAGTGTATAGGGGCAGGGCGCGCGGCGCGCTCGAAGCCTATCGCGCCGATGTCATATATGATGGCGTCTGGGATGATCTCGCCGTGCGAAATTGGGTCATCGGGGTCATAACCCGCCAATAGGTCTGGCGCAGAAATCGGGGCGATGGCCCGCGATGGCGCATCTGAGACATTCAGGCTTCGAGCCCGCCGCGCCTATGTTTTGCGCCGTTTGGGGCAACTCCGTACCGACCGCAGGCATCGCTGTGCGCTAGCGGCGTAAGTCCCAGCGGATTTGGTATGGTGTCTCATCTTTCCACGCGCCAACATGTATGTGCGGATTGCGTCCGTAGCCGTTGTTGCCGACGTGAGCGACAACTTGGCCAGCCGCAACGGTCGAACCTTGTTCGACCAGAATATCCTGAACATGCGCGAACAAGACGCGCATGCCGTCAACGCGCTCAAACACGATGAAACTTGCCGGTGGAGTGCCAAGGTGACCCGGTTCGTTGACGGCCGGGTTGATGTTTATGCGGATAATCGTCGCGTCGAACGGCGCGAGCACCTCTGCGTCCCAGCCGTACCAATCTTCGTTGCGCAAACCGTCATTGCGAAAGGCGCGGGCAAATCCGCCTTCCGTGTTGGGATCGAGGCCACCTTGAATGAGACAATCGGCGCCGAGCGCATCACCCAGATACTGAAGCTCGCCCTCTATGTGTTCACCACAGGCATAGTACTCATTGAATAATCGATGCAGCGTCACCGTTTCAATCGGCGCCGGCGCCTCGCCCGACAAGGCTTGAGTTTGAGCACAGGCAGACGCGGGCAACGTGGCCAAAATAGTCGCGACAAACAATGAACGCATGGATCCCTCGACGCGATCGCATCACAAAGCGCCCTGCTGCGCCAGCACAGACGGTCCAGCGTCCTTGGTCTTGCGACGAGCGGGGAGGCTAAGCAGTCTGCGCGCAGCGCGGCTGAGCACGATCGCGCTGGTGGCGACCGTGTACTCCTTCGACGGCGCTCGTAGGACGGGACATCGGCAAATTGCCGACCGCCCCAGCGTCGTCCAACACCTGACCGCGCGTTGAATGTCTACTACCGGCGATTTTCGGCCTGGCGGTCGCGTCACGTTGAGCGGCAGCATCGCTCCAAACCTGGCACAGCCGTTCCAGATCGGTAACCACGCATCTATGTGCCCCGGTCGACGCATCTTCGTCCAAAGCGGTGAGGAGGAATACGTGCGAGTTTGTGGATTGACCTTGGCGGTGGTGTTGGCCGGCTGCGCGCATGCGTTCCCCATGAATGGCGGCGATGCGGGCGTCACGCAGGATGTCGCTGCTGGCCGCCAGCAAGTCGAAGCTTTCTTCGGTGATCGCTTCCAGGCTCCAGTGAACGTGGTTGTCGCTCAGGACCGCACGGCGTTTGACCAAGCATTGCCCGAGGCGTGGGGAATCGCGCCGTCACAATGCTGGATGGTTGGCGTCGGGGTTGCTGACGGTCTCTATTTGTTGTCTCCATCCGCCTGGTCGCATGACGCCTGTGATCATTCGGGTGATGCCGTGGAAGTGCGCGGCATCATTGCGCATGAACTGACGCACGCGTTCCATGGCCAGCACAATTCAACGCGCGACTTCACCGGCATGGACGACGCTGGTTGGTTCGTGGAGGGATTAGCTGTCGTCGTGTCAGGTCAGCTCGACTCAGGCCACGCCGACGATGCGCGCTCGGCGATCGCGGCGGCGGCCGCGCCGACGACACTCGCTGACGCTTGGAGCGGACGTTATCGCTATGGCGTCTGCGGCTCAATGGTGCGTTTCATCGACGAGATGTGGGGCCGAACCACACTCATCGCGCTTCTTCCGGCGACAAGTAATCAAGAGATTCTCGCCCATTTAGGTCTGAGCGAAGCGGAATTCTTGAGCCGCTGGCGCGCCTGGGCAAACGCACAGAACTAAGCCGTGGCCCTATGTCCGTCAGCGGCGATGGCGCGCCGTATTGACAAGTTGGAGTTGGACGTTTGATCTGAAGGGCGCGCCTTGTCGCGCGTCTGGTTGATGCAGCCTCTACGAGAGCCGGCCCTAGGTGTGCAGGGCGAGTTCTGCGTTTGTGTAGTCCAAGACCAAAGCTTCGGCCCGGCGAAGAATGTCCATGCCCAATATCAACGCAGGAGCTTCAGTGAGCTGCAAGGCGGCGAACACAGAGAGTTCGGCGAAGTTCAGGTTGAGCGCACCGAAGTCGCGGCCCGCAAATAGGACGGGTGTTACTTCAGCAGAAACGGTAGGCGTCCTGTGGCCAGTCGCTCCCCCGATGGGTTCGACCTCGCTTAGGCGCGGATCGTTTTCGCTAAATCCTAAGGCATTTCTCAAGCGCCCGTTCGCCACAGTGACGCGCGCGCCTGTGTCGACGACTGCAGTAGCGCCTAGTCCGGCCACGCTAATTGGAACGAGTGCGAACATGCCGTGGCGGAATTCGACATTGACGGCGTTTTGGAGCGGCGCCCGAGTGGGGCTGGTGTCGATTCTGAGTCGGTTAGAAACAAAGTCGAACTCAAGGCGCGTGTTGGCGAATGTCCTTGCTCCCAGCACGCCTGCATGTGCCGCGGCGGAGACGGCGTCTGGCGGTGTCTGAACAGCGACCTGACCGTCGCGGCGAAGGCCGGCTATTTCGACAGCGTCTAGAGAATACATATTCGCATCGACTGCCCCGCTGGCGCCCTGGAGGCGTGCTGTGCCTGTGGGTGT
>JBEBHI010000264.1:0-2804 GCA_040080935.1 Terricaulis sp.
TGAGATGCCGAGGGAAGTCCAAGAATCGAGAAGGTCCTACATCCTGCGACACGCTGAGCGCTTAGCCGAGAGCGGGGACTTTTCTACATGCCACGCCATTGATGTCGCACTAAGGCGTCAAGGCTTCATCGAAGCGTTCGAAGTGCTCCAGCGTTCGGGTCAGCGGAAACGCCTCAGCGGCCTTTGCACGCTATTAAGAGAGTCGGGCAACGCCTGACCGCACCCTGGTATCTCAGCGCCGCTGGCGCTTATCGAAATCTGACCAGCACAAGTCCATGGACGGCGGACTCACTCAAGTCGATCCGTTGGTCATCTTGCGTCCGTTAGGGCACGCCATCGCCGACAACGGTCATTGGGCGCGATATGAATCCGCACCTAAGAAATCGAGCGCACTCTTCGGAAACTGCTCCGACTGCACGATCCCGAAATGACGCGCGATCACGACTCGGCAAACTGAGTAGCCCCAGCCACACCCGGTTCCACATCCAGCAAATCAGCCGGCTTGCACTGCAGCGCTTCGCAAATCTTGGCGAGCGTGTCGAAGCGCACGCCTTTTACCTTGCCTGTCCGCAGGAGCGAGAGGTTGGCTTCGGTGATGCCCACGCGCTCGGCGAGGTCCTTCGCCTTCATCTTGCGCCGCGCAAGCATCACATCGAGGGTGACGACGATCCGCATCAAACGATCTGATCGTTCTCGGCTTTGAGCGCGGCGGCGGCGGCCTCAAGCGTACTTCCTATCATCATCACCGAGGAAGCAAAGACCATCAGAGTAATATCGAGGGGATCGAAGCGCCAGGCGAACGCGGCGCCGCCGAGCAGCGAAATCGCCAGTGGCGCTATCAGCAATTTCAACATGAACGCCGCGAGCGCCAACAAGCCCGCCCACAGGAACGCGCCGCTTGCCTTTTTAGAGACAAAGCGGCCTTCATGGTACTCGACGAGCACCGGGCCGAGCATAATGACTGCGCCCACCGCGGCGATCGCTGGCGCGTAGCTCAGCAGTTTGATTGCAATCGCTAGAGGTGCGCCGAGTTCCGCCGCCCACGGCGCTGGTTCGAACGTGACTAGGTAAAGTTCACCGATTAGGGGCAGCCCGACCGCCGCAACCAGGAGCGGGATAAGAAATGCATTCATGACGTGCGTTCGGCCGGCTAGCGCGCGAACTTTATCGATATCAACTTTGCTCATCATACAATCTCGTCGTTTTCAGCTTTTATTTTCGCGGCAGCTTCAAGCACCCGACCAAGAACCATCACGGCCGCGGCGAAGGCGAAGAGTCCGAGATCGAACGGCTCCATGTGCCAGATGAAGCCGCGGCCTTCGTGCGTGATCCAACTCACGATCGTCGGCGACGCCACGATCTTGAACACCAGCGCCCAGATCGCCCCCTCGCCCGCTTTACGGACGTGGGCGCTGGCGCGCAGTGTGAAGAACCGGCCTTTGCCATACTCGTCGAGCACTTTGCTCAAATCGAGCATCGCGCCAGCCAGTAGAAAACTTGGCAGCGCCATCAGCCAGAACACGCCGACCGCGCTGATCAATGCAGCAGCGCCTGGGAGATCAGACGTCACTTCGCGATTGCGCACTGCCATGATGACCGGATCGACCTCGCCAGCGACCGCAGCCAGAGCGATCAGCACCGCCCCAACGACCGCCACAGTCGATGCACCGCCGGCCAGTTGCTGCGCCCGCTCCAGCGGGACTGCGGCTGCCTGGGTCATCACGGATCTCCCTCAAGTAACACGATAATATATTATCGTTTTACAATAATTGAGTCAAGCCCCGGCAGTTGAAGTAATCCGCGGGCGCGTCCAGCGCGCGCTGAGTTTGAAAGGCGATACGCGCCGCATTCGCGCGGACCGTTTCTGGCTCTGGGCGCGCTGAATATTCAACGCCGCGGCGGAGATCACGATCTGGCCGTGGCTCTTGTGCCAGTTGTCGGCGGGTTCGTGCTCGCAGGTCTAACGGAGCGGCGCTACGTCGATCGCGGCGCGCCGCTGCCTGGGTGCGAAGGGTGAACGTATGCGGTTGCGGGCAGGTCTTAGTGCGCAAACCGCCTCAACCCGCTTCGCACGCACCACGGTTGCGACCGGCTCGAATGGGCCATCGTGCGTCATAGCCGCGATTTTGTTGAGTGGCCTACTCGCTCCAAACCGGACAGTGATTTAGCGCACACTGCAATGGCGTGATTTTGCCGGGAACGGACATTAGGACCGTACGCAGACGCCCCACCGGACCGATAGGTTGGTGTCTTCGCCGCCAGGATACTCAAAGCCTGAGTGATAGAAACGAAGCGATCCGTCAGTCATCGTGGTGATGCGGAGAAAGGCCCGATCTTCGACGGCAACGAAATCCTGTCCGTCGTCGCTCTCGTAGGCGCTGTGCAGCACAGTGTTTGACGTATGCCATTCGTAGCGGTCGCGATCTGCACCCGAGTATGGCGTTTCAATCGCGACGAAATGCTGGCCCTCGCCAGTAATTCGCATCGCAAATCGCGTAGGTGTTTCAGTGGCGATGAACGCTTCCGGCGCGCCAGCGCCTTCCAGGTGGACCGCGCCGATACCTGCCTTCTGCTCGACCGTGCAAACGTAATCCCGAGTGTCGGCGCTCCACGCCGGACTTGTGGCGCATGCCAGAGCGACGACGATAGCAAGGGTTGTGAATGCTCTCATGGCTCGAAGCCTAGCGAGAACGGTCAACGTCCGAAATGGGCCAATCTCCGTCGTCGCGACAACACCTTACCAACGGCGCGAATGGGGGACCATTCCAGTCATCGGTCGCGTTCGCAAATGGGCCAATCACGAT
>JBEBHI010000265.1:0-2800 GCA_040080935.1 Terricaulis sp.
ATCGGGCGCCCCGTCAGCGGCCTTTATCACCACATTGAACAACTCGAGCACGCGGGCCTGGTGCGTGCGGTCGCGATGCGGCCAAGCGCCCGCCGCCCGGAAACGGTCTACGGGCTGATTTCAGAACAGCTTTCCGCGAGCGCCGCTTCGCGCACGAAAACAGGGCGCGCCGCGCTCGCCAAGGTGGCGAAGCGTTTTCTCAGTTCGGCCGCGCGCTCGGTTGCAACTGCACTTGCGTCCGGGGTCGCGGTCACTGAGGGCCGGTTGCGAGACACTTCTGTTCGCCACATTCGAATCCGCCTCGACCGCAAGACACTGGCTCTCTTTAATGCGGAGTTGGACGCGTTGATCGAGCGCGTGCAAACCCAATCCGGCAAGGGCAAAGAGCTTGAACTCACCGTAGCGATCGCGCCAAATCCAAGGTCTGCCAGTGCGCTAGAGGACAACGCGTAACCATTTCGAGAATAGATGGTGTTCCGATTGATCGAGCGCCGCTGCGGCCTGGCGCAAGTCGACCGCGGCGGCGCGGCCATGCACTACACCTACCAGTCGCCGGGGATCATCCACGCCGGAGAGAGTTCGAACACCTTCGACGACGTGAGCGACAATCCCGCGCTGCTGGCCCGCGCCGACGAACAAACGATCTTCATCCCAGAAATGCGCGGGCCTGCTTTCACAGAAACGGTGCCTGACGGCCGCCGCGAGTGGCATCTCGTCGGCGCCAATTCCGTAATCGTCCCAGCCAAGTTCGGCTGGGCCCTAGTCCCAGGCTTCGCCCTCCTGATCGGCGGACTTGGATGCTTCTTCATTAGCTGGCGCAGACCCTGAGGACCTAATGAAACTTTCAGCACTGATTTTCGCGGCAGCCCTCGCGGGCTGCGCAACTAGATCGCTGCCTGCAACGCAGCGTCTTGAAGGCGAAGCGCTCGATGCACGCATCGAAGCATTAATGGCGCGCGAGCAAGTTGTCGGCATGGCTGTGGCCGTGGTCGAGCGCGGTGAGATCACGCATGTCGGCGCCTACGGCTATCGCAACCGCGAGAACGCGCTGCCGCTTGAGACCGACACGATCATGTATGGCGCGTCCGTGACCAAGGCGGCGTTTGCCTACATGTTGATGCAGCTTGTCGATGAAGGCCGGCTCGATCTCGATCGCTCGATCGCGGACTATCTGCCGCGCCCGTTGCCGGAATACGAAGATTACACCGATCTCGCCGGCGACGAACGCTGGCGTCAGCTGACGCCGCGCATCCTGCTCTCGCACACGAGCGGCTTCGCCAATATGCGCTGGCTGGATGACGACCAACGCCTGCGCTTCCACTTCACGCCGGGCGCGCACTACGCCTATTCGAACGAAGGTATCTGGGTGCTGCAACTCGTGCTGGAGCAAGGGCTCGGCCTTGATGTCGGCGCGGAGATGCAGACTCGCGTGTTCGATCGCTTCGGCATGACCCGCACCTCCATGCAATGGCGCGACGATTTCGCCGGCAATCTCGCCGATGGTTACGCCATGGACGGCACGTTCGAACCGCACGATCGCCGAGACAACGTCGCTGCGGCAGGCTCGATGGACACCACGATCGAAGACCAAGCCCGCATGTGGCGCGGCATGTTTGCCGGTGAAGGGTTCTCCCCTGCTGCACGCGTCGAATGGGTCAGCGCGCAATTTCCGATCCGCACAGCGCAGAAGTTTCCGACCATCCAGTTCTACAACACCACCGATCCGCGCGGTGAAGCTACGAACCTCTCCGCGTCACTCGTCGGCGAGACCTGGGAGGGGCCCAATGGGCGCTACTTCTCCAAGGGCGGTCACAATGATTGGACCGGCAATCTGGTGATCTGCGAAGAAGCCGGGCAGCGCTGCCTGGTGATGCTTGGCAACAGCGTGCGCGCCGAGATCATCTTTCCGGAGATCGCGGCGCTGGTGCTGGGCGAGACCGGATTTCCGTCCTGGTGGATCTATCCGGAGCTTCACGGCCAAGAGTAAAGCCCGAACCGCGTCGAGCGACAGAACTGGGCCAACTCGGCTTTCAACGCCACATTCTTACGATGGGCCGGGTCGCTCAAACGCTTCCGCCCGTAATGCTGCATGAGCTACGGCAGGCCATCGCCGACTACGGACACTGGCGAACCCAAACCACGCGACGCGGTCAGCATTCAGCACCGGGACACGCACTAGCGACTGACGCCATGTTGGCTCTCTGGCTGGGTTACCCTAGCAAAGCGCGTTTGATAGTCGGCCTGCTCCGTTCCCATCCACCGGTCCCACCATGTGAAGTAGAATCCGTAATTTCCCCGCGCACGCTCATGATGCATGTCGTGATGTGTCACGGTTGTGAACTGACCCCAGAAGGGATGCTCGGCGAATCCGCGCGGAAAAAGCTCGTATCCGCAATGACCCACGGCATTCTTCAGGATCATGATCGCCAACACGATCAGAAGCGCGACTGAGTGAATCGGCATCACCAGCAGCAGTAACGGCACGAATGCGTATTGCACTGCCGCCTCAGGCGCAGCGAACGAATAGGCGGTGAATGGTGTAGGGTTGTGCGAGCGATGATGGGTGAGATGAAAAATCTTGTAGAGTTTCGGGTGATGCATGGCCCGATGCATCCAGTAGAAGTACGCGTCGTGGAGGATGATCGCCACCGGGATGGACGCCCAGAACCAGAACCAGCCATACAGGGCGACATCGTTGTATTTCTGAAACACCCCGATTTCAGCGATATCGAACACGACAATATCGAGCGCGATGTAAACGCAGATGCTCTTGAATGAGTTGAGCAACTCCATCGCAATC
>JBEBHI010000266.1:0-2798 GCA_040080935.1 Terricaulis sp.
CGTGTGCCGCACCAACAGGTCGAACACACGGCCGCACCGACCAAACGCGCATCACCGAAAGAAATCCCTTGCCAACGGAGAGCCGTCCACACACGGCGACAACACGCCGTTGCTGCGTGCGCTAAGTCACTGACCGCAATGGAGCGAGTAGGCCACTCGCGAAAATTCTAGCTATGACGCACGCTGGCCCGAATGAGCGGACTGATTCGGAGGAAAGAGGTGGCCGCCAAAGCAAAGAAGTCGGCGGGTCAACCGGAACGGCCGATCCAATCGATCGATGAAGATCTTCTAGAGAGAAAAGGATTTGTCGCGCGTCTCGCTGACTCGCTCATAAGTCCGGCAACCGGCAAAGCTACCGGCGTGGTTGTTGGCGTCACCGGGCCGTGGGGAAGTGGCAAGTCGTCAATTCTCAACATGCTCGCCGAGGCCGTCGAAGAGAAATACGAGACCGCGCATGTAGTTCGCTTTGACCCGTGGCTGGTTTCGGGTCGCAACGATCTAGTTTCGGAATTTATCTCAGAGCTGCTTACGACCTTCGATCCCGACGATCAGCGGCAGAAAGCGATCATCGGCACGCTGACAAAGTACGGCAACATCCTCGCGCCGATAGCAAACTTCTGGAATCCTTTGGCTGGGGCCGCGACTGCTGGCGGACTCAAGGCAGTAGGCGAATTGTTTGGGCGAGAGCAGAGTTTGTCCTCTCTCCGCAAAACGCTCATGCAGCAGCTCGCAAAATTAGACTCACCTGTTGTCGTGTTGATCGACGAACTTGATCGCGTCGAAGATTCGGAGATTCGCACTGTTGCGCAGCTTGTGCGGTCGGTAGCCGACTTCCCCGGCATTTCGTATGTGATTGCGTACGATGTGAACCGCGTCATTCAGGCCCTGGGCGCCGGCGTGGCCGAACGCGAGCGGGCCGAACGCGGTCGGTCGTATCTAGAAAAGATTGTTCAATTTGCCTTTCCACTTCCCATCATGTTCACGGAGGAGTTGGAGCGGCTTCTTGTTGCTGAACTAACGGCGCTGACGAAAACAGTCAGTCTGCCGCCGAAGTTCGATCAATCCGAGCGCTTCAAAGAAGCGATTGCGCTGCTGTTTCGTCACACCTTGTCTACGCCCCGAGACATCAAGCGTCTAACCGGAACGTTCCATGTGTTGGCCAGCATGGTTGGGCGTGAAGTCGATTGGGTCGACCTCCTCGTCTTTAGCTCTTTGATGAGTAAGGCGCCGAGAACGGTTGAGCGCATTCGGAACAATCCGGACAAATACGTCCAAAATCCTCTGTCTCAAACCGAGCTGATTCAGATGGCGGTGTCCGCCGATCGCGACAGAGGCGACAAAGACCCTTTCGATGGGTTGCTGAGCGAAGATGAAGACGGCGAAGCAACGCGCAAACTTTTGGCCTTCCTTTTCCCGCGCCTCGCGCGAAACCGCTCTAATGATTATCCAGACTGCTTGTGTTTGCGTCGCCCGCTCTTGACGACGATGCGGCTCGGACTCATTCCGAACGCAGCAAGTCGCGAACAAGTTGAAAAGCTGTTTGCTATGCCTGAAGCGCAGATTGCCGCTGAGTTGGACGCCGCCTTGAAAGAAGATCGGTTCGCTCCGCTCTTTGACCGGATCGACGACATCTATTCTGAGATGCCGTCGGTGGATCACACCAAGTTTTGGTCGGGCGTGATGCGGCTCCTCAAACGCGAGGACGCAGCAGACCTTCGCATCGTCGAGAGGCGAAGCGTTGCCGACAATTTCCATTCGTTACTGCGAGCGGCCTCAAAACGAAACGCCGTGTTCAAGAAGATTGGCGCGGACGTTTTTCGTCACCTTGTAGGTGAAGGAGACAACTCCCTCGTCCCGCATTGGCTGCACTACCATTTTTTCTGCTACGGGATTTTCAACTCGCGCGATGACGGTGAAGAAGGAGCGTGGCTCAGCAAAGAGGAAACGACTGAACTCGCTCACACGCTGTCGAAAAGGTGGAAGGCGGCGCATCTGAAAGGCGCGCTACTGCCGAAGATCTGGGACCTCCACGGGCCTTATGCGATGGTCCAGATGGGACAGTGGGACAGCGCTTGCAGGGCGAAGTTCACCGAGGCCCTGGGCGACCGGCAGTTGTTCGACTCGATCGCGCTGATGATGTTCGGGGGGATTTTCGCGACCGGACGATCCGCCATCACCAAGCTGTGCGACCTTCCCACTTTTGAGGGCACCGTTGAGGAGCGATTGAAAGCTGACAAGCTGAGCCCTGAACTGCGCGGCGCACTCCTGAAATTCAAAGAACGGTTTTTTGAATAACGAGGCTCGATAGCCGCGCCGACAGAAAACTAAACACGGGTGCGGGGACGGCGCCAGCGGATTGATTAGTCCCGCGCGGCGGGTGGGTGTGCGGCGTAAGCAAGCCCAGCTAGGGTCGATTTCATTCTCCCTTGCGCAAAGCTATCACGTCAGCCGTTTGCGTTAGGTCGCCGAAAAGGTGCGCGGAAGCGTCATCAACCAACGCGCGCAGCGGATCGGCGGCGAGGTGCGCGTATCTCTGAGTGGTTTGGGCGGATGCGTGCCCCAGGATTTTGCCGATCATGGGCAAGCTGGCGCCGCGGGCCACAAGGAGCGAAGCGAGCGTGTGGCGAAGATCGTGAAGTCGCACATCAGACAGGCCAGCGGCAGCGCGCACACTTTGCCAATTCTTGCTAAGTGAATTTGCAGGCTTGTCGTGTCCCAATGGCGACGGGAACACATATTCGCTTGAACGCACCCTCCCGTTGAGGATCGCCAGCGCCGGCGCCGACAAAGGAATCGTC
>JBEBHI010000267.1:0-2783 GCA_040080935.1 Terricaulis sp.
GGCCGTGTTCATGATGCTCGCGACCGCAGCGCGGCGAACCGGCCTCGCGGCACTTGTAACCGTAGTTTCGCTTGCGATGGCATCGCAGGCTTGGGCGCAAGAATGTCGAGTGCCGAGCGGCAACCCGCGCCCCGATGACCCCGCCCTAGTCCCGACAATCAATTACGTATTGGGCAATGCGAATGCCGACGCGCGCGCGCTTCGTGACGCGCTCACTGCATGCAATGCTGTGCTGACGCGCCCGGGCCAGCGGACGTCGCTCCAAGCGCAAATGTGCGTGTCGGAAGCGCAGTTGCGCCTCGCAAAACTGGGCGAGGATCCAACCGGAAACTATGCGGCCGCGAGTTGCGGCTTCCAGATTGCTGACACATTGGCTGGCCGTGGTCGTCGTCAGAGCGAACAAGCGCGCGCCCAGGGCCTGCGCGTTGAAGCCCTGCTCGGACTAGCCAGCGTTTCAGGCCGAGACCAGGCTGAGAGGCTCATCGCAGAAGCCGACCGCGCTCACAGCGCGGCGACGCAATCATCGCCAGATGTTCATTGGCGTCTGTTCGAAATCTACCGCGAGCGCACCGACGTCACGCGGGCGCGCCGCGAGGCTGAGCATTTAGGTGATCGAGGGTTGCGTCCGGCATTGGCTTGGATCGGCGTTGCGCGGCTGGACCCAGCGCACGCGCAAGAGTCGCTTGAGCGGGCCTACCGCGCGCAAGGGGACTCTGTGGCGGTCAACAGCGATCTTGGGCGCGTCTATTTCAACCGCGGTGAGTGGGACCGCGCGTGGGATCGCCTTCGGTTTGCAACGGGACCGGGCCGAACGGCTGAGCCGGGCTTCGAAAACCTGCAACTGGATGCCTTCTACTATCGCAGTATTCTTGAATCTTCTGGGCGAGGGTTCGGCACGTTGCGCGATGCGCGAGATCACGCAGACCAGGCGGGTGTTTCGCAGGCCGCGTTGAGGCAGATGTGTTTGGTGCGATTAGTGCTCGGCGGTGAGGATGTGTACCGGGCGATATTGGATTCCAACAACAGGGTCATTGGGAGCCAGCCCGCAGAGAGCTTGAACGGTTACGATCGCTGCAATCGCATGGCCTCGACGGCAGAGGGGCAATTGCTCCTCGGGATGTTTTGGCTCCGACGGGCCCAATACATGCCCGCAGGCCGACCCGACGATAGAGCGCAGTGGCGCGCGGCAGTTGCTCGCGCCGTGTCTGCGTTCAGCACCAGCCGTGCCATGCAGGGTGCCGATCGGACGGCGCTGCTGAATTGGCCGGCGCCGCCACAAAGCGCTGTCACGTTGGCCGAGATGGTCGACTACGGCGAGCAATATGCCCGTTACGCTGAAAGCGGATGCCAAGGCACCACGCCTAGCGATACCCCCAACCAGGCGAGCGCTGTGTTTCGCTACTACCACGTGAATAGCTGTAGGCCGCTTTGAACGCGAAGCCCCCGGTGATCACAACGAACCCAGTTATTGTAGTGCAGGTGCGACTATGAGCGTTACAGTTTACGACGACAGACGGCTTCCGACGGTGTTCTCCGATATGCCCCCTCCGCGTGGCAGTAGAGGAGGCGACGACGACAAAGCCCGCAAGAGCATCGCGTTTTGGGGATTGCTGAGCATTCTCCTGTTCGGCGTTGCCGTCGCCTTTGGAGCTGTCGCTTGGTGGCAATACACGCAAGCCGCCTCAGCGCAGCACGATATCGATGACATGAAGCGCGACCTCGATGAGGCTCGCGCGACAGCGCAGGCATTCGCGGCAATCAGTCCTTTGACCCGCCAGATCGTCGCCGAGCGTGCAGGCATCATTGATCGTCTGTCGGACCGCACTCTTTCTGCAGGAAAGCGGGAAGCTGGACGACGTGCTGCGCTGGCGCACAATCCTCCATTCACCGATCCCGGCGGCGACCGAGATAACAGGACGCGCAGTCAACAGCTGGGCGCGTCTGCTTTCGCGGCCGAGAACGTGCTGAAAGCAGAACTCGCCGTGCTGCAGGCGACGCGCGCCGACGTAGATCGAGCCATTCGAGAATACCGCGATCCCGCGCCCGGCGGCGGCGGCGGATGCGCAGATCCGCGAACGCCGGGTTGCTAGGTCGCGGCGTCACGAACCATTAATCCATCGGAGCATTCGCAAATGGCGTTGTTTGGATCAGATCCCAAGTCGCAAGATAAGCCGGATAAGCCGGCCGTGCCAAAGAGCATTTTTTCGACTGCGGCCGCGTATACGCCGTTTAACATCGAAAAATTGGCTGATCGGTTTCGGTACCGCGATTTGGGTTGGACCATTCCAGAAGCTTATTTGGCGATTTTGTTCTTGGCTGCCGACGCGGATGGGCAGTTCAAGCAAGAAGAACGCGAGGAGATCGAGATCACGGCAAGACGATCGCCTGCATTGCGCGCCTTGCTCTTGAACAACGAGTTGGGGGTGCACGAACAATCGGCGCTTAACAAGATCGCACAAGACAAACAAGCCGCGCTTAATGAAGCTTGCCTGACGTTGCCCGAAGATATGTGCCTATCCGTCTTTGCGCACTGCGTCGACTTGATGTTGGCTGACGGTGATTTCAGCAAGCTCGAACAGGAATGGATTGAGGCGCTCTATCCAAAGCTTGCCATCTCTGAAGAGTATGCGAGGCGCATCGTGGAAGTTCTGCTGCTCAAGGGGCGCTACTAGACGCGTGGCGGCTAGTGTGTGACGTTGATGGTCGTCAGCGGCGCGCCGTCGCAAACGATTTGCACGGATGCATATTGCCCGCCTGCCGGGCCGAAATAGCGGACCGGGTGC
>JBEBHI010000126.1:0-10449 GCA_040080935.1 Terricaulis sp.
CCAGCGTGTCGGCATCGCTTGGGCGTTTGTCCCAGCGGATGCGCGAGAGGCGCGGGAAGCGCATGGCGACGCCAGATTTGTGCCGAGTTGAACGCTGCAAGCCTTCGAAGGCGACTTCGACCACGAGGCCTTTGGTCTTCGTGTGCGTGACTTCACGCACGGGGCCGAAGCGGTTCTCGGTATTGTTGCGGACGAAGCGATCGAGTTCGATCAGCTCTTCATCGGTGAAGCCGAAATAGGCTTTGCCGACCGGCGTCAGTTCGCCGGCCTCTGTCCAAACGCCAAACGTATAGTCCGAATAGAACGAGCTGCGTTTGCCCGAGCCGCGCTGCGCGTACATCAGCACCGCGTCGATCACCATCGGATCGCGCTTCCACTTGAACCAATAGCCCTTGGGCCGGCCCGCGAGATAGGGCGCGTCGCGGCGCTTTATCATCACGCCTTCGACAGCTTCCGCGTCAATTCCCGCGCCGCCATGTGAAGGATCGGCGCGCGCGGCGGTGAGCTCGTCCCACGTGTCGAAGCGGATCATCTCCGAGAGATCGATTGGCGCCAGCGGATGCGCACGGACGAACGTCTCAAGCTTGGCGCGGCGTTCAACGAAGGGAAGCGCACGCAGATCGTCGTCGCCCTCGGCCAATAGATCATAGACGCGGATGAACGCTGGAAACTCGGCCATCAGCTTGGCATTGACGCTCTTGCGGTTGAGGCGCTGCTGCAGCGTGTTGAAATCCTGCACACCGCCGCCGCGCTTGATCAGGAGTTCGCCGTCGAGCACGGCATCGAAGTCGAAGCCTGCGACAAGATCAGGGAAGGAGCCGGAGATGTCCTCGCCTGTCCGCGAATAGAGCCGCGCGATACGTTTGCCGCTGGCGTCCTTGCCTGAGGCAGCCTGCACGCGAATGCCGTCCCACTTCCATTCGGCGATGAAGTCGGCCGCGTTCAGCGGCGCGAACTCTTCGGGATCGATCGGGTGCGAGAGCATCGGCGGGTAGAAGCGCACCGTTGTCGAAACGCTTGGCGCCTCGTCGCGGCCTTCGAGCCAGGCGAAGAGATCCGTGTAGGGCGGATCAACCGCGTGCCACACGTCTTCCACTTCATCAGCCGTCTTGCCACCAAGCTGCGCCAGCGCCGTGCGCGCCAGCCGTGCCGAGACACCGATGCGCAGCGCGCCGGTGATCAACTTCAGCAGCGCCCAGCGCCCGTTCTCATCCAGTCGATCAAGCCAGCTCGCGACAACCTCCGGCAACTTGTCCTTCGGCGTGTCTCTCAAGCCTTCAACAACATCGGTAATCGCCAGCTGCGCGTTCGCGCGTGTCTCATCCGCGGGCCACATCAACGCGACCGTCTCGGCGAGATCGCCGACGAAGTAAGCCAAACAGAACCGGATCGGTGCGCTCAGCCGCGAGGTTGCGGATCAAACCCGCCTTCGCGTTCTTGAACGTCAGCGCACCCGTCATCGCCGCGAGCGCCCAGCCGCGATCCGGGTCCGGCGTCTCGCGGAAATACGCTTCCAGCAAAGCAAGCTTGCCCAAGCGCCGAGGCTCATACGCCAAGCGATCGAGAAGGGCAGCGAAGCGGTTCACGCCGCCGCGCCAGGTTTCTCGTTGTTTGGCGGTTCTTCCTCGTCGCCATAGCCGACAAGATGCAGCGCCTTCGCCTTCAGGCCTTGCTGCTCGCACCAATGGGCCAGCGCATCGGCCTCGCCATGCGTGATCCAAATCTCACCGGCGCCGGTGTCCTTGATCGTGCGCTGCAGATCGCACCAATCGGCGTGGTCCGAAATCACCAGCGGCAATTCCGCGCCTTGCTGACGCGCGCGCGCCCGTATTCGCATCCATCCCGAAGCAACCGACGTCACCGGATCAGGGAAGCGCCGCACCCACGGCGTCTGAAGCGCGCCCGGCGGGCAGAGCACAATCGCGCCAGCGTAGAAACTCTTCGGCGCCGTCTCGACATGGCGGACATCGCCCAACTCAACGCCGCATTCCTGATAGAGCTTCACCAGTTCCAACATCGCCCCGTGCACAAAGATCGGCTTGTCCCAACCGGCGCGGACCAGCTCCGCCATCACGCGCTGCGCTTTGCCCAACGCATACGCGCCGACGACATGCGCGCGCTCCGGAAACATGGCGACTGAGGCGAGCAACTTTCGCACCTCATGCTCAGCGCTCGGATGTGTGAACACCGGCAGCGCGAACGTCGCCTCGGTGATGAACACATCGCACGGCACGACTTCGAACGGCGGGCAGGTGGGATCGGGTTGGCGCTTGTAATCGCCGCTCACAACCACGCGCGTGCCGCCGCATTCGGCCGCTGCTTGCGCAGAGCCTAGCACATGCCCGGCCGAATGAAGTGAAAACTTCACGCCGCCAAGCTCGATCACTTCACCGTACTTCAGCGCCTGCGTCGCACCCGCAAAATCCGGCCCCATGCGCGCGCGCATGATCGCCAAAGTTTCGGCTGTTGCGAGCACGCTGCCGTGCCCCATGCGCGCATGATCGGAATGCCCGTGCGTGATCAACGCCCGCGCCACGGGACGCGTCGGGTCCACGTAAAGGTCCGCCTTGGGGCAATAGAGACCCTCGGGGCGGGGATGTAGGATTTGAGCCGGCTGCATCGTCCTCTGAGTAGATAGGGTTTGTTGCGCTCATTTCCGCAATCGCTCTGCGGAATATCGAAACGCCACTAGCCCAATTAGGTTCTCACCCCTATGTCCGGCCCCTCCGCCGCAACAGCTCGCGAGTCGCATGCAGCCCATCATCTCAATCAAGGACGTCTCCAAGACGTATAAGTCTGGCGTCCAGGCGCTGAAGCCGACATCGCTTGAGATCATGAAGGGCGAGATCTTCGCGCTGCTTGGTCCGAACGGCGCCGGCAAGACCACGCTCATCAACATGACGTGCGGGATCGTAAACCTGTCGAGTGGAACGATCACGGCCGATGGCAACGACATCATCCGCGATTTCAAAGAAGCGCGGAAGAAGATCGGCCTGGTGCCGCAAGAGCTGCACACCGATGCGTTCGAGCGCGTCATCGACACGGTAAATTTCAGTCGCGGGTTGTTCGGCTTTCCTGCGAACCCGGCCTACATCGAAAAAGTGCTGCGCGATCTTTCGCTTTGGGAAAAGCGCAACGCCAAGATCATGGAACTCTCAGGCGGCATGAAGCGCCGGGTGATGATCGCCAAGGCGCTGAGCCACGAGCCCAAGATCCTCTTCCTCGATGAGCCGAGCGCCGGCGTCGACGTCGAGCTGCGCCGCGACATGTGGGAGATGGTCCGCAATCTCCGCAAGGACGGCGTCACTATCATCCTGACGACGCACTACATCGAAGAGGCCGAAGAGATGGCCGACCGTGTCGGCGTCATCACCAAAGGCGAGCTGATCCTCGTCGAGGAGAAGGCGATCTTGATGCGTAAGCTAGGCAAGAAACAATTGCTCCTCGATCTGCCGGCGCCGATCGCCGAAGTGCCCGCGGGATTAAGCGGCTACACCGTCGATCTCTGCAAAGAGGGCCGCCAGCTCGTCTATAGCTTCGACGCACAAGCCGAAGACACCGGCATCCCTGCGTTCTTGAAGCGTCTCACCGAACTCGGTGTCGACTTCAAAGATCTCCACACCGAGCAATCCTCTTTGGAGGATATCTTCGTGTCGCTGGTCCACAGCAAATGAGCTGCTTGGCTAAGCGCGGGTCATTCCAGACGGCCGCAGGCCGATCTGGAATCCAGGTCGAACGCCTGATCACTGGCCCTGGATTCCAGGTCTCGCTCCGCTCGCCTGGAATGACTTTGAGAAGAGGCTTCGCCCAATGAACACCTACGGCATCCAAGCCATCTATCGCTTCGAAATGGCGCGCTGGGTTCGCACGCTTGGGCAGAGCTTGTTCTCGCCCGTGCTGTCGACGTCGCTCTATTTTATCGTGTTCGGCTCAGCCATCGGCTCGCGGATGGGCTCGATCGGCGATGTCTCCTACGGCGCGTTCATCGTGCCGGGGCTGATCATGTTGTCGATCCTGACGGAGAGCGTCTCCAACGCGTCGTTCGGCATCTACATGCCGCGTTGGGCGGGCACGATTTACGAACTGCTATCGGCGCCAGTGTCGGCGCTTGAGGCCGTGTGCGGGTATGTCGGCGCGGCTGCGACGAAATCGGTGGTGATCGGCCTGGTCATTCTCGCCACTGCGCGCGTGTTCGTGAACTATGAGGTCCAAAACTGGCCGGTGATGCTGCTGTTCTTGCTGCTCACCAGCGTCTCGTTCTGTCTCTTCGGCTTCATCCTCGGCGTCCTCGCCGACGGCTTTGAGAAGCTGCAGATCGTACCGATGCTGATCCTCACGCCGCTGACGTTCCTCGGCGGCACCTTCTATTCGATCACCATGCTGCCGCAGCCTTGGCAAACCATCGCGCTCTTCAACCCGATTGTTTACCTGATCAGCGGTTTCCGCTGGGCCTTCTTCGGCGCTGACGCGGCTGACGTGAACATCGGCCTCAGCCTTGCGGCGATCAGCGTCTTCCTCACGGTTTGCCTTGCGGCAGTGTGGTGGATTTTCAAGACAGGCTATAGGCTCAAGAACTGATCTCCAGCCGGAGCCGTTTTATGAGCGAAGAGCACATCATCGTCCGCCGCGACGGCGCCGTTGTCGAAATTCAGTTCAACCGCCCCGAGAAAAAGAACGCCATTACCAACGCCATGTATGGCGCGATGGCTGACGCGATCACCGAGGCGGAGAGCAACGACGATATCCGCGCCGTGCTGTTCTCATCGGTCGGTGACTTCTTCTCCGCCGGCAACGACATCAAAGACTTCGCCGCGCAGTCCGCTGGCGCCTTTGCTGGTCCGCGCCACGTTGGCCGCTTCCTCGAAGTCGTGATCAAAGCCGAGAAGCCGATCATTGCCGCCGTGCAGGGCCACGCAGTTGGCGTCGGCACGACGATGCTCTTCCAATGCGATCTGGTTTACATCGCTGAAGACGCCCGTCTGACCGTGCCGTTCATCGATCTCGGCGTCGTACCTGAAAATGCGTCGAGCATGACCATGGTCGATCGCCTCGGCCACACGCGCGCGTTTGCGCTGTTTGGGTTGGGCGAGCCTTTGCATGGTCGCAACGCCGCCGCCTGGGGCCTCGCCAATGCTGCTCTGCCGTCCGGCGAAGTGTTGCCGCGCGCGAGAGCGGCAGCGCAGATCATTGCCTCGAAGCCAGCGGGCTCGATGCGTCACACCAAGAAGCTCATGCGCGATCGCGAAGCTTTGATGGCGCGCATGCAGGAAGAGGGCGAAATCTTCGCCGAGCGGCTGCGTTCACCCGAAGCCGCCGCCGCCTTCGCCGCGTTCCTAACCAAGCGCTAGTGGCGCTGGGTCGGCCGCGGCATCTGCCGTGGTTGGCGCGCCGCAATCCACGCTTCCACCGCCGGCATACGCTCACGGATCGTCTCCGCCCGGATGCGGATTTGCGCTTGCGACGCCGCGACGGCATCACGCGCGCTGCCCTCCGGGAAGTTCTGCGCGTAGCGGCCAAGCTCATCGACCATCGCCGGATCACCGCTTATGGCGGCGATGTTGGTCGGAAATTCGAGCCGTTGCAGCGGATCGAGCATCGCTTCGATCGCCGCGCGGTTGGTCACCAGGAAGTCCCAGCCCATGCGCGGATGGTTCGCGGCAACGCCGCTAATCACCTGCGGGCGGATCTGGCGCGGGATGTCGTCGCCGAGCGTCATCGCCAGCATACGCCGTGCGAGCGCTTCGTCCTGCACACTGGCTAGCAGCAGCCACAGGCGGCGTTGTTCGACAAACTCCGTTTCAGCGCGCGCTTGCGTCAGCAACGCGTTGAAATCTTCCTGCGTCGCGTTGGCTGCATAGACGGAGCGCGCAGCCGTGCGGATCGCGCCAGGCAGGGCGGACGGGTCGCTTTGCGCGGCACGGACGCGGCGGCGTGCTTCTGCGATCACCGTTTCATCGCCCAAGCCGCCAAGCGTCGTGATCAACGTGGCGCGCATATTGGTGAGGTTGGCGTCATCGCGGGGGCGCGGCTGCCAGCCGACGCGTGCGAAGTAAGGCTCAAGCACGCGGCGGCCATAGGCGCGCACCGCGTCGGCGCTTGGCCGGTCGTGCGTGTAGCTGGCGAACGCCGTCATCGAGCCCGCCGTGTCCATGACGATCAGCGGATCGGCGTCGGCCGGCAAGACGTTCACGAGCTCAAGATAGTTGGCAAACGTAGAGTCGCCGCTGCGGCCGAAGGCGTAATAGTCCAGCAGCAAGCCAAGCTGATCGACGCCTTCGAGTTCGCTGAAGTGTTGCGTCAGCAGGGCGAAGTTGCTCGCGTCGTACTTTACGCGGAAGAAGCCGGACTGCCCAGCATTGACGATGTAAGCCCGGCACGGCGGGCTGACGTTCAGCTGTTGCCGCGTGCCGTCGCCGTGCAAAACCGTGCGCTGTGGCTCCTCACCCAAGCGCTGCACGACAACCGGAAGCTCCCAACGCTCGCGCGTGCGTGATGCTGCGTCGGCCGCAAAGCGTTGCTGGGTGAAGTTCATCTGTGGCCCGCGCGCTGTCCGGCAATCTGGCGCATTCACCGTCACCAGCGGAAAGCCTGGCTGCGTCGTGAAGCTCCGCGCGATCTCCAACACAGGCTGGCCCGAAGCCGCCTGCACCGAAGCCCACAAATCCTCCGTGCGCGCGTTCCCGTAGCGGTGTGCGTTGATGTAGTTGCGCACGCCGGTGCGGAAGTCGTCTTCACCCACATACGCTTCAAGCATGCGGATGACCGCTAGGCCCTTTTCGTAGGTGATCGTATCGAAGGCGAGGTTCGCGTCATCGATCGTGTTGATTTCCTGTACGATCGGGTGCGTGCCTTCACGTGCATCGAGCGCCATCGCGGTGGCCGTGCCGTCGGTCAGCTGCGCCATCCATGGATGCCAATCGGGATGCACATGCTCAGTGGCCTTGGCCGCCATCCACGAGGCAAAACCTTCGTTGAGCCAAAGATCATCCCACCAATTCATGGTGACGAGATCGCCGAACCATTGGTGCGCGATTTCGTGCGCGACGAAGCCGAACACGTTCTGACGATCGGCAATGCTGGAGTTCTCGTCGACCAGCAAATATTGGTCGAAATAGAGAATAGCGCCCCAATTCTCCATGGCGCCAAAGCCGCCCGCGCCCGGCACGCCGATCATGTCGAGCTTCGGCAGCGGATAGGGCGCGCCGAAATATTCTGCGTAATAGTTCAGCGATTGCTCGCCGGCATCCAGCGCATCTGTCGCGCGATGGCCCTCTCCGCGGCGCATGACAACGCCAAGCTCAATGCCATTCACGTTGCGCGTCACGCGTTCGAAGTCGCCAACGGCGAGGAACAAAAGATAGCTCGGCATCGAAGGCGTATCGGCGAACGTCGTGCGCGCGCGATTGCCTGAGAGGCGCACTGTGCGTGCAATCGGCATGTTGCCGACCGCCAACTGATCGGCCGGCGCCGTCACTGTCAGCGAAAACACGGCACGGCGGTTCGGTTGATCCCACATCGGCGCGAAGCGCCGCGCGTCACCCGGCTCAAACTGCGTCGCCAGCGCGCGCTTGGTCTCTGCGCCATCCTGATACTCGACGCGGAAGAGGCCGTAGGCGTCGTCATAGATCTTGCCCGCATAGGTGATGCGGATGGTGTGACGGCCGGCGCGTAGCGGCCGGTTTGGCGTGAGCGTCAGCGTCTGTGCCTCGTTGTTCACCTCGGCGCGCGCCGTCGCGTTGTCGATGCTTGCGCGTTGCACGGTGAGATCGAGCGCGTTCATCGTCAGCGACGTGAGCGGCGCGCTGGTTTCAATCGTGATCGTGGCGTCGCCGGCGAAGGTCGCCGCATCGACGTTTGGCGTCACCGAAATCTCGTAGCGGAGCGGCGTAGGCTCGCCTTCGAACCAGTGGCGTTGGGCTTGAGCGGCGGGCGCTACAGCCATGAGGGCGAGCGCGAGCAAGAACGGGCGGAATTTCATCAATGGACCTCGAGTTGGTCCCTTTAGCTTCCGGCGGGTCCGCTTGGGCAATGATTTTGCTGCAAACCGCCCGACAGGTGGGCCGAACAGCCCGGCACTGTGACTAGGTCACATCAGCAAGGTCGAGCCACCAGCGACAGGGTAGTGGTGCTGCGTCGCCGGTGGCTCTTTTGGCCGCGCAAGCTGGCTGGGGGTGCTGGAAGCAATTCAGCCTCGCCGCATACGACCGCCTCCAAGTGACGCGTCTGGCCGGCGCCCAGCAAGCGTCGGCACGAACGGCGCTATAAAGCGGTATCGCGGCCTACGATTTTTCAACCGGCCCGCGCATTTGGGGGCTCAGCCGCCGCTCCCCAACCAAAGGGTGCAGCCGCCAATGACCCAGGAACGCTTCATGCGCTTAGATCGGCGCCTGCCCGATAATATCCCTATATACGACTTATCGTCGGCTTCCTCGTGAGGCGCCCCGACGGCTGGGAGATGCTTAGCGCTCCCGCTTCGGGAGATTGCACATGAGAACCCCCGCTCGCCCGTTCCCCTGGATCATCATTAGTATCGGCGCCGCGTCTTGGTTTGCGCTTTGGGCCCTTTATTCGGTGCTCCGATGAACGCTGGCCGCACGCGCTCGATGCTCATCACCCTCATGTGGGTGGCCTTCGGCGCCGTAGCGCTGGCGGTTGTCACGCATACCTAGTGCAAGAGATATCGATCTTCGACTGCGCCGGTTGCGGCCAGCGCTACATCATGCGTGTGATTGAGCATGTCGAGTTCACGACGGGGGAAGCCACGTGCGCGTGCGGCGTGAAGCTCGGTAGCTGGCACGGCACTACAAGCCTTGCGTTTTCATCGCTCGATCTGACGGGATCGAAGTAGCGTTCGTGCTCGCGTCGGGTTCAGACGCGTCATGGGCGACCAGATTTGGCCTCCGCAGTTCGAAGTGCATCATAGTGACCGATGTCACGGCGGCCCGGCCAAGCCGCCGCTACCTTCTCTTCATCGAAGCGAGGCAATCGCCCCGCACCCAAGAGGAGCAACGACCATGACCAAGTTTTACAGCCTGATGTTGGCGGCGATGCTGTTGGCCCCGATGGCCTTCGCGACGTTGAACCAAGCCGCGCAAATGGTGGCCTAACCTCAGGCGCTTGCGCTGAGAGAACGAAACATGACGAAATTCTACGCCCTGCTTGCCGCTGTTGCGATATTCGCTCCGGTCGCTTTCGCGACCGTCAACCAAGCCGCCCTGGTCATCGCGTAGCTCCCCGCGATCGACCGTTCATGCGGCCCTGAAGGAAGGCCGCCGAGGATTGCTCCCCCTCGGCGGCCTTCGTCTTTTCCGAGCATCGCGCTACATGAGGGCGCATGCTGCTGTTCACGCACCCCTCGATGCTTGCTCACGAACCGCCCGGCGGCCACGCCGAACATCCGGGGCGTTTGCAAGCTGTGCTCGATGCGTTGGCGGACACGCCGTTCGATCGGCGCGAAGCGCCCTATGCAGAGAAGGCGGCGATCGCGCGTGTGCATCCGGTGGCTTACATCGAAGCACTTGAGCCAGCGTTTGCGGAGACAGCGCACGCGCGCGTGCGTCTCGATCCCGACACCTACATCTCAAGAGGCTCGCGTGAAGCGATCTATCGCGCCGCCGGCGCATGCGTCGCCGCAGTCGATGCAGTGATGAGCGGCGACGACGACATGGCGTTCTGCGCCGTGCGTCCGCCGGGCCATCACGCGGAGCCGATCGCGCCGATGGGCTTTTGCATTTTCAACAACGTCGCGATCGGCGCGCTGCATGCGCTTGAAGCGCACGGGCTCTCACGCATTGCTGTCGTTGATTTCGATGTGCACCACGGCAACGGCACGCAAACCGTCGCCGAAGGTGAGCCGCGTTTGATGTTCGCATCTACGCATCAAGCGCCGCTCTATCCCGGCACCGGCGCGCGTAATGAAACCGGCATTGACGGTAATGTCGTCAACGCGCCTTTACCGGCAGGTTGTGGCGGCGCCGAATGGCGCGCCGCAATGGAGAGCCGCGTGCTTCCGGCGCTCGACGCCTTCGCGCCCGAACTGATCCTCGTTTCGGCGGGCTTTGACGCGCATAAAGCCGACCCGCTCGCGCAGATGGAGTTGGATACGGAGGATTTCGCCTGGGCGGGGCAGCGCCTGCGGGAACTCACATTACGACACTGCAAGGGTAAGCTTGTTTCGACTCTGGAGGGCGGCTACGACTTAGAGGCGCTCGCCGGATCTGCTGCGGCATTTTTGGCGGCGCTTCAGCGCGACTAAGACCCGCTCAAGGGGAGGGGGCGTCAGTTCGCGCGAAGGGTCAGAATGACGACGACCATGGCGCCCAACGAGACGCTAGATCGCCGTTCAGCCGCACGCATTGGCACCATTGTCATTGCTCGGCACGGCAAACCGCACGCCGAGCGCAAAGTGCGCATCGATCATCACGGCTATCGTGAATGGTGGGCGGGCTA
>JBEBHI010000127.1:0-10410 GCA_040080935.1 Terricaulis sp.
TGCGTGCGCTTCAGCAAGAGGCTGAGGCTCAACGCGACGAGCGGTACTGATCCCATGTCAGGCGGTGACGGAGTCGCCGCCAAAGACCCGGCCAGCCAAACAGCGGCAGGCGCGGGCGCGACCCCACGCAAAAGCTATCTCCGCCAGTTCGAACTGGTGGAGCGCGTGCGAGGGTATGATCCATCGGTCGATGAGAATCTGATCAACCGCGCGTACGTGTACGCGACGGCGAAACACGGTGGGCAGAAGCGTCACTCGGGCGACCCGTATTTTGCGCACCCGATTCAAGTCGCCGGCATTCTCACTGAATACAAACTCGATGCCGCGACGATCGTCGCGGGGTTGCTGCACGACACGATCGAAGACACCGACGCAACGCCGGAAGAGATCACCAAGCTCTTTGGCGCGCAGGTCAGCGAATTGGTGGAAGGCGTAACCAAACTCTCCAAGCTCGAAATCATGAGCGAAGAGAACAAGCAGGCGCAGAACCTGCAGAAGTTCATTCTGGCGATGTCGAAAGACGTGCGCGTTTTGATCGTGAAGCTGGCGGACCGGCTGCACAACATGCGCACGCTCAGCCACATTCCGAAGCCTGAGAAGCGCCGGCGCATCGCGCTTGAGACGTTAGAAATTTACGGCCCGCTCGCGCGTCGCATTGGCATGGAGAAGATGGCGCGTGAATTGGAAGGCCTCGCCTTCCATGAAGCGTTTGGTGAGATGGAGGCGACCATCAACGCCCGTCTCGCCACGCTACGCGTCGAAAAGGGCGCGAACGTCGCGATCATCGTCCAAACGATCATGGAAGTGTTCGAGTTCGCGGGCATCGATGCGCGCGTTTATGGCCGCGAGAAGCAGGCCTACTCGATCTGGCGTAAGCTGCAGCGCAAGAGCATTGAGTTTTCCGATCTTGCCGACGTTTATGCGTTCCGTGTGATCGTGAACAATCCTGACGATTGTTATCGCGCGCTTGGGCTCATTCACCAGACGTGGCGTTGTGTGCCGGATCAGTTGGAGGATTTTATCTCCAACGCAAAGCCGAACGGCTATCGCTCGATCCATACGACAGTGATCGGGCCTGGCAACGTGCGCGTCGAGATCCAGATCCGCACTGAGGATATGGATCGGATTGCCGAGAACGGCGTCGCTGCGCACTGGCGCTATAAGAACGAGTCCTACGGTTTCGACGAAGAGACGGCTGCGAACGCCGGTTTAGATGCGCGCGAAGCGACGCGGTCATTGTTGGAAATCGCAGAGCATGGCGGCGAAGCGGGTGAATTCCTCGAGCACGCGAAGCTCGAAATGTATTCCGATCACGTGTTCGCCTTCACGCCGAAGGGTACGTTGATCCCGCTGCCGCAAGGGGCGACGCCGCTCGACTTTGCATACGCTGTTCACTCTGGCGTTGGCGATCGTTGTACTGGCGCGAAGATCAACGGCGCCGAGAAGCCGCTTCGGACGATCCTGCGCAATGGCGACGTCGTGGAAATTCTGACCGGCGACAAGATCGCGCCGGTGCCCGGCTATGAAGCGCTGACGAAGACTGGCCGAGCCAAGGCGGCGCAACGGCGTTTGGAGAAACACGCCAAGCGCGAAGAGTTTGAACGGCTTGGCCGCGATCTCGTTGCACACGCTTTGCATCGCTATGGGCATGAACTCGCGGATACGGCGCTGAAGCAAGCGGCGGAAACGCTCGGCAAACACGACGAAGAAGAGCTGTTTGTCTCCGTCGGCGAAGGCTCGATCAAAGCCAGCGCCGTTGCGGTCGCTGCATTCCCTGGCCTGAAGGAAAAGGTTCGCAAGGACGAAGGCCGCCGGCCGATGGAGCTGGAGAAAGCCAAGCTCTACGTGCGCGGCGGCGATCTGACGCCGGGTGTTGCGCTGCACTTTGCTGAATGCTGTACGCCGATCCCGGGCGATCGCATCATTGGCGTGCATACGCCTGGCAAAGGCATCGTCATTCACACGATTGATTGCGAGACATTGGCCACGCTTGAAGACAGCGGCGGGGAATGGATCGATCTCGCTTGGACGCCGACGGCGTTAAACAAGACGCTGGCCGTGGGCCGCATTGTCGCGACGGTTGAGAACAAGCGCGGCGTCTTGGCCGAGCTCTGCAGCATCATCGCTGAGAACCAGGGCGACATTCTCAATCTGCGGCTGGCGACACGCACGGTCGATTTTTTCGACATGATCTTCGACATTGAGGTCGCGGACGCGCGCCACCTTGTGAACATCCTCGCTGCCATGCGCGCGAGCAAATCGGTGAAAGAAGCCGAGCGCGTCAAAGGTTAGGCGTTTTCGTGGGGCCGCGCCGATGCTACATCCGCCCCATGAATCAGGATCAAGTTCTCGACGAATTTCGCGCCGCTGGCGCTTTGCTGGAGGGGCATTTCATCCTCTCCTCTGGGCTGCATTCGCCGGTTTTCTTCCAGAAGAACGCCGTCTTCATGGACCCGGCGCGGACGGAGCGTCTGTGCAAGGCGTTGGCTGAGAAGGCGCAGGCGGCGTTTGGCAAAATCGATGTGGTGGTCTCACCTGCGGTTGGTGCGATTATTCCGGGCTATGAGACGGCGCGTCACTTGAAGGCGCGCGCGATGTTCGTTGAACGCGAAGCTGGAGCGTTCCATTTGCGCCGCGGCTTTCAGATCAATCCGGGTGAGCGCGTGTTGATGGTGGAGGATGTCGTTACCACCGGCCTTTCGTCGCGCGAATGCCTCGACTCCATTCGTGGTCATGCGGGCGAACTTGTTGGCGCGGCGTGCTTGATCGATCGCTCCGGTGGGAAAGCCGATATTGGCGTCAAGCTTGTTTCGCTCGCGAGTGTGAGTGCACCGGCGTATCCGGCCGATCAGCTTCCGCCTGAACTTGCAGCTTTGCCGGCGATTAAGCCTGGATCGCGCGGGCTTGCCGCATGAGTACGCGCGTGCGGCTTGGCGTGAACATCGATCACGTCGCCACCATCCGCAATGCGCGCGGCGTTGCTTATCCTGATCCGGCGCGTGCAGCTGTGGGTGCGCTGGAAGCGGGCGCTGATGGCATCACGGCGCATTTACGCGAAGATCGCCGGCATATCTCTGACGCTGACATCGATCATCTCGCGGCTATGTTGCGCGAGCGCGGACGGCCGTTGAATTTGGAGATGGCGGTAACGAGCGAGATGCTCGCCATCGCGCTGCATCATCGTCCGCATGCTGTGTGTCTTGTGCCTGAGCGGCGCGAAGAGCGCACGACGGAGGGCGGCCTTGATGTCGCTGGCGGGCATAACTGGATCACGCCGTTCGTTGAGAAGCTCAGCGCAAATGGCAGCCGCGTGTCGCTCTTCATTGGCGCCGATCCGTTGCAGATCGAAGCGGCGAGCCGCACAGGCGCTGCGGTCGTCGAACTGCACACCGGCGCCTATTGCGATGCTGCCCGCGATGGGGAGGTTGAAGAAGCCGCGAAACTTCTCGTCGCGCTGAAGGCGGCGGCAACTCAGGCGGCATCGCTCGGTCTCGAAGTCCATGCCGGTCATGGCATCGACTACGAGACGGTCGCGCCGATCGCCGCGATCCCGGAAGTCGCCGAACTCAACATTGGTCACTTCCTGGTCGGAGAAGCGATCTTCATTGGGCTTGGGCCCGCCGTTGTCGAAATGCGCGCCCGCATCGACGCGGCGCGTGCGGGCGCCTAGAACCGCGCCATGATCATCGGCATCGGCTCGGACATTATCGACATCCGCCGTATCGAGCAGACGCTCGCCCGGTTTGGTGAGCGGTTCACCAATCGCATCTACACCGAAAAGGAACGCGCCCGTGCCGAGCGTCGCCCAGACCAACGGGCAGCCACCTACGCCAAACGCTTCGCGGCCAAGGAGGCGACCTCGAAGGCGCTGGGTACAGGCCTGAAACAAGGGGTGTTTTGGCGCGATATGGGGGTCGCGAATCTGCCCAGCGGGCAGCCCACCATGGTCCTAACTGGTGGCGCAGCGCGACGCTTGGAGCGATTGACCCCGCCGGGTCATGTCGCGCACATCCATGTGAGCCTTACGGACGACTACCCTCTGGCTGTCGGTTTCGTCATTATTTCGGCGGAGTTGGCGCCGATTCAGCCCGAATGATCCTCTTCGGTGGGGAAAAGCATGGCCGCGCCGGGGGCGGCCTAGTCAGTACAAGGTCGGGCAGTACAGGTCGGGCGGCCGCAGGGTCATAATCGAGAAACGCATGAGCATGACGACGACGAGTGGTTCTTCGACGCCCGCGATGGACGTCTTCTGGGACAATGTGAAGACAATCCTCTACGCGCTGGCGCTCGCCATGGTGTTGCGTTTCACGATCGCGCAGCCGTTCCGCATTCCGTCAGGCTCGATGCAGCCGACACTCGCGGTTGGCGACTACATTGTCGTGACGAAGTGGTCCTATGGCTACGGCCGCTACTCGTTCGCACCGCTTGAAGGTTTGCTGCCGCATGGGCGCCTGTTCGGCAGCCAGCCAGAGCGCGGCGATGTCATCGTGTTCCGCCCAGCGCCGGAGCCGTACCGCGATTTCATCAAGCGGCTCATTGGCCTGCCGGGTGATCGCATTCAGATGATAGACGGCATCTTGCACATCAATGGCGTGCCGGTGCCGCGCGAACGCATCGGCGTAACTGACGAGTGCCCGGATGGCGCTGGCTATACAGTTGAAGCAACGCTCTATCGTGAGACGCTGCCGAACGGCGTCAGCTACGTGACCTGCGATAAGGGCATGACCGAGCTCGACAACACGCGCGAAGTGACGGTGCCCGCGGGCAACTTTTTCATGATGGGTGACGATCGCGACAATTCCGACGACAGCCGCCGCATGGTCGGCATGGTGCCGTTCGAGAATTTGGTTGGCCCAGCTCAGTTCGTCGCCGTGTCGTTCGACAACACGACATCGATCGTGCGTCCATGGACATTGTTCACCGGCTTCCGCGGCGAGCGCTTCTTGAAGTCAGTCAATTGAGGCCCGGCCCATGAAGGGGCCGGCTGCAGACCACGACGCCAAGCTCGCCGCGCTCGAACAGCGCATCGGCTACGTCTTCAAGAACCGCGCCTTGCTGCGTGAAGCGCTAACGCACGGCAGCGTGCACGAAGGCCAAAAACGCAGCCGCGACTACGATCGTCTGGAGTTCCTCGGCGACCGCGTGCTGGGGCTGTGCGTTGCTGAGCGCCTGCTAGCTGAACACCAAACTGAGCAAGAAGGCGAACTCGCACCGCGCTACAATGCGCTTGTGAACCGTCACGCTTGCGCGGCTGCGGCGCGGGCCGCGGGCTTGGGTGAAGCGCTGGTGCTCTCGCCTGCCGAAGAAGCGCATGGCGGGCGTCAGAAGGAAGCCATCCTTGGCGACATCTGCGAGTCGGTGATTGCGGCGCTTTATCTCGACGCAGACCTCGAAACCGCGCGGGCGTTCATCACGCGCTTCTGGGGAACCGCGTTCGATGACGCCAAAGGCGTGCTGCAGGATGCGAAGACGGCCTTGCAGGAATGGGCGGCGGCGAAGAAGAAGCATTTGCGCTATGTTGAGATCGGCCAATCCGGTCCCGAGCACGCACCGCATTTTATCATTGAGGCACACGTGGAAGGTTTTGAGCCGGTTCGCGGCGAAGGCAGCTCCAAGCGCGACGCGCAACGGACCGCGGCTGAAGCGTTTTTGAAAGCACGAGGCGAACGTGGCTGAGCAACGTTGCGCCGTCGTCGCCGTTCTCGGCGCGCCGAACGCCGGCAAATCTACGCTGGTGAATACGCTTGTCGGCTCGAAGGTCGCGGCGGTGACGCAGAAGGTGCAGACCACGCGCGCTTTGGTGCGCGGCATCGCGATGCGCGATGAGGTGCAACTGATCTTGATCGACACGCCTGGCGTGTTCACGCCGAAGCGGCGGTTGGATCGCGCTATGGTTTCGGCCGCTTGGAGCGCGCTTGAGGGCGCGGACGCGATCATTCATGTCGTCGATGCGGCCGCGCATAATTCCGGTGAAAAGGGCGCGGATGCGCATGCGGTGTCGGACACTGCCGCCATCGCTGCAAAGCTGAAGCAGATGGAATTGGCTTCCATCCTGGTGCTCAACAAAGTCGACGCGGTGCCGCGTCCGGCTTTGTTGGAGGTCACGACCAAGCTGGTGGAGGAAGGCCTGTACACCGACGTTTTCATGATCGCCGCGCGTAAGGGCGATGGCGTTGAAGATGTGAAGCGCACGTTGGCTGAGCGCGCGCCGGAAGGGCCGTGGCTCTTTCCTGAAGATCAAACGATGGACGCGCCGGCGCGGGTGCTGGCGGCGGAGATCACGCGCGAGAAGGCGTTCCTGCGTTTGCACGAAGAGCTGCCGTACGAGCTGATCGTTGAGACCGAGACTTGGGAAGAGCGCAAGGACGGCTCCGCCAAGATCGATCAGACAATTTTCGTCGCACGTGAAAGCCAGCGGAAGATCGCGATTGGCGCTAAGGGTCAGACGATCAAGATCATCGGCGAGTTGGCGCGCAAGGAAATGGAAGAGGCGTTCGGGCGCCGCATCCACCTCTTCTTGCACGTGAAGCTCGATGAAAACTGGACCGAGCATCGCGGTGTCTTCAAGCGGCTTGGGCTGGATTACGAAGCCTGATGGAATGGGTTGATGACGCGATCGTCTTAGGCGCGCGTCCGTTCGGCGAAGGCAAGCTGGTCGCAGAGGTGTTTTCGCGTGAGCACGGTCGCTACGGCGGCGTTGTGCATGCAGGGCGAAAGTCGCAGCCGATTTTGCAAGCGGGCAATCTCGTGCACGTTGGCTGGAAGGCGCGGCTTTCGGAGCAGCTGGGGTTTTACTCGCCGCTTGAGCTTGCGGAGCCGCACGCGACGCGCTTGCTGGATGATCCGATTGCGCTCGCCGGGTTGTCGTCCGCGGTGACGTTGATCCGCGCTGCGACGCCAGAGCGGCAGGCGTATCCGCAGCTTTACGATGCGCTGATCGTGCTGATCGAGGCGATGCCGCACACGGATGTTTGGCCTGCGCTCTACACGCGGTTCGAATTGGGTTTGCTGAGCGCCATGGGCTACGGGCTCGATCTGACGCGCTGTGCGGTGACCGGCGAAACCGAGGGTTTGGCTTGGATCAGCCCGCGCACCGGGCGCGCGGCGACGGCAGAGGCGGGCGCGCCTCATGCCGATGTTCTCCTCAGATTGCCGCCGTTCCTGGTTGATCCGGAAGCGGAACTAAGCTCTGGAGATGTGGCCGATGCGTTTGCGCTGGCCGGATATTTCCTTGAGCGGCGCGTCTTTGACCAGCGCGGCGAAGGTATGCCCGAACAACGGCGCAGACTGATTGAGCGTTTAGGATTTGCGGGACGTTTGTGAGCGACGAGCAAACCAGTTGCGCGAAGTGTGGCGCCGTCATCCTCGTGCTAACGGCGGGCGAGCGCGGCGGCCTTTGCGTTCCATGTTCTCGCGGCGAGCGCGAGCAGATCGAGGATGGAAAGCGGCGCTACCAGGAGTGGAAAGCCTACGTCGCGAGCCCGCCATATCTATTTTGGAGAGACCTCGTGGACAGGGCGCACGGGGATGGGCTCGGCCGCGTGTCGCCAGAGGAACGTGACTACTTCGCTATTGGCATGCTGCAGGGCGAAGTGTTCAACGGCGGCTTCCATCAATATTTCGCCAACAGTTCCGGCGATTTGTTTGATCTCACGGTCGCTGCGCTCGAACGCCGAGGAGCGAAGGATGCCCTCGCTGCCTTGATGGATGCGAAACGATTGGTCTTTGGAGCAGAGCCCGTCGGTGACCGGACGCAACGCAATGCTGCTCTGGATCGTCTCGAAGGCGACGCCGAGGTCAAAGCGGGGCTTCAGGCCTGCGATGGTCGCCTCTGTGCCATGGATCGCAGTCTTGGTGAGATCATGCAGGAGTTTGCTGTGGCGAACGGCTTTTATCCAAGGCCGGACTGACGCCACGCATAGGGATTTCAGGACGACTCTGATTTAAGCGTACAGGAAAGTACGCGGTCGTTTCGGAGTGGAGCCAAGAATGGCTGACGACATTACCCGCTCGCCAGAAGAAGGCGGGCGCATTGTAGATGAGCCGATCGGCGAAGCGCTGGCCAAGCGCTATCTCGCGTACGCGCTTTCTACGATCACGAGCCGCGCGCTGCCGGATGTGCGCGATGGTTTGAAGCCCGTGCACCGGCGCGTGCTTTACGCGATGAAGCGGCTCAACCTCACGGCTGACGCCGCGTTCCGTAAGAGCGCGAAAGTCGTTGGCGATGTGATGGGCGATTATCACCCGCACGGCGACCAATCGATCTACGACGCTCTCGTGCGCCTCGCGCAAGACTTCAACTCGCGTTACCCGCTGATCGACGGCCAAGGCAATTTCGGCAACATCGACGGCGATAGCCCGGCGGCGATGCGCTACACTGAGAGCCGCATGACCAAGGCCGCGGAGGCCTTGCTTGAAGGGATCGATGAAGACTCGGTCGACTTCCGCGCGAGCTATGACGGCTCGAAGGAAGAGCCGGTTGTTTTGCCTGCCGCGTTTCCGAACCTGCTGGCGAACGGGTCGTCGGGTATTGCTGTCGGCATGGCGACGAGCATTCCGCCGCACAATCTGGCCGAGCTGATCGATGGGTGCTTGCTGCTGATTGAGAACTCGAAGGCGACGACTGAAGAACTGCTGAAGGTCATTCCCGGTCCAGACTTCCCAACCGGGGGCATTGTCGTTGAAGCGCCGGAGACGATCCGCGAAGCCTATGAAACGGGCCGTGGCGGTTTCCGCGTGCGCGCGCGTTGGCACACCGAAGATCTCGGGCGTGGGATGTGGCGCATCGTTGTCACTGAGATTCCGCACTTGGTGCAGAAGTCGAAGCTGGTTGAGGCGCTGGCGGCCGTCATTGAGAACAAGAAGGCGCCGTTGCTGGGCGATGTGCGTGACGAGAGCGCTGAAGACTTGCGCCTGGTGCTTGAGCCGAAGTCGCGCACGGTCGAAGCCGAAATTCTGATGGAGAGCTTGTTCAAGCTCACCGCGCTTGAGAGCCGCATTTCGCTCAACATGAACGTGCTGGACGCAGCTGGCGCCCCGCGCGTGATGAGTTTGAAGGAAGTGCTGCGCGCTTTCCTTGATCACCGCCGCGATGTGCTGCGACGGCGCACGGCGTTCCGGCTTGAGAAAATCGCTCAGCGTTTGGACGTCTTGGCCGGCCTGCTGATCGTCTATCTAAATCTGGATGAAGTGATCCGGATCATTCGGAACGAGGATGATCCGAAAGCGAAGCTCATTCAGCGCTTCAAGCTGAACGAGACGCAAGCCGAAGCGATCCTCAACACGCGCCTGCGCCAATTGCGCAAGCTCGAGGAAATGGAAATCCGCCGTGAGGATGCGGCGTTGCGCGAAGAGCAAGCTGAGTTGCAAGGCTTGCTCGAAGATACGCGCAAGCAATGGCGCAAAGTCTCGGCTGAACTGAAGGAGACGCGCAAGCTCTTCGGACCGACGACGGCCTTCGGCAAGCGCCGCACCGAGCTGGGCGAAGCGGCGGCAGTCTCGGCGGACGTCGATATTGAAGCGTTCGTCGCGCGTGAGCCGGTGACGGTGGTTCTGTCTGAGAAGGGCTGGATCAGAGCGCTCAGGGGCCACGTCGCCGATATGAGCGAGATTAAATACAAGGACGGCGACGGGCCTGAGCACATCATTCAGTGCCAGACGACAGACAAGCTGTTGCTGTTCTCGTCGGACGGGCGAGCGTTCACGTTGGATGCGCACAAGCTGCCGGGCGGCCGCGGACACGGCGAGCCGGTGCGGTTGAGCGTCGACATGGCCGACATCGATCAAGCGGTTGCCCTCTTCGTCTATGAAGAAGGGGCGAAGCGTTTGGTCGCAAGCCAAGAGGGCTACGGCTTTGTCGTGCCTGAGAGCGAGATGCTGGCGACGAAGCGCTCAGGCAAGCAGGTGCTCAACGGGCGCGCGATGCAGGCGGCGAAGGTTGTCGGAGATCAGGTGGCGGTGATTGGCGAGCGCAAGAAGCTGCTGATCTTCCCGCTGGCCGAGATGCCGGAGATGAACCGTGGCAAGGGCGTGAAGCTGCAGAGCTATCACGATCGCGGGCTGGCGGACGTGAAGGTGTTCGACAAGGCCGAGGGCCTCACGTGGGAGGATGGCGCCGGGCGCGTTCGTCAGGTGGCCGAGTGGAAGGAGTTCCGTGGTAAGCGCGGCGGCGCCGGCAAGGTCGCGCCGAAGGGCTTCTCGCGCTCAGGCCGCTTCTCCGACGTGATTGGATAGCGAAACTCACAAGTACCCGCTACATAGAGCCTGTTCGTCCGGGAAAGGGTCTCCATGACTTTGATTATCGTCCTCATTGTCATCGTCGTTTTGGCGGTGCTGCTGATCGGCATCTACAACCGCCTCGTCGCGCTTCGTCAGAACGCCAACCAAGCGTTCGCCGACATCGACGTGCAG
>JBEBHI010000128.1:0-10321 GCA_040080935.1 Terricaulis sp.
CGGCTATCGAGGCCGGCGCGCCGCAATGGCTTGCAGAGCGCGAAGTCGCGAGTATCGCGATCGCGTACATCGCCGATGGCCGCGTTGCGTGGACTGCGGCGTACGGCGAGCAAAGCGCCGGCGTCCCGGCGACGCCGGAAACGCTCTACAATGTGGCGTCACTGGCTAAGCCGATATCCGCGGAGGTGATGCTGCGCTTGGCGTCGCAGAACCGGGTGTCGCTCGATGAGCCGATGTCGCGACACTGGGTCGATCCAGACATTGCGAATGATCCGCGCCGCGACTTGCTGACACTGCGGATCGCGCTCTCGCATCGCACCGGGTTTCCGAACTGGCGCCGGATGACCAATGGCGTGCTGACGATCCAGAGTGAGCCCGGCGCGGCCTTCACCTATGCGGGCGAAGGCTACGAGTATGCGCGGCGCTACACGCAGGCCGCGTCCGGCGAGCCATTTGAACATGCCGCGCAACGTCTGGTTTTTGATCCCATCGGCATGCGCAACACTGCCTACACGCGCCGTGATTGGTTTGCGGAGCGCATTGCCGTGCCGCATGGCGAAGACGGCGCCGCCAACGAGCCGGACATAAACGACGGCGAGATGCTGGCGTCGGACGATCTCTATACGACAGTGGGTGACTACGCGCGGTTCGTGATCGCGGTCATGAACAACGAAGGCGTGTCACCGGAAATCGCGCGCCAGCGTTTGCAGTACGAGATTGAACTCCGCGACGGCGGCTGCGGTGGTGAAAACGGAATCCCAATGGATGCCTGCCCGTTAGGCGTCGGCATGGGCATGGGCTGGATGGTGTTCCGCTATGAGGGCGAAACCGTCGTCACGCACAGCGGCAGTGATGATGGAGAGCAAACGCTCGCATTCTTTGTGCCGGAGCGGCGCATTGGCGTGGTGATCTTCACCAACAGCGCCAATGGACGGCGCGTCTTTCCCGATATCGTCGCGCAACTCTATCCGAACGAGGATTTTCTAACGTTGCTGCGTTTGCAGGCGCGTTAGGCCTTCATCCAATAGGCGTTGCCATCGTGGACTTTTAGCTCTTCGTGGACGCCGTGCCGTGCGCGGTAGTTTTCGACGGCGGCTTTGCAGCCGACCAAGTGCCAATCATCGATGATGATGATGCCGCCGCTTGATAGCCGGGGATAGAGATACACGAGCGACTCCTCGACGGAGTCATACGAATCCGAGTCCAGGCGCATGACCGCGAATTTGTGGTCGGTGAGATGCGGAAGCGTGTCGGCGAAGAAGCCCGGCACAAACTCGATCCGTTCGTCGAGCAAGCCGAAGCGTTCGATGTTGCCTCTCACTTCTTCCAAAGAGGCGGCCCATCGGTCGCGCCAGGCATCGACGGGATCGTTCTGGGCGCGGGTGTTCTTTGGAATGCCTTCAAATGAATCCGCCGCGAATACGCGTCTGTCTGCAATGCCAAGCACATTCAGCATCGCGCGCATCAGGATGATGACGCCACCGCGCCAGATACCCGCCTCGATGAAGTCGCCGGGCACGCCGCGTTGTTCAACGGAGATGATCGATTGCTCGACGAGATCGAGCTGACCTTTAGTCAGCAAAGTGATCGGGCGTGCTAGGGCGTCAATCTTCCACTGCGCACGCGGAAGATCGTAATGCACCACACAGCGGAAACGTTCGAACGGCGTATCGCCGCCGAGGTACGGATAGTTCGTGACCGAACGTTTGAGCAGGTCGATGTAGGCGTCCCGAGCGAGGTCAGATGGTTGTGCCATCTTTAGTCTTTGGCTCCCTATCGGGAGCGAGTTAGCTGACGCGACGCGGCCTGAACGTAGCGTGTCGATTGATCGACTGACCGGCGCGACGAACGGTAGCGCTCATTACAGTGCTGTGAAGGTGCAGCCTTCTACGGCCTCATGCCGAAGCTGCTCGGGCCAGTCTCGCCGACACGTTGCGCTAAGTTGACCCACTCGCACAGCAGCGGGCGCGTATCGCGCGGATCGATGATCTCTTCGGCGTAAAAGCTCTCGGCGGTGCGGAAAGGCGAGCGCAATGCTTCTGCCCACGCGCGGATTTCGGCGAGACGCGTGGCGGGATCGGCGTGCGCTTCGAGTTCGGCTTTGAATGCCGCTTCGATGCCGCCATCAAGCGGGAGCGAACCCCAGTCGCCGCTTGGCCAGCAATATCGGACTTTGGTCCGTGTCGGGTTCATCATAGCCGAACCCGCGAGCCCGAACGCCTGGCGCACCACGATCGAGCACCACGGCACGCGTGCTTGATACACGGCTGCCATCGCTTGCACGCCGAGCTTCACGGTCGCCGCGCGCTCATGCTTCACGCCGACCGCAAAGCCGGGGCAGTCGACGAAGTGCACCACTGGCAAATGGAATGTCTGCGCGAGGTCGACGTGCTTGATCAGCTTGCGGCAGACGTCCGCCGTCCAGGCCCCGCCCATGAAGTGCGGGTCGCCGGCCAGCACCGCAACGCTGTAGCCGTCGATGCGGGCAAACCCGGTAATGAGGCCGCGACCCCATTGGCGTCCGGTCTCGAAGAATGAACCGGCATCGACGCATGCCTCGACGATACGGCGCATGCGATAGGGCACGCGGCGATCGCGCGGCACGGCGTTGATTAAAGTGTCGTCGCGACGATCGGTGGAATCGTTTGTCTCAACGCGTGCAGGGAGTTCGTGGATCGACGCGGGGAAGTAAGAGAGAAACTTGCGCGCGGCGGTAAACGCTTCGGCCTCGTTAGCGACGATGTCATCCACGACGCCGTTCTTGCCGTTGATGTCGGCGCCGCCGAGGCCTTCTTTATCGACGTCTTCGCCAATCGCCTTCGCCACTGGCGGGCCGGCGACAAAAACCTGACTCAGGCCTTGAACCATGACGCTGTAATGGCTGGCTGCAACGCGCCCCGCGCCGAGGCCGGCGCAGGGACCAAGCGCCAGCGCCACAACCGGCACGCTGGCCATATTGGCGACAACCCATTCCCAGCCGGGTGTCTGCGGGATGTAGGTGCGCGGATCCTTCTCCAGCATCTTCACCGAGCCGCCGCCGCCGGTGCCGTCGACCATGCGAATGAGCGGCATACGATATTCGTTCGCCATCTGCTCGGCGAAAACAAGCTTCTGCCAAATGCCAGCGTCCGCGGCGCCGCCGCGTACGGAGAAATCGTCCGACTGCACGCAAACAGGGCGGCCATCGATCTCGCCGCGGCCGATCACAAAAGGCGTGGCGCGAAACGAGGCGAGTCCATTGTCGGCGCCGTATTCAGCTTTGCCTGCGATCTTGCCCGTCTCGTGGAAGCTGCCGCGATCCAGCAGGGCGTCGACACGTTCGCGCGCCGTCAGCTTGCCGGATGCCTTTTGCCGCGCCACGCGCTCATCGCCGCCCATTTTCTCGGCCAGCGCTTCGCGACGGCGCAATTCTTCGATGTCTTTGTCCCAGCTCATGGCGCGAGCCTAAGCGGGTGCAACGCAAAGAAAAAGGGCCGCAGCTTTCGCCGCGGCCCTGAGAAGGTTGATCTTTGCGTGATCAGAAGTTGCGGCGAACCGTTACGCCGACGGTGCGCGGTTGGTTGGTCGAGAAGCCCAAGCGCGCCCGGCCGCCGCGTTCGCGGTCAAACGAGAGGTTGGCGTTCTCATCCGTGACGTTGTTGACGAAGAGGGTGACGCCCCAATCATCGTTCTGAACGCCCGCGTTGAGGTTCAACAGCGTGTACGGCTCGAGTTCGAGATCGAGAGCCGTGACGCCAGCGCCCGTCGCACCGCCGAAGGGCAGACCCGAAACGAAGTTGCCTGCGCCGGTCACCTGGTCACCTGGTTGGGTGAAGCGGTTGCCGATGTGCTGCACCGAACCGGCGACGAAAGCTTCCATGCCTTCGCCCCAGCTGATCGGCCAGTAGTAAGCGGCCGTTGCGGCAGCTTGCCATTCCGGCACTGAGGCGAGGCGGTTGCCCTTTTGGATGCCGCCGAGAACGTTGTTGGCGCCATCGCGAACGGTCGAGTCAAACTCGGCCTCGGTGAAGCCGCCGGCGAACGTCAGTTGCAGACCATCCATCGGCTCCCAGCCGAGTTCGACTTCAACGCCCGTCGAATGCGCTTCCGGCACGTTGAAGACGACGCGTGACGAGCACGAGCCGGCATCAAGCGTGACTTGCAGGTCGTTGATGTCGTTGTAGTAGGCGGCTGCGTTGAAGGTGTAACGGCCACGCGTGACCTTTACGCCTGCTTCGTAGTTCCACGACGTTTCGTCTTGGTAGGTTTGGTAGCCACCGAAGATCGCGACGTCGGCAACCGAGCAGAGCGGGATGTTCAGCGGATCGTTGACGCCGCCCAGACGGAAGCCCTCGCTCGCCTGAACGTTCAGGGCGATTTCCGGCGTCAGATCGTAGCTGGCGATAACACGCGGCGTGATGCCGTTCGATGAGGTTTCGTCGTGACGACGATCACCGTTGGCAAACAAGCCACCCGACACGAAGTCGCGTGCTTCGTCGAACTGGTAGTAACGAGCGCCAGCCGTCACCGTGAGGCGCTCGGTCAGATCGTAGCTCGCTTCACCGAACAACGCCCATTGGCGGATGTTGTAGGGCAGGTCTGAGTTGTACGGCGAGTTGGCCGGGAAGCCGTTGGCAACTGCAGCGGACGTGCCGGCGCCAAGGCCAGTCGGTGTTGGCGCATCGACGAAAGCGTCATAGCCCGGGGTGGGCAGACGCTGACGATAGAAGCGATCAACTTCCGAGTAGAACGCGCCGACGAGCCACTGGAAGCGGCTGTCGTAGTCTGAAGCCAAGCGCACCTCTTGCGTGAATTGCTCCACGTCAGTGGTGTCGCGCAGGTTGGACGGCAACAGCACCGACGCCGTCGGCAAGCCGAGGTCAACCGAGACGCTGCCCGTGAGGGCGCTGGCGTCGCGGCTCGCGAGGATGCTGCGGTTGACATAGCTGGTGACCGAGGTGAGTTCGACGTTGCCGAAATCGTAGGTGACGTTGAGGTCAGCCAAGAACATCTCATCGCTGAACTCTTCGTCCAGCATCAGGAATTGCTGACGCTCTTGGAAGGTAACCGGCGCGCGGCCGCCTGGAACGGCGGTGGTGGTGAAGGGGTTGGCGAAGAGGTTGAATGCCTCTTGGCGGTTGAAGCCGTTCACCTCGACGCTTTGATAGATAAAGCGCGGTGTGATCGAAAGGTTCGGCGACGGTTGAATCGCGAACGACAGGCGCAGGCCTGAACGCTGACCATCGTTCACGTCTTCAGAAACGCCGCCGCCTTCGCGGAGCGCGTCGATGAAGCCGCCGTACTCGGTGTGATAGCCGACGGCGCGCATGGCGAGGACGCCCGGCACCAGCGGAATGTTCAGCATGCCCTTCAGGTGGCCGCCTTCGCTGCCATCTTCGATCATGTTCAGTTGGCCTTCGAGCGAGCCTTCGAACACATCGAGGTCAGGTTGGTTGGTGATGTAGCGGATGGTGCCGCCGACATTGCCTGAACCGAACAGCGTGCCTTGCGGGCCGCGTAGCGTTTCGACGCGGTTCAGGTCGTAGAGATCGAGATCCGGCGTGAACAGCGAGAGCGAGATGACCGAGTCATCCAGATAGACGCCGACTTGTTCTTTGACGCCGGGTTGGTCGCGAACGATCTGACCAGCTGAGACGCCGCGCAGTGAGACTTGGCTTTGGCCCGGTCCGAGGTTCTGCACCGTCATACCGGCGACGTTGCGGCTCAGATCTTCCAGGTTCGTTGCGCCGCTACGCTCGATGTCTTCTTGCGTTTGAGCGTTCACCGAGAACGGCACATCTTGAATCGTTTGTTCGCGATGCGTTGCGGTGACGATAATTTCTTCTTCCTCGACTGGTGCAGCATCCTGCGCCCACGCGAGATTTGGCGTTGCCATCAATGCGATCGCAATCGCACTAACTGCATACGCCCATTTGCGTTTGCGGGTCATCGTTCTTGGCTCCCCTCGATGGCGTCACACTCTCCCAGGTGCGCCAGAGCGATTAGGATTAACCGTGACGCGGCGAGGTTCCGTCTCAAACGCCTATGCGGGGAAAATACCGGCGGGCAGCGCAGCAAATACGCCTGGCGAACGCTGTAATCACACAGCCATGTTGTCGATCAGCCGCGTCTTGCCCAGCCAAGCCGCCGCCAGAATGCGCGCTGGTCGCGCGAGATCGGTGATCGGCGCAAGCGTTTCCGCATCGCGAATGGCAATGTAGTCAACGCTGGTAAAACCCGCGGCGAGGAGATGGCGTGCGGCGTCGGCCTCGATCGCAGCGATTGCGCCGCCGCTATGTGCGGCCTTGATTGCATCGTGCATGAGATGATTGAGACGTGCGGCGACGCGGCGTTCATCAGCGTTGAGGTACGCGTTGCGCGAGCTCATCGCTAAACCATCCGGCTCACGCACGGTGGCGCAGCCTTCAATCGCGACGGGAATGTCGAGGTCGCGCGCCATGCGCTTGATGACCTGTAGTTGCTGATAGTCCTTCTCGCCAAAGTAGGCCGCGTCCGGCAGCGATTGCAGCAGCAGCTTCGCGACCACGGTGGCGACGCCACCAAAGAAATGCGGACGGAATTCGCCTTCAAGCGGCGTCGACACATCGCTGACAATGACATTGGTGGCGAAGCCCTCCGGGTACATCACCGCGCGCTCCGGCGCGAAGAGGAGATCGCATCCCGCGCCCGCGAGCATCGCTGAATCGCCGGCTTCGTCGCGCGGGTAACGTTCGAAGTCTTCGTGCGGCGCGAACTGGCGGGGATTGACGAAGAGCGTAGTGATGACGCGATCGCACTTTTCCTTCGCCGTCCGAACAAGCGAGAGGTGCCCCTCGTGCAGAGCGCCCATTGTCGGCACCAAGCCAACGCGCAGGCCCGACGCCCGCCAGGCAGCGACCTCTGTGCGCAGAGAAGGAACGTCGCGGACGACTGGGAGAGGGCTGGTCATTCCGTTTCGCAATCCATGGGCGCTGCGCAGGCGTCAAGCCGCTTAAGTGTGCCTTAACCTCGATCAACGAGGTTTAACGCATGTGTGTCGGCGCAGCAGCTCAGTTCAAGAGCGCGGCGCCCGCCGAGCTGGGCGGGGCGCGCCGATGAGCCTTGCCCATGTTTTTGAGCCAGAAGCCGAGCCGCGGCGCGCGCATGTGATCGTCGTCGGCAACCAAAAGGGCGGCGCAGGCAAATCCACGGTCGCGATGCATGTGATCGTTGCTCTCATGCGGATGGGCCGCCGGACCGGGGTGCTCGACCTCGATGTCCGTCAGCGTTCGCTGACCCGCTACATCGAAAACCGCGCCCGCTGGATCGCTTCACGCGGCGCGCACCTGGCCTCGCCGCAGATCCTCGAACTGCAGGAAAGCGCGCAGCGGTCGATGGATGCGGCGGAAGCTGAAGAAGACGCAGCCTTCCGCTCCGCGCTGAAGCGTTTGGCCGAAACCTGCGATTTCATCGTGATCGATAGTCCCGGCGGCGACTCGTACCTGGCCCGCCTTGCCCACTCCTGGGCCGATACGCTGATCACGCCGCTGAACGACAGCTTCGTGGATTTCGATCTGCTCGGCGACATCGATGAGAATTGCGCCGATATCGTGCGCCCCTCGATCTATAGCGAGATGGTCTGGGAGAGCCGGAAGAAGAAGGCTCTCGCCGCCCGCACGCCGATCGACTGGGTGGTGCTGCGCAACCGTACGGCCACCTCGAAGATCGAAGCGAAGAACAAGCAGCGGGTCGGCAAGGCGCTCTCGACGCTATCGAGCCGCATCGGCTTCCGGATGGCGCCTGGTCTGTCCGAGCGAGTGATCTTCCGGGAACTTTTCCCGCAGGGCCTGACCCTGCTCGATCTCGACGGTGAGGGCGTGCCTGTCGATATGCGCATGGCCCACGTCGCGGCTCGCCAAGAGCTCCGCGACCTCTTCATTACTCTGAAGCTGCCTGGCTTCGACGGTGAAGCGCTGAAATTCTAGCGAGGGCGTGGTAACGCGCCTCTTGGACCGGCTCCGCGCGGTCGCGGAGGTGTTGTGGTCCCGGTTCTGCTCGTCATCACTCTGATCTTTGGAGTGCTCTTCCTCACCCGGCTGGGCAGCATCTATCGCAAGGAGTTGGCGCGGCGCTGGCCCGCGCCCTTGTTCGCGGCTGCAGCATTTTTCTGCCTGCTCAGGGGGCTGATCGGGCCGGCGATCACCTTCGCGAGCCTCAGTGCTTTGAGCTGGATTTTGTGGCCTCAGATTGAACGCTGGCGGGAGCCGCCGCCCGCGCCGGCCGCAGAACAGTCGCCCGAAGATTTAGCAGCGCGGCGCCTCCTGGGCGTCGGTCCCAACGCGACCTCTGATGAAATCCGAGGCGCCTACCGGTCCAAGATGGCGCAGGCGCATCCCGACCGTGGCGGCTCCCATAACGAAGCCGCGCGGCTTGCGGCCGCACGGGATCGTCTTTTGAAGAAGAAGCGTTAGACGCTTATTCCATTTCTTCGGTGGCGCCTTCGTCCCCTTGGCCGACCGGCTCATCGATCGGCGCGCGCACTGGCGACAGCGTTTCGATGACCATGCCTTGCGACAACTGGTACGGCGAGGGCGGGAGCGGCGTGACGCTGTTCGCTTGCAGCGTGCCCGGCGCCAGTTGGACGTCGAGGCGGCGCGTCGGCAACGAGGCGAACTGAGCAGCGTTCGGATCTGCGCGGCGGGCGTATTCTTGGAACGCGCCTTCGATCAGGTAGGCGACTTGCGCGTCACGAGCGGCGGCAGTTTCACCGCCGAGAACGACCACGATCACGCGGCGACCGCCGCGCTCGGTCATCGTCGCGAGGTTGAAGCCCGAAGCGCGCGTGTAGCCGGTCTTGATGCCATCCACGCCTTCAACACTGCCAAGCAGGCGATTGTGGTTGCGGCCGTTCGTGCGGCGCCAAGCAAAGCTCGGCGTTTGGAAATAGTGATAATACTGCGGGAAATCGCGCCACAGAGCTTCCGAAAGCGTCGCCATATCGCGCGCTGTCGTGCGGTGAGCCGTATCGGGCAGGCCGCTGGCGTTAGCAAAGCGCGTGTTGCTCATGCCGAGTTCGCGAGCACGAGCAGTCATGTTTGCGGAGAAGCGGGATTCAGTGCCGCCGAGGCGTTCGGCCACCATAACTGCGACGTCGTTGGCTGACTGGACGGCAAGCGCACGGATCGCTTGGTCGACAGTGATGCTATCACAGCCACGGCGGCGCGAGCAGGCGAGGCCCAAACGAGAAGGAGGTTGACGCGCAGCATTGCGGGAGGCTGTCAGGCGAGTATCCAAAGTCATGTCGCCGCGTTCGATCGCTTCGAACAGCATATAGAGCGTCATCATCTTGGTGAGCGACGCCGGGAAACGGGCCTCGTCGGCCTGGTCCTCGAGCAGCACTTCGTTAGTGCGCGCATCCATGACGATCGCCGAATAGCGATCCTGAGCCGAAGCCGGCGCAGCAATGCCAAACGCAAAGAGCGCCAAGAAGGCGCCCGCCATCATCCGCATCTTCGAACCACCCGCTGACGTCATCGATGACCAATCCCGCACAATCACGGACTATTTCAGGCAAATCGCGTGCCGTGTGCAGCTTACAGATTCATTAGACCCACTTAAGATGCAGTTCTTTAGGGAGGTTAATGTCTCTGATTTGGCGAAGCTGATTCAGTCCTACATCTAGAGGGTGTGGAAAACGTGGTTAACGTCAGATGAATAACCTCGCCGGAACATGCGAAAATGGCAGGTCAGCGATCCATGTTGCAATGCAGCAAAATTATCGTTGACTTCGCAAGTGCAGCATAACATATAGGCTCCACAGAGTCGCCGCCTCCCGGTGGCTCATCATTCATTCTGGGCCGGCAGCGGCCTAGGCAACTGAACGGAGACCATCATGGCCACTGCGAAGACCGCCCCCCGCGCCACCAAGTCGGCGACGGAAGCTTTCGAAACCTTCACCTCGACGTCGACCGAAACGGTCCGTGAGAACATTGACCGCAGCATCGCGGCGTTCTCGGAAGCCTCGTCTTTCGGCAAGCAAAACATGGAAGCTTGGGTTGCTTCGGCTACCGCCGCTCAAAAGGGCTTTGAAGTCCTTTCGGCCCGCGCCGTCGCCTTCCAAAAGGCCGCCATCGAAAATCATGTTGCGGTGACGAAGTCGCTCATGACCTCGAAGAGCGTCCAAGAGTTCGCTGAAAAGCAAAATGACTACGCCAAGGGCGCGTTCGAAGCCTATGTCGCGGAAGTGACTGAAGTTTCTGAACTGGTCCAAGGCCTCGCGAAGGAAACGCTGCAGCCGATCAACGAGCGCGTGAACGCCGTTGGCCAGCTCGTGCAGAACGTTGGTCGCTAAGAACTAAGCTTC
>JBEBHI010000129.1:0-10238 GCA_040080935.1 Terricaulis sp.
AGCGCAAAATGAAAGAGGCGCGACTTGCGCCGCGCCTCTCCAGATCACCTTTGATGGGTGACGTTAGGTGTTCATCGACTGGAAGAAGTCGTCGTTGTTCTTCGAGCCCTTGAGCTTATCGAGCAAGAACTCGATCGCGTCCTGCGTGCCCATCGGCGAGAGAATGCGGCGGAGCACGTACATCTTCTGCAGGTGCTCCTTCGGCGTGATGAGTTCATCTTTCCGTGTGCCGGACTTGAGCACGTCGATGGCCGGGAAGATGCGGCGGTCCGCGACCTTGCGGTCGAGCTGGAGTTCGCTGTTACCCGTACCCTTGAACTCTTCGAAGATGACTTCGTCCATGCGCGAGCCGGTATCGATGAGCGCCGTCGCGATGATGGTGAGCGAGCCGCCTTCTTCGAGATTGCGCGCCGCGCCGAAGAAGCGCTTCGGGCGTTGCAGAGCGTTGGCGTCGACACCGCCGGTCAGCACCTTGCCCGAGGAGGGCACGACGGTGTTGTAGGCGCGACCGAGACGCGTGACCGAGTCGAGCAGGATCACGACATCCTTGCCGTGCTCGGCGAGGCGTTTTGCTTTTTCGATCACCATTTCCGCAACCGCGACGTGGCGCGTGGCAGGCTCGTCGAACGTGGAGGCGACGACTTCGCCCTTCACGCTGCGCTGCATGTCGGTGACTTCTTCCGGGCGTTCATCGATCAGCAGAACGATCAGAAACACTTCCGGGTGGTTGGCTTCGATCGCCTTGGCGATGTTCTGCATGATGACGGTTTTACCCGTCCGCGGCTGCGCGACGATGAGCGAGCGCTGGCCTTTGCCGATCGGCGCGACGATGTCGATGATGCGGCCGGTTTTGTCTTTGATGGTCGGGTCGTCCAATTCCATCTTCAGACGCTCGGTCGGGTAGAGCGGCGTCAAGTTATCGAAGTGGACCTTGTGACGGACTTTGTCGGGGTCTTCGAAGTTGACGGAGTTGACCTTGGTCAGCGCGAAATAACGTTCGCCGTCTTTCGGCGCCTTGATCTGGCCTTCGACAGTGTCGCCGGTGCGCAGACCGAATTTACGGATCTGTTGGGGCGAAACGTAAATGTCGTCCGGGCCGGAAAGGTAATTCGATTGCGGTGAGCGCAGGAAGCCGAAGCCGTCCGGCAGAATTTCGCACACGCCCGCGCCGCCGATCTCAACGCCGCGCTCGGCGACGGATTTCAGGATCGCGAACATCATGTCTTGGCTACGCAGCGTGTTCGCGCCCTCGATCTCGAGGGATTCAGCGAGCGCCAACAGTTCAGATGGCGGTTTACGCTTGAGCTCTTGCAGCGTCAGTGAGGTGAGCTCTTCGATTGCTTGTTCGTCAGTCATAATTTTCTCGGGGGTGTCCCTGGACCCAAGGCGCACGTGTGGCGCGGGGCAGGGACTAGAGATGGAAGGAAATCCGGCGGTTAGGAGAAGTTGGCTTGCGCCGCCGTCGCAGGCATGCCGAAGCACGCAAGAACAGCCACACCACACCGCGCGGGGAGCGTCAAGCCGCTGAAAGCCTCAGGTGTTAGGGTTCCAGCGTGGCCAGGAGGACCACCGCGATCGCCACGAGAAATGGGATCTCGCTCATCAACCGCCAGTAGCGCTCTGAATGCCGCCGCTGCCCTGAGGCTAGCTTGCGACCCTCTGCAGATAGGAAGCCGTGGTAGCCGGACAAGCCTAACACAAGGATAAGCTTGCCCCAGAACCAATGGGGGACCGAGGCCATGACTTGGCCGAACGGTTGCTGCCAGTCGGACACCATGTAGGTCGAGAAGAGGAAAATCCCGAAGGCCCAGGCGAGGATGATGCTGGGCGTCAGGATGATCATGCGGAGGTTGCGGGCGGCTTTGAGCATGGTCTGCTCAAGCTCGCCACCGGGCTGTGACGAGGTGATATAGGCGTAGAAGCGCGGCAGCATGAGCAGCCCCGACACCCACGCGATCACCGCGATGATGTGAAGCCCGCGGGCGAGATCGTAGCCGATCACGTGTTCCATCAGCGCGCGGCTCCCAAGTGCGCTTGTGCGCAGAGTGCATGAACGGCAGGGCAGAGTCGGCCGCCGGTTTCCGACTGCACCTTACCCGGCGCCGACAAAGCGCGCTCCACCAAATCCGCTAGCGCGTCGATGAAGCGCGGGTCCGCGCCAAGAGCGGCGGCGCGGAGGTAGAAGGGCAGATGCAAGCTTTTCGCGAGCTGGCCGTATTCGATGTCGAGTTCGACCAGCGTTTCGACGTGCTCGGAGACGAACGCGATCGGCGAGATGATGACGCCAACGCCATCGGCTGCGGCGCGATGGATTTCCTCTTCAGTCGAAGGGCCGATCCATTTCATGGGCCCGACGCGCGATTGGTAGCAAATGCGATATTCCCAATCGTGGGGCAGCAGCGTCCACACCGCGGCGACGCTTTGCTCAACTTGCCATTGATATGGATCGCCGCGATCGACGACGCGCTGCGGCAGGCCGTGTGCGGAAAAGAGAAGGCGAGGGCGTTCGGGTGAGCCCGCATCGCGCCAGGTTTTCAGGATGAGATCGGCATGCGCTTGCGCGAATTGGGCGCCGGCCGGGTAACAACAGATCGTCGACGCGGGCAGCGATGAAGTTTCGCGCCAGGCCTTAAGCGATGAGCCGGTCGTGGTCGTTGAGAACTGCGGATACAGCGGGAGCAGGACTACATCCGTAGCGCCCCACGCCTCCGCTGCTTTCGCCACATCCTTGGTGAAAGGCTTCCAGTAACGCATTGCCGGGAAGCATTTGAACGTCACGTTGCTGACGCGCTTGGCAATCGCCGCCTCAAGCGCATCCGCTTGTTTCAACGTCTCAGGCAGGATTGGCGAACCGCCGCCCATCAAGGCGTAATTCGCTTTCGCCAGCTTTTCGCGCGAGCCTGAGATCAGCTTTGCGAGCAAGAAGCGGAACGGTTGCGGCAAGCCGATGATCGCTTTGTCGTTGAACAGATTAAACAGAAACGGCTTCACCGCTTCCTGTTTGTCTGGGCCGCCGAGATTGAAGAGGATGATCGCGACGCGGCGCGAGGTCATCACGCGCAGGCCCGGACCTATATCCGGGTCAGGGGAGGACGGGTCTTCGAGTGGCACGGCGGTCATACGCCGCCTTTTACCACTTGGATCAGTCGCGCCATGTTTTCCGGCGTCGCATCTGGTGTGATGCCGTGACCGAGATTGAAAATGTGTGGCGTGCCTTTGAAGTCCTCGATCACATCTCGTGCAGCTTGCTCCAGCGCTTCGCCGCCAACGACGAGTGATAGAGGATCGAGATTTCCTTGCAGCGGCATTCCTTTTGGCGCGGCGGCAATCGCCGCGGCCGCCGGTGTTTGGGTGTCAACGCCGAGCGCAGTCACGCCTGTCTCATTGGCGTAGGCGCTGAGCTGAGCACCAGCGCCGCGCGGAAAGCCAATGATCGGCACGGTGACGCCAAGCTCCCGCACGCGTTTCACAAGTTTCTTCGTTGGTCCAATAATTACGCGTTGAAACTGCGCAGGCGAGAGACCTTCCGACCAGCTCTCGAATATCTGCACGCAGTCGGCGCCGGCTTTCACTTGAGCTGTCAAATGCTGCGCGCTCATTTCAACCAGCGTGTTCAACAGAGCATCGACATCATCAGACCGTTCATAGATTGCTCGACGGGCGCGTTCTTTTTCGCCGCCTTGGCCCTGAAGCATATAAGTCGAGACGGTCCACGGTCCGCCGCAGAAACCGATCAGCGCAATGTCTTTTGGGATTGCCGCTTTGATGCGCTCGACAGCTTCATAGACCGGCGCCAAACGCTGCAAGCCACGCTGCACATCATCGAAGCGCCAGCTTTCTTCCTCGATCAGTGGATTGAGCCGCGGTCCTTCGCCTTCGACGAACCATACCTTCCGCCCCAGCGCGTCAGGCACGACCAGAATGTCTGAGAAGAGAATTGCTGCATCCAGCGAAAACCGCCGCAGCGGCTGCATCACAGCTTCAGTCGCGAGAGCAGGCGAATAACAGAAATCGAGGAAGCTCTTAGACCGAGTCCGTAGCTCTCGATACTCCGGCAAATAGCGTCCAGCCTGACGCATGATCCAAACCGGAGGAGGATCAATCCTCTCTCCGCTCAAGACACGTAGCAGTCCGGGAACTCTCTCCCTATCGGACATTCGCCTCTTCCCAACTTCTAAATTTGAATCCCGATTTAATGAGGACTCGTTGTTGATGGGACTTTGTTTGCGGGACAAGATTCCTGTCCACAGCTTATCCCCTGACTTGTCCCTTCCGCGATGCGACGGAATTGTCTTTGCCTCGAATGGCTTGAGGGGTGAGTGAGTCGCCTCCGATTCCTTTGGGTCCACAATGTCGCGCTGTGAGCAAGGTTTGGAGGAATCGCCCCGGAGGAGAAGTGGAATCCGGGGTGCGGTGGCTGTTCGTTCTGTTTGCGGGGTTATCCGGTGTCTCAGCCAACAGCTTGTCCACAATCCTAACTCAGCTGATATGTGACCCATGACGCACGAGCGCCTCGGTATCTTCGCGAACTTTCACCTCGTCTCCGACTCAACAGGGGAGACGCTGGCGGGCGTTCTGCGCGCAACCTGCGCCCAGTTCGACAATATCATGCCTGTGGAACACTCCTATTTTCTGGTCCGCTCGGCCCGGCAGCTCGAACGCGTGATCGCCGAAATTGAGGGCGCGCCGGGCGTTGTCATGTTCACGCTGTCGAATCTGGAGCATCGCGCCCAGCTCGAAGAAGCGTGTGCGCAGATGAATATGCCGGCGGTGGCCGTGCTTGATCCTGTGCTCGACACCACCTCGCGGTATTTGGGGGTGGAGCTTAACCACCGCGTCGGCAATCCGCGGAAACTCAATGCCGAGTATTTCAAACGCATCGATGCACTCGATTTCGCGATGTACCACGATGACGGCCAGCAGCACGTCGATTTGGCCAATGCCGACGTCATTCTGGTTGGCGTGAGCCGCACATCCAAAACGCCGACCAGCGTCTATCTCGCACACCGCGGCGTGAAGGCTGCGAACGTGCCGATGGTGCCAGGCGTGCCGCTGCCGCCGGAAGTGTTTTTGAAGAACGGGCCGCTAGTCGTCGGCCTTCTGATCTCCGCTGATCGGCTCATTCATATCCGCCGCAATCGCCTCGCTTCGATGAAAGAGACGCGCGCCGGCAGCTACACGGATGAAGACGCCGTGCGCCGCGAAGTGATGGACGCGCAGAAATTGTTCGAACGGGAGGGGTGGCCGACGATTGATGTGTCGCGCCGTTCGATCGAGGAAACGGCCGCCGCCGTGCTCAATCTGCTCACGGAACGCCAAGCGTGAAACTCATCCTTGCTTCCGGAAGCGCTGCGCGCCGCCAAATGCTTGAAGCTGCGGGCCTTACCTTCGAGGTTGATGCGCCGCGCGTGGATGAGGAAGCGGCCAAGGCGAGTTTGCGCGCGGGTGGCCTGAAGCCTCGCGATCAGGCCGATGCGCTCGCAGAGCTTAAAGCGCTCAGCGTTTCACGGACGCGACCCGATTTTGTGATCGGCGCCGATCAGATGCTCGCGGTAGGCGGCGATGTCTTCGACAAACCTAAAGATATAAGCGAGGCGCGCCAGCACCTTTCGCGACTGCGCGGGCAAACGCATGAGTTGATCACTGCCGCTGTCGTTGCGCGCGAGGGCGCGATTATTTGGCGACATATCGATACGCCGAAGCTTCGGATGCGCGCGTTCAGCGACGCGTTCCTTGATGATTACATGGCGCGCGCAGGGGAACATGTGTTGCGCTCCGTCGGCGCTTACCAGCTTGAGGGTCTCGGCGCGCAACTCTTCGAACGTGTCGAGGGCGACTATTTCTCTGTGCTCGGATTGCCGCTGCTGCCGCTGCTCGCATTCCTGCGTGAACACGGTATTGCGCGGCCATGAGCATTAGCGCGACTACAAAAGTTTATGGCGTCATCGGCGATCCGGTTGCGCACTCGCTGTCGCCGGTGATGCAAAACGGCTGGATTGCCGACCACGGTCTGGACGCCGTCTATATCGCGCTGCCCCTGAAGAGCGACGATCCAGTCACCGCCATCAAAGCACTGAGCGGATTCGCCGGGCTAAACGTCACCGTGCCGCACAAGGAAGCTGCCGCCAAAGCCGCTGCGCGCAGCGAAGGGCTCGTCGCAAATGTGTTGCGCCGTGAGGAAGATGGCGCGCTTTCGGCTTTCAACACGGATGGGCTCGGCTTCATCGACTCTCTTACTGACGGCGCGCCGGACTGGCGGTCGAAGGTGCGGCGCGTGCTCATCCTGGGCGCCGGTGGTGGCGCGCTCGGTATCGGCCAAGCGCTCTCGCCATTCGTGGACACGATCCACTTTGCCAACCGCACGGCCGCGCGCGGCGAAAAGACAGCTGCAGCGATCCCGAATGGCCGCACCACTCGCTGGGATGATCTTGAGCGCGCGTTCGGTCACGCAGACCTCATCGTACAAACGACGACACTCGGCATGGCCGACCAGCCCGAGATGGAGTGGCCAGTTTCACTCTGCCGGCCGAACGCGATCATCGCGGACATCGTCTATCGACCGCTCGACACGCCGTTGCTCCAGGCCGCTCGCGGCCGCGGCCTCGTCGCGCTCGATGGCCTCGGTATGTTGATCCACCAAGGCGCGCGCGCGTTCGAGCTTTGGTTCGGCATCAAGCCCGATGTCGCAAAGGCGCGGCAGCGTTTGCTGGTTGCGCTGGCATGATCATCATTGGTCTCACCGGCTCGATCGGGATGGGAAAGTCCACGGTCGCCGCAATGTTCGCGGAGGAGGGCGCGCAGTCGTTCAACTCGGACACTGCCGTGCATGGTCTCTATGCGCCAGGCGGCGCTGCGGTCGCGCCGGTGGAAGCGGCATTCCCCGGCGTGACGAAGGATTGCGCCATAGATCGCGTTGCGCTCTCCGCGCGCGTGCTCGGAAAGCCCGAAGAGATCAAACGCCTCGAGGCCATTGTGCACCCGCTCGTTCGCCAAGCGCAGATGCAGTTCGTGCAGGATCAGCGCGACGCTGGCGCCGCGTTCGTTGTGCTCGACATTCCGCTTCTGTTCGAAGGCAAGGGCGCGAAGTTCGTTGACAAGACGGTCGTGGTTTCAGCGCCAGCGGACGTTCAGCGCGCTCGCGTTTTGGCGCGGCCTGGCATGAGTGTGGAGAAATTCGAGGCCATCCTCGCTATGCAGATGCCGGATGCAGAAAAGCGTGCTCTGGCCGATTTTGTCATCGATACCAGTGTTTCATTTGACGATACCCGCGCCCAAGTCCGCGCCGTGCTGGACGCGCTACGCGAACACATTTAGCCGGGATCCATGCGCGAAATCCTGTTCGATACGGAAACCACAGGTGTTTTCCCCGACCACGGGGAAGAGAAGCTGCGCGACCGCATCGTGGAGATCGGTTGTGTTGAGGTCTTCAATCTGGAGCGCACGGGACGCGAATATCACGTCTATCTCAACCCAGACCGCGACGTGCCCGAAGAGGTTGTGCGCGTGCACGGGTTGCGGCGTGAATTTCTCATCAACCACAAACGCTTCGCGGAAGTGGTGCAGGAGTTTTTGGAATTTGTCGGCGATGCACCGCTCGTCGCGCACAACGCCGGGTTCGACCAAGGCTTTATCAACGCCGAGCTGCGCCGCTGTGGCCTGCCGCAGCTTGGCGATGACCGTTTCGTCGATACGCTCGCGATCGCCCGCAAGAAATTTCCAGGCGCCTCGAACTCACTTGATGCGCTTGCGCGCCGCTTCCAGTTGGATCGCTACGGTTTCGATCTTGCCGCACGCAAAGGCGCGGGCGGTCACGGCGCTCTAGTCGACTCCCGCATTCTTGCGGAGGTGTATCTCCACCTTAAGGGCGGCCGCGAGCAGACGCTGTCATTCGATGCAGGCGAAGCCGTCGTTTCAGATGCGGCGGTGTTGCGTGCGGTTGATTTTGCACGTCGAGCACCGCGCGCCACGCCGCTGCCATCGCGCCTAACCGACGAAGAACAAGCGGCGCACGCAGCTTTTGTTGAGAAGCTCGGGCCGAACGCGATCTGGCTCAAGGCCAGTTAGCCGTTGCTTGCCGCGGCGAGCGGAACGTCGCTGCGGCTCTGACGGTCGCGCAATTCCTGGTAATAGAGCGGCGTGAAATCGATCGGGTTGATCAACAGCGGCGGGTAGCCGCCTTCACGCGTGACTTCCGCCAGGATCTGCCGGCTGAACGGAAACAACAGGCGAGGGCACTCGATCCAAATCAGTGGCTCGACATCGTCGGAGCGCACATTCACGAACTGGAACACGCCCGAATAGACGAGGTTCGCCGCGAACATCGGTTGATCGCCGCGCTTGGCTTGCACATTGATACAAAGGTCAACCTCGGTCGCTTCGCCTTCGCCAACCGGCCGTGATTTCACCTCCACGCCCATATCGATGGTGGGCTGGATTTCGTAGGCGGAGACCACGGCCCCCATCGCGTTCTGAAATGACAGGTCCTTCACGTATTGCGCCAAAACGCGCAGGTGAGGGGAATCGGCTGGCGGAGCGCCATCGTTTTGCGTGTTCATGCGCCACAAACTCGTGCTGGGGGGCCGAAAAATCGGCGGTCAACATGCTGCGGCAACCGGGCCAAGGCAACCGCGCTGGCACAACCCGCCTGTTGGCATTATCTTAATTCTTCACAGACCACCTCGCACCTTCTGGAGCGGCGATTGTTGGAACAGGACACAATCCAAATTCTCGTGCTGGCGTTCATCGCCGGCATCGTGCTGTTTCGCCTCTACACGACTTTGGGCAAACGCACGGGCGAGGAGGCTCAGGAGCCTGCGCCAGTGCAGGGCGAGATTCCTCGTGGACCGGCGCCTGAGGCGGCGATGGCGCCAGTATCCGGTGGTTTGGCCGGCGTTGCTGCGATCCAGCGGGTCGATCCGAGCTTCGAGGCCGGCTATTTCTTGCAAGGCGCGCGCTCTGCATACGATCTCATCGTGGGCGCATTCGCCAAGGGTGATCGCGACGCGTTGCGTGGATTGCTGACGCCGCGAGTTTACGCGTCCTATGTTGCCGCCATCGAAGCACGCGAAGCGCAGGGCGGGCTCGGGCCAGAGATTGTGCGGCTGAAAAGCGCCGACATCGCCGAAGCCGGCATGAGTGGCGACACCGCGCAAGTCGTCGTCAAATTCGAAGCTGAATTGGCCGAGGGTGCAACCGGCGTGCGCGACGCGCATGAGCGCTGGACGTTTGAGCGCAATGTCCGTTCGTCGGATCCAAATTGGCTGTTGTCACGCGTTCAGGCGGCGTGAGCAAAAAGCAGCGCGACCTCACTGTAGACGAAAAGAAGCTTTGGCGACGCGTCGCTGCGAGCGTGAAGACGCGTAAGCCGCTGCCTGTTGTTGATGCGGAAGAGGTGGAGGAGCGACCCGTCGCGAAGCGCGCGGCGCCGGTGGCGCCGGCCAAGATTGCTGCAGCGCCGGCGCGGCCGAAGCCAGCGCCGCTTCCGCAAGATCGCGGCAACGAAAAGCGCGTACGTCGCGGCAAACTTGAGATCGGAGGCAAGCTCGATCTTCACGGCCACACACAAGACTCAGGACGCGCCGCGCTCGCGCGTTTCTTGCGCTCCGCACAAGCGCGCGGGGATCGCACAGTGATTGTGATCACCGGCGTCGGGCGTGGCGGGGAGGGCATTCTGAAGCGCCGTTTTCCGGAATGGATCGCGGAGCGCGACATTCGCGGGTTTGTCTCTGGGTTTGCGCCGGCACATCGCGCGCATGGCGGCGCTGGCGCCTTCTATGTCTTCATCAAGCGCGCTGATTGAAACCTCTGCTTAAGCGAAGTGACTGAAGCGTTGACGAAAATGCGCGCAAACCACTGTAAAAAGACAACTTTTTTAGGCCGCGCTAACCAAAACAGGTGAAGTCTCGCTCGCGCGCGTGCTGATTGCGCGCCTGGAGCGACGATGAATTTGCGCCTGCCGAAGTTTTCGGGCTTCAGCCGCCCTCGCGGCTTGCAGGCGCGCGCGGTGATTTTCACCAGCGCGCTAATGGCGCTGACCGCGATCGTCTCCGCAGCGATTTTGATCTTCGGCGCGCAGACCGAGGGTGAGCGTCAGCAGATCACGATCGCGCATGATCTCACCGAGCATTTGGCCTCGCGCGCCGGCGATGTGATGGCGCATGGCAATACGCGCGTGCTGGAGATGATGATCCAAGGCTCGACGCAGCAGCGCAACGTTCGCGCGATCTCGATCCGCGACG
>JBEBHI010000268.1:0-2713 GCA_040080935.1 Terricaulis sp.
TTTCGTCGGCGCGACCGCGCCAGTGCAGCGCGCGGTCACCGAGGCCCAGGCGTTGTGCGGCGGTAGCCAAGCGATCACAGGCGGCCCAGCACATCACGGCTGAATAGGTGTGCGTGGCTTCGCGCGTGCGAAATTCCCAGAGGCCCGCATCTGGCTTTGAATAAACATCGTACGCACGATCGCCGACGCTTTCGAGTGCGCGAAAATCGTCTTCGCCGGCAGGGCGGAAGAGGCGCGCATCGTAGAAGGCCTGCACGGTTGAGAGCACGATTTGTCCGTAGACGTCGTGCTGGTGATGTTCGTGCGCTTGGTTGCCGACACGGATCGGACCCATGCCGCGATAGCCGGGGATCGCATTGATCTCGGCTTCGGCGAGGATCGGCTCCATGCCGACGCCGTAGAGTGGCTGGATGCGACCCGTCGGTGTCGCGTCGATGATGTTACGGAGATAGCCGAGATAGCCTTCGAGGATATCGGCCGCGCCGAGGCGGTTCAGGGCTTGCACGGTGTAGTAGGCGTCGCGAAGCCAGCAATAGCGATAGTCCCAGTTGCGGCCGCTATTCGGCGATTCGGGAATGGAAGTCGTCATCGCGGCGACGATGGCGCCGGTTTCTTCGTGCACGCAGAGTTTCAACGTGATTGCGGCGCGGATGACCTCGGCTTGCCATTCGAGCGGCGTTGCGAGCATGCGCACCCAGTTGCGCCAATAGAGTTCGGTGTTGTCACGCATCATGCGCGCGACTTCGCGGAGATTGCCGTCGAAAGGTTCGTCCGGGCCTAGGAAAAAGATGTGCTCTTCTTCGAGCCGGAAGACGCGTTGGTTCAGGACGTGTGAGACGGGCGCCGTTGTGGTGAGGCGCATCATGCCTGGGACGCGATAGCGGATGTGGTTGGAACCGGTTGTGATCTCGGCATCCTTTGCGCCCCAATCGGTCGCCGGAAGCAGACGGATGCGGACGCGCGGTGAGCCGTTGAGTGGGCGGACGGTCCGGATGAAGGCGTTGGGGCGATACGGGCGGTGGTGGCGGCGGAAGCGCGGGCAGAAATCGACGATCTCGATGGAGCTGCCGCGAGAATCGGTGAGCGTGGTTTTGAGGATTGGCGTGTTGCGTTCGTAAGCCTGCGTGGACGAGACCTGATCGATGAGGTCGATGGCCCAGACGCCGCGCTTCAGTTGCGCTGGGTCTTCGCCGCTGAGCAGGGCGCAGAACATTGGATCGCCGTCGACGCGCGGTACGCACGCCCAGACGAAGGCGCCATTGCGATCGACGAGCGCGCTGGCGGCGCAATTGCCGATCGGCGCGAGATCGAGATCGCCATAGCCGCTCATGTTTTTAGTCCCGCTTCGAGCCATGCGAAAACGGCGCGCGTGTCGGGCAGGTAGAAACGAGCCGCCGTCGGGCGTTCGCCGCCGACGAGGATTGCGTGACCGCCTAGGTTTGCGACGGCGCGAAAGGCGTCCTCATCGGTGATATCGTCGCCTACGGCCACTGGTTTGCGGTTCGCGAATGGCACGGAAGCCATGAAGTCAGCGACGGCGTCAGCCTTCGTGCGCTGACCGAGCTTGAGTTCAATGACCATCTTGCCTTCGAGGATGCTGAGGCCATGGCGCTGCGCGATGTCGGCGGCGGCGCGGCGGGTGGCGTCGGCAAACTCTGGTGCGCGTCGATAGTGGAGCGCGATTGCAACACCCTTATCCTCAATGTCGGCTTGCAATGCGCGATTGGCGATCAGTGTGCGGGCGTCAGCCAATGCGCCTTCGATAGGTGCACGATCATCAGTGGTGCGCTCAATGGATTTTAGATCGCGGCGTTCAAGCCCATGAATGCCGGCAACATGCACAAGTGCGCCGTCTAGCACGGCGTCGGCGCTGGCTATGGTGCGGCCGGTGACGAGCGCCACGGCGCCGTTCATGACGCGTGCGAGATTGGCCAGCAAAAGGCGCAGTTCTTCACTTGCGACCACCTGTTCGGGGTGCGCGGCAAAATCCACCAGCGTTCCGTCGAGATCGAGAAAGAGCGCTTGGCCGAGAACATCGAGCGGTGGCGCGGGAGCAAGTCGTGTGGTTTCGTTTTGCTGCAGCACCGCTACTCCTGATGATGTCGCGCCACAGCGGAGATAAGCATCGTCTCGGACAAACGATGGCGTCTCCCGCGCAGCTCGGGGCCTGTGCAAACGCATGAATGGTCGCGAAGTTCCCGCGCAAAACCGCGCAAATATAGTTGTGTCAGCGTGTGACAAACACCGTCGCTGGCGCAGATCGGCGCCATTTTGCGCGCATTGCGAAACACATGCTCAGAACGAGTTCAGCGCTCACGCGTTAGCTTGTACCTAACGAGATGAAATGAGGTCTCGTCCAAGGAAGGAGCTTCTCATGAACAAGCATTTCAAAACCGCCGCGCTCGCCGCGTTGGTGATGGTCGGCCCGCTGAGTATGGCTGGTACGGCCTCTGCGCAAACGCGACGCGATGCGCGTGAACATCGTCAAGATGATCGCCGCGACAACCGCCAAGCGCAGCGTTGGAATCAACGCGAGCACAACGGCTATTACTCGAACGGTCGCTTCTATTACGGTCAGCCGTCAGCTGCGATCCAAGCGCGTCGTGACTATCGTCCGGCATATCAGCAATGGCGCCGCGGTGAGCGTCTGCCGAGCTACGCGCGTCAGCAATATCGTGAAGTCGATTGGCGCCGTGAACACTATCGTCAGCCG
>JBEBHI010000130.1:0-10208 GCA_040080935.1 Terricaulis sp.
AGCAACGGGAAGTCGGTCACGCCGGTGATGGTTTCGCGGCGTGTAGCGATAGCGGCGCGGCGGCGTTCGCGCGCTTCTGCAACTTGTGTGCGCAACAGATCGAGTGGCGCGGCGTGCGCTTCCATGTGCTGCATCATCGACCAGGCGCGGTCGGCGAGTTCGCGCGTCAGTTTTTCGACGAACCAGGCGCCGCCAGCAGGATCGGCGACGTGGCCGAGGCGGCATTCTTCGGCGAGCACGTGCTGGGTGTTGCGCGCGACGCGGCGGGCGAAGGCGCTTGGGTGGCCGAGCGCATCGGTGAGCGGGTAGGTGGTGATTTCATCGGCGCTGCCGACGGCGGCGGCGAAGGCGGCGCTCGTAACGCGCAGGATGTTGGTCCACGCATCGTAGCGCGTCATCATGCGGCGCGAGGTAAACGCATGGATGTGCGCGGCGCGATGTTCAGGCGTAGCGCCCGAAACTTCGAGCACGCGCGCCCAGCAGAGACGCAGCGCACGGAGTTTGGCGGCTTCGATGAGTGCGTCAGGGCCGACGGAGACGGCGAAGCTGATGGCGCGGAGGCTGTCCTCGATGCCGAGCGCGCGCGTTTCGAGACCGCGCAGATAGACGATGCCGGTGTGAAGTGCGTAGGCGATCTCTTGAGCTTCGCTTGCGCCGGCTTCATGGACGATGCGTGCGTCGACGCGAAGATAGCGCGCGCCAGGAAGATCGCGCGTGGTTTGCGCCGTGAAGAGATAAGCGGCGCGCGCGGCGTCGGTTTGATCGGCGCCGGTGCGGAGCTGCGCGCCGAGCGGATCGAGATTGAACGCGGTACCTGGGACGGCGACGCCTTTGAGTTTATTACGCAGCAAGATGGCGGCGCTTTCGCCCGCGGCGCCAAGCGAGACCGGTGCGGCTTCGAGGATGACACCCGTAAGCGCATGATCAAGATCGGCGGCGCTTTTGATGGCGACGCCGTCTTTGCCTTCAGGATCGATGACCAGTTCGATCGCGCCGACGCCGCCTTGGAGGTCGGCGAGGATTTCGGTGTTGGTGCGTTCGACATCGGGATGCGCGAAGCTCTGGCGTACGAGCCAGCCGCTCTTTCCACTGCCGCGCACGAAGGGCGCAGCGCCCGGCATGCCGGAAATATCGGCGGCGGTGTGGATGTCCGGTTCGCGGTAAAGCGGCTCAAGCGGAATGCCATCGGCAGTTTTGCCAACCAAACGCGACCAGGACGCGCCTTTCAGCCCTTGCTCGACCAGGGCGCGCCAATCCGCTTCGTCGGCGGCTTCGCCCAGTTGCAAGGTGGTCTCCGACATTTCCGTGTCCCTTGACGCCATGTCAGGCATCGACGCGCTTTTGAACGCAGGCTAACCCTTTAGGCAACCGGAGAAAATCATGGCTCTGCCGCCTCTGTTCGATAAGTTGCGTCTCCCAGCAGTGGGCGCCCCACAATTCATCATCGCCAACCCGGAATTGGTCATCGCCCAATGCAAGGCGGGGATCGTGGGATCGTTCCCGGCGCTGAACGCGCGGCCAGAGCCGGTGCTTGATGACTGGCTATACCGCATCAAAGACGAACTCGCGGCGTACGACGAAGCGAACCCGAACGCGCCAGCGGCGCCGTATGCGGTCAACCAGATCGTCCACAAGACCAACGCGCGTCTCGATCATGACGTCGCGGCGTGTGTGAAGCACAAAGTGCCGATCGTGATCACCTCGCTCGGCGCGCGGCCGGAAGTGAACGACGCGATCCACTCGTATGGCGGCATCGTGCTCCACGACATCATCAACATCGCCTTCGCAAAGAAGGCGTTGGAGAAGGGCGCTGACGGCTTGATCGCTGTGTGCGCCGGCGCGGGCGGTCACGCAGGCCAGCTCTCACCGTTTGCGCTGATCAGCGAGATTCGTGAATTCTTCGATGGTCCGCTACTTGTCTCAGGCGCGATCTCAACCGGCCGCGGCATTCTCGCCGCACAAGCCATGGGCGCGGACCTCGCCTACATGGGCTCGGCTTTTATCGCGACGACGGAAGCCAATGCGCCGGAAGCGTACAAGCAGATGATTGTCGACTCGACCGCGGGCGATATCGTCTATTCGAACCTCTTCACTGGCGTATTGGGCAATTATCTCAAAGGCTCAATCGTGAACGCGGGTCTCGATCCAGCGAACCTCGCGGAGAGCGATGCGTCGAAGATGAGTTTCGGCGGCGGCGAAGGCTCAAAGGCCAAAGCCTGGAAAGACATCTGGGGCGCGGGCCAAGGCGTTGGCGGCGTGCACGAAGTCCTGCCGACGGCGGATCTGGTTGCGCGTCTGAAGCGCGAATACGACGAGGCGAAGCGGGGACTGCTTACGAGCTAATCCTACAGCACCGAACGCGCCGTGCCCTGTGAATCAAGGCGCCGCGCGCGGACGCCCGTGAATCAATCCGACCGCACAGTATCGGACTTAGGCTTCTCGCCACAACGAGGAGCACAATGTCCGATACACCAATATCCAAAGTCGCCATTCAATCGCTGACGCTTCGTAGCGCCGCGCTCATCGCTATTGCCGCCGCCGCCGACCGCATGGGCGTCGTGCTGCCTGATGGCGCCGCGCAAGAACTCGCAAGTTCGCTGATCGATCTTGTCGTTACGCTTGGCCTGATCGGCGTCGCCGTTGGCCGTACGCGCGCCCGCACTCCCATCGTCTGAGGATCACACAAATGCGTCACCCCTTGCGCGTGCTCGCCCTTGCGTGCGCGCTCTCCCTCACGCCTGCCTGCGCTGCGCTTCAGCTCGGACAGACACGTATCGAAAACCCAATCGCTGCCGCACAAACGATCGATCAGCGCGCCTACGCTTTGTTGCACAGCTACGCAGCGATCGTGCAGGAGGCGACCGACATTGTCGCCGACCGGGCAACGCCGCTCGCGTTCAAACGCGCGCTCGGCCAAGCAGAACGTGTCGCCACGCCAGCTGCTGAAACGCTGCAGATTGCGGTCAGCGCGTACATTCGTGCGCGCGCTGAGTTCGAGGCTGCGTCCAGCGCGAATCAGGGCGCGCTTCAGCGCGCGGCAACGGCGCTCGGCGTCGCCGCGCGTCATCTCAACGAAGCCGTCAACGCAGCTCAAGCGCCCATCGCCGAACTCGAAGGGCTTGTCCGCACGCATCGCGGCTGAAGGAGAAAAGCTCATGCTCAATCTGTTGCTGCAATTGCAGCTTTTGCTCGCCGCGCTCTCGGCGTTTCTTCCACTTGTGCCGGAAGAACACCGTGCGCGCGCCGGCGAGATACTGGATGTCGTCGCCAAAGTGCTGTCGGCCGGCGGCTCGATTGCCAGCAACGCCGACGACCTGGCGGTGAAGCTCGCGGCGACACGTGCCGAGGTGGAGGCGATGGCTGCCGCTGACCGCACTGTTAGCATCGAGCAACTCGACGCCGCCATGGATCGCGTGCGCGCCGCGTCCGCTTCGTTCCGCAGCGCGTTGGAGATTGCGGAGGCCCCTGCAAGTTAGGGCGTCCGCATAGGGGAGGCGCCGCGCGTCCGGATGGCTTCTTTTCGTCCGCCCCCGGTCATCGGTTGACCTCGGCGTCTCCCCGCTCTTTTGTGCGCGTCATGAGTCAGCACATCCTCGCCATCGACCAAGGCACGACATCAACACGCGCCATCGTTTTCGATCTCGATTTCCGCCCGAAGGCGACAGCGCAGGTTGAGTTGCAACAACACTATCCGCAGCCAGGCTGGGTCGAGCACGATGCTGAGGAGATATGGGCGGCCACGCTGAAGGTGTGCCGCGACGCGATCGACAAGGCCGGCGGCGCCGCCAACATCGCTGCAATCGGCATTACCAACCAGCGCGAAACCACCGTCGTATGGGATCGCAAGACCGGCGCGCCGGTACACAAGGCGATCGTTTGGCAGGATCGGCGCACGTCAGACGTTTGCGCAGGGCTGCGCGAGGCGGGTCACGCAGCGAAGGTGCAACAGACAACCGGGCTCCTGCTGGATCCCTATTTCTCCGCCACCAAAATCGCCTGGATACTGGATCGCGATCCGGCATTGCGCGCACGCGCCGAGAAGGGCGAGTTGGCGTTCGGCACGATCGAGACGTTCCTCGTTTGGCGTCTAACCACCGGCAAAGCACACGTCTCCGACGTCACCAATGCTTCGCGCACGCTGCTTTACGATTTCAACGCCCGCGCCTGGAGCGACGAGATGTGCGCGCTGTTCAAAGTGCCGCGCTCCATGTTGCCGCAAACCGCCGCGTGCGATGCGCATTTCGGCGACGCGGACGCGTCGCACTTTGGACGTCTGATCCCGATCCACGGCATGGCAGGCGATCAGCAAGCCGCGCTTGTCGGCCATGGCTGTTTCAAACCGGGTATGGCGAAGTGCACGTTCGGCACCGGCGCGTTCTTGGTCATGAACATGGGCGCAACGCCGCCGAAATCGAAAAACAAACTACTCGGCACTGTCGGGTATGAGGCAGGGGGCTCGTTTGCCTATGCGCTTGAGGGCTCAATCTTCTCCGCCGGCGCGACGATGCAATGGCTGCGCGATGGATTGAAATTGATCAAGACGTCCGCGGACTCCGAGGCGATCGCCTCAAGTCTAGCAGACAATGGCGGCGTCTATCTCGTGCCGGCGTTCGCCGGCTTGGGCGCGCCGCAGTGGAATGCGGAAGCGCGTGGCGCGATCATTGGCCTTACGCGCGACTCGCGGCTCGAGCATATCGTGCGCGCTGGCCTGGAAGCAGTCGCCTATCAAACCGCTGACCTGCTCGACGCGTTGCACGCAGATGGCGCGCCGAAGATTAAATCGCTGCTGATCGATGGCGGTCTGACCGCCAACGGATGGGCGATGCAGTTTTTAGCGGACATCTGCGACGTGGAGGTTGCGAGGCCACAGTTTCAGGAGGTCACAGCGTTGGGCGCGGCGAAGCTGGCGGCGTCCGGCGCGGGCCTGATCAAGTCGCTCGATGGCGCAGGGGCAGCGCCCAGCGTACGCTGGGCGTCGCGGATGAGCGCCTCGGAGCGCGATCGGCTGCGCCGCGGTTGGCGTTCAGCGGTTGCAGCGGCCCTTGCTGCGGCGAAAACGGCTTAGCGGCTGCTTTCTTCAGGCTCTAGGTTGCGCGCGGAAGGGCATCAGCCTAAACGCGCCCCCGCGAGCCCGTAGCTCAGTCGGTAGAGCATCTGACTTTTAATCAGAGGGTCTCGGGTTCGAATCCCGACGGGCTCACCAATCTTTTCAATGTCTTATCCGAGATAATGGACGGATTTCTCGCGCCCAACTTCAGTTTGGGTAGCTAATAGGTAGCGCGTCGCCGTGTTTTTCGGGCTCGCGGGAATGCTCCAGATGCGTCGTGGCTTCAGCTGACATACCCCCGCGATGGGCGGGAATATCGCCGGGTAGCGGACTGCAATCCGTTCCTACCCACAAGTCTCTAGGCGTCCCTCCTAGTCTGCCCTTGTCTAAGCAAGTCTAAGCTTGTCTAAAATCGCGGAATGGACCCCGTAGACAACCCGTATCAGCCGGGCGCCGGCTGTGATCCTCCTGAGCTTGCTGGCCGTGATGCTATTTTGAAAACGGCGGAGATCGCGTTCAAACGCATTCGCGGGGGTAAGGTTGAGCAGGGCTTAATGCTCACCGGTTTGCGCGGCGTCGGCAAAACGGTGCTGCTGGAGCGTTTGAGACTGATCGCCGACGAACAAGGCTACATCACTGACATGATGGAGTCGCCCGAGGGCGGGAATTTGAGCCTGCTTCTCGTGCCAAGCCTCAAGCAGATCTTGCTAAAATTGAGCGCGGTCGAAATGGCAAAGGACTTGAGCGTTCGCGCCCTGCGCGTGCTCAAGGGATTTAGCCTTTCACTCGGCTACGCCGGTGCTGATTTCAAAATCAAATACGCGCCTGAGGAAGGCACGGCGGACAGCGGGTTTCTTGAGCGTGATTTGCCCGAACTTTTCATTGCCGTTGGCGAGGCCGCGCGCGCTGCAAAGTCTAGCGTCGCCATCTTGCTGGACGAAATCCAGTACCTGTCTAAGGGCGACCTGACAGCGCTTGTCGTTTCGGCTCACAAGGTGTCGCAACGCAAGTTGCCGCTATCAATAATGGGGGCAGGCCTACCGTTAATTCCTGCGCTGACCGGACAGGCCAAAACATATTCCGAGCGCCTGTTTCGTTATTCGATTGTTGGCCCGCTCAGCCCGGCCGATGCGCGCGCCGCGATAGCGAGCCCGGCCGCAGAGTTGGGCGTAGCATTTGAGCCGAAGGCGCTTGATGCCATCGTCAAGAAGACAGAGGGCTACCCATACTTCCTGCAAGAATGGGGTTCAGCGGTCTGGAACGTCGCCAAGAAATCGCCGATCACGCTAGCGGATGTGGACATCGCAGAGGAAGCAGCAATTGAGAAGCTCGACGAGAGTTTTTTTCGGATGCGCTTGGAGTCGGTGACAGCTGTGGAAGAGAAGTATATGCGCGCGATGGCTGAGCTTGGCGCTGGGCCTTATCCAAGTGGAACGATTGCCAAAACTCTAGGTCGCACCGCGAAAGCGTGCGGTGTCGCAAGAGACTCGCTCATCAAGAAGGCAATGATCTACAGCCCGAGGCGCGCGACACTGGCGTTCACCGTGCCGTTGTTCGATCGCTACATGCGGCGTGCTATACCGAACTTCAAATCCAAAGCGGCTTAGCGCCTTTCGTCATTCGGCGGTTGCAAGTGCTTTCGGATCTTCCGGTGGGGTCTTCTTCTTAGGCGTTGTCGGTCTCTCGGCGCCACGCGGACGCCGTTGCAGCCTACGGCCCTGCTGTGTCCGAGCAGCGCCAAGCCTCGATCGTGCTCCTCCGCAAACCCAAAATGGCAGGCTCATGCCACTGTTCCGGATGCCGATCGGCCCACGCCAAAAATGTCATCACCACTTGTGCGTGCGTTGCACCGCCTGAAGCGGTCGTTGGATAACACAACCAACGCTGCTGCTGCGTGTGGAACTGAAACACGCTCGCCTCGTGAACGCCCGCCACATATGACATGCAGCGAGTGGCAGCGAGTCGTTCATCTACAGTCCCGGCACCGCCTTGCAGGTACAGGCGGTCAAAAGGCTGACACCAATCTCGGAGTTCAAGCACGGTGGGCAGAGTAGGCGCCGGTTGAGCGACCGCCGTGTTGGACCAGACGATCGCAAGTGCAAACCCGCATGCTAGCCACCAACGCCGCATTTGCACCCTCGATCTTCGTGGACCATATCAGTCAGACACGGATTGTGGAGTCGAACTTTAAAGCCCCCATCGCATCAACGCCGGCAGACCCCCAAGCGGCCCCTTTGCGTGTGCCAAGCGCACTGCCACCCGCCGATTAATCTCCGCCTTCAGCGGTTCAAGCTCCGCCATAATCCGCACATAAGTCGCCGCACGCATGTGCGGCGGCCGCTTCGGATGATCGCCGAAATAGTCGAGTCCGAGGCGCACCGCGACCTTGTTGGCCTTCCGCACCAGCCGCCGCGTCTCGGTCTCGCGCCGGCTCCCCCAAGTGATCCGTCCGCATGTCCCGCAGCACAGGCCGCCGGATAGGACCGCAAGGCGCAGCGTACGCCGGCTGCAGCGCGGACAGATGAAATAGGGGCGCGTGCCTCCGAATCGGCATGGACGCCGATCCAAGCGAACGGTCGAACGGATGGGCCCAGCCTCGTCGTCCTTGCCAGGCCAAACATAGAAAGCCGCAAACGTGTCGCGTTCTGGATCGTGCTCGCAGTGAATTGCGCTCGGCGTTAGTCCGTCAAACTCCACCGGTCCAGCGTACCCGTTGAACGCGTCCCAACTCGCGCAATGATCGGCGTCGAGATAGGCAATCGCATCCCAGGTCGCCCGATATCTGGCCGTCGCCATCAGTTCATCGCTCCGATTTGATTTTTTCTTGAAATGCCGAACTCTCTTGGCGAGCGTCGAAGTCTCTAGGCGATCTGCATGGTGGGCAAGACTCGTCGTCGTGTGTAGGCCGTAAAGGCTCTTGCTTTGATCGATCTCTGATCGCCGACAGCGCGCGGCGGCGACGCGTGGGATGGTATATGTATATGTGTACCATGCGGTGCGACTATGGGCGGGCAGTTTCGGAAAAGTCGGTAGCACGCCGTGCGACTGTACGGGCGCCATAGTCGCACGTTGTGAGCGGCATCGGTCTCACGGCGTGCTACTGTCGGTAGCATCGCGTGCGACCGTGGTTTTCTTTTGAGCCCCCGAGTGCGCATCGACCATGCACCCGTTGACCAGAACTTTTCGACCCCGATCAGGGCGCATGAACTCTTTGGTCGCCGGCTCATCGTTGCAGTCCAACCAAGTCAGACGCCAGGTCGTCGCGTGGCGCTTCTTCCAATCGAACGAACCTCTCTGGATTGTGCGGATGAACCCTCGATCCTCAAGTTCCTTAAAGCACTTGCTTGCTTGATTGATGCAGCAGCCAATCTCGGCCGCCGCTTCGCGAACGCTCATTGAGATTGCGCCATTATTGTTGCCGTAAAATCGCGTGGCTAGGCGCGCCATCAGCTTGAAGGCATTGCCAGAAAGCTCGCGAAAGGCGTCGGAATCGAGCAACTCATAACGAAAGCCAGCATACCGCTGCTCCCTTGGCATGGGCCGTCGTTTGGATTTGCGCGGTTTCATAGTCGGCGCTCCGCCGCCCGCGCGGCAAGTCGCACCACAAAGCGCGCGCGATCGACCTCCAGCCCGCTCGCCGCACCAAAATGAATGAGCGCCCGAAAAATAGCGACGCCGGCCTCAAAGAAGAGGGCTTCGAGCCGGGCCAGCTCGCCAGTGGGCAACACTTCCTTTGCATCGGTGCTTCCGCTATGATCCGTGTGCGCCCGCTCCCCAGCTTGCGCAGCACGTTCAGCGCGCCCGCCGACCTCGGCGGGCGCTATTTGTTTGTCTGTCATGGCGCGCTCCCGTCATTCAGCAATGAGGCGGGCGCGGGTGACGTCAGACGTCGAACGGACCGGCGGCCCAATCATCTTTGCCGCATACTCTTCCAAGTCAGCGCGCCGGTAGCGGACACGTAGCCCAACCTTGACGAAAAGTGGCCCAGTCCCGGCCCAGCGCTTGTTGGCTAGTGTGCGGCTCTGGATTGGCACGCCGAGCGTTCGCAAGAGTGCGGCCGCGTCGGTTTCGGTGAAATAGTCTGACAAGCGTGTGCTCCCGTGATTTGGCGCGATTGCGCGTGGTCATGGGCTGTGTGCTTGCATTCGCAGGTGCGGCGCAAAGCGGGAAAATGGAGCTATTTCCCGCTTGTGAGGCGCTCGTATTCGCGCTTCGCATCGCGCAACGCGGCCTGAAAAATATCCTTCGACACGGGTATGCCGGCGTGACGCGCATAGAAATGGAATAGCGGCGAAGTCGGGCCTCTATCCTCAACAACCGTCGCCGCCGGCCAACTGCCGGCGGCCGATCGCCATGCTCGAGCGCTTGCGCTAATTGCCATCGGCAACATCTCTAGTCGTCTACGCCCTCTTGCAGGGACAGTAGTTTCCCATGCCGTCAGTGCATCGCGCAGCTTCCTGACGCTCAAAATGGTTTGATCCAGGGGTGGGCCGTTGTTGTCGATTGCGATCAATAGTTTTCGAGCAAGCAGCGAGCTGATGGGACCTAGCTGATCATAGGCTGAAACAAGATCAGCCGTAGCTTGCACGAGTTGCCTGATTTCTGGGGTAGGTTCGTGTCCGTCGGATAGTTGCAGGAGATATAGGTTTTCGCCGATCGCAAGGGCGGCCTGCAAAGCTCTTTCAGGTGGTGCACCAGTTGAAAGGAGCGACGGCACCAGTTCGCGTGCTGCTAATTCGCGCATCGCTGACATCAAGGTCAGGCGCCGATTCCTTTCGTCGTCGCTGAGTTCCTCAGTAACTTGGTGGCTCATGTCTTCCTGCGCCGTGATACGCGCCCGCGCCCAACCCTCACTATCTAAGTGAGTGACCGGAATTGAGGGAGTAGGCCGGTCGCAGAAATCGTGCGAATGGCGCACCTTGGCCCAGACGCGAAAGCGGCCAACGACTGGAATGGTCCCCCATCCGTGCCGTTGGTAGGGTATTGTCGCGACGACGGAGATTGGCCCACTCCGGACATTGGTGGGGTGCGATCTGCATGGCCCGGTCCGCTTCAGACATCGCGCGCGGAGATTGCCGGTCTTGGCCTATTGGGTTGCAAGCACTCCTTCTGCGCCTGCGCATCGCGCGCCGTCCATCCCGACTAACTCCGGATTCCAGCG
>JBEBHI010000131.1:0-10169 GCA_040080935.1 Terricaulis sp.
TCAGGTTGAGTTGACCTCTGACTGATCGAGACCGAAATCTCGATGCCGTATTTGGCGTTATGCGTTATTAAGTAACGGGAACCGACGCACATTCTGAGGTCCTAAGACCCCATCCTGTAAGTCAGTTATAGTTCCAGAAAACGCATAACCGTCAGTGTCGCTTGGCTTGCGATTACTCGCTTGCCCGCAGCACACCGCCGCCTGCGTTTCCCTTCTCCAAAATCACAATGTCAAAGAGCGCCACTCAAAATTAGCTCCCTTTAGGGAGAGCTTATCTGAGCCCGCCCACGCCGAACCGAAGCCCTTTGCGTGCGGGCCGAAACCGTTGGGTCCCGGCGGAAGGCGCGGTTTCTATGCGCGCCCCTTAGTCATGTCAACGACATTTTCGCTCAAAAAACGCAAATCTCAGAGCTTCGAAAAACACCAAGAAAATCAGCGTGATTTGAGCGCGCCCGGACCTTCGCGCTGTCTGCGCGAGATGTTCGGGAGCCGCAACGATCTTAACCTACAGATTCGCCTCACAGGCTTCAAGCCAAATGCGAAACGTCGAAGGTTCACCTAGATGGCGGCCAGACCTCTGAATTCAAGATGAAAATCGCGCTATTGCGCGGCGATATACGCCTGCATTGCCGCACTTTCAGCTTCGGCGAGCGCGATCCGGTGCTTCACCAGGTCTCCGATCGACACGATCCCGATTAGCCGGACCTCCTCGACCACCACCGGCAAATGGCGGACGCGACGGTCAGTCATTCGGCCCAGGCAATGATCGATGGTTTCGTCCGGGTGAGCGGTGACGACTTCGCGCGACATTGCGCTGGCGACATCTTGCTGGAGCGCCTTGGCGCCATTTCGGGCGACCTCGCGGACAAGATCGCGCTCTGAAAACACGCCAATTATCGCGCCTTCCGCGTCGATGACGACGAGCGCGCCAACGCGTTTTTGGTTGAGATCTCGAGCTGCGTCTTCAAGCGTAGCGTTGGCGGCGAGCGTGTGAACGACTGCGCCTTTGTCACCGATGACCTGTGCGATCAGCATGGCGTCCTCTCCCTGAACCCACGTCGATTGGACAAACTTGCGCCTCACCAAAGCGCTCTTCAAGCACGAACACCTGCTTTGCCGCTCTCTTGCTGGACGTTAAGGTCGACCGAATGGCCGCTTACAAAGACCGCGTAAAACAAGATCTCGATCGGTGGATCGGCGCGGGGCTCGTCGAGGCCGGCAAGCGCGACGCAATTCTCGCTACGCTCCCTGAAACGCGGCGCATGGATGCCGCCACGGCGCTCGCTTGGGTTGGCGGGCTGTTGTTCGGCATCGCTATCATCGCGTTCGTCGCGGCCAATTGGGACATCACGCCGAAGCTCGTGCGTTTTGCGACATTGCTTGTTGCGTTCTTGGGCTTTTCTGGTGGCGCGGCCTGGGCTTCGCAGAAGGAACGGCCAACGCTCTCGAACATTCTACTCACGGTCGCGGCGCTGGTGTTCGCGGCATCAATCGGACTTACCGGACAAATCTTCGACATTGCCGGCGATCCACGGAGCGCGGCTTACGGCGCCGGCGTCGCCGCCTTTGCGTTAGCTGCAGCCGGACGTTCAACCGGCGCTGCACTTGTCGGACTTGTGTTTATTGCGATCGGCGATTTCACCGAGCACCAATGGTTTTCGGGCGCGGATTCTGAGGCGCCGTGGATGCTGATCGGCGCGCCGCTCGCGGGCTATCTCGCTCTACGTTGGGGTTCGGCCGCACTCGCGCACGCATCAGCGCTCGCGATCATTTACTGCTTCATGTGGTTCGCCACGAAGACGGAAGCTGAAACCGGCGTCTTCTTGTTTCTCGCCATTCTCATGGGCGCAATGGCAGTTGGCGCGCGTTGGCTTCATGCGCAAGATCGCGCGTTTGCAGGCGTGTTCTATGGGTGGTTCACGGCAGGCGCTCTGCTCTTCTTCGCGATTTCGGGCTATCTGCCCTGGTTCGGCAGTGAGAGCGGCAACGGCGGCATCGCGCATCGTATCGCGCTGCTCGCAATCTCCGGCGGTGTGCTGGCGCTTGGTCGCTTTGATCGACACGGGCTCGTGACGGCGATTGGGGTGTTGGGTGTCATCGCATCGATCTGCGCCTTGCTGAGCGACCTCGGACTTGATCTGCTCGCAGCCGCTGGCGTGTTCTTGATCTGCGCCGTCGCGGCTCTGATCGGCGGCCTCGTGCTCCGCAACAAAAAGAGCGCAGCATGAAAATCCCAGCGCCACACCGCATTCTCGCTGTCGCCGGCCTTTGCGCCGCAGCGCTCGTTGCTTTGGTTGTCACCGAGGGTTTCGCACGCAAGGGCGGCCAGGAAATTACGCTGCCGATGGAGGCCGTCGATCCGCGCGCGCTGCTCAGCGGCCACTACGTGCAACTTAACTTCACCACCCGCCTTGAGCCGACCGAGACGTGCCCGGCGAACAGCGCTGGCGAATGGGTCGCACTGCGCCCCGAGAATAACATCTACGTCGCTGCGGGCGCTGCAGAGTCCCGCGACCAAGCGGAGCGCTTAGGACCGCTGCCGGTGAAAGGCACGTTTACGTGCTCGGCGCCGACTCCGGCCCAGCCAGGCATGGAAGCAATGCCAGGTTGGCTTACCCTCGACCTTGGTGTCGATCGCTTCCACATCAACCAAGCCGACGCCGTCAGGATCGAGCAAGTCCTACGTGAACAGCGCCCCGGTGAAGAAACACGCGCGTTCGCGATCCTTTCCGTCGGACGCGACGGCCGTGCGCGCCTGCGCGCGCTCTTGATTGACGATGAACGCTTCGATCTGCGCTGGCTCTAAGCTGACGTTCCGCGCGGCTGCAGCAGTGCGTACGCCACACCGCCGCCAATGAAGCCACCGAGGTGCCCTTCCCACGCGATCGGGAAAAACCCTGCTTCCGAGGCAATGCCCATCAATACCACGTTAACAAGAAAGAGCCCGCCGAGCGGTCCGCGCACTTGCGGATCCGCCAGCGCTTCGCGCCATGATCGCCGCGTTGAAAAGAAGAACGCGGTCAGCATTCCGCACACACCGCCCGAAGCCCCGACCGCCGACGCGTTCGTGTCATTCCAATTGAGCGCAAGATAGAGCACGGCGCCGGTGAGCACGGCGACAAAGTAAACGATAAGATAACGCACGGCGCCCAGCCGCAATGCCGGCCATCGCGAGGCGCCGAACAGGAAGAGCACATTGCCGCCCACGTGCCACCAGCCAAGATGCAGGAACGAATGGCCGAACAACGGGCCAAGCGCCTCCCACCAATGATTGAAGTGGTATTGGCTGTCGGCGTGAAAGCGCTCCGGGACTAACGCGAAGGTATAGTCAACAAGACCTTGCGCCGGCAGCGGTGCGGCGAGGAACGCCAGATACGCCGCCACGATCGAGCCGGTTAACAACCACACAACAATCGGCGTCTTCGGCCTTACGTCTTCGTACACATCTCATCTCCCGCGCCGTTACGGGACGCTCGAACCCATATGGCGACACGTCATTCACCATACTAGCGCTGTTTTCGCGTCAGAAGCGCTCGCCCAAGCGTGGCACGCCCATTGCTTTCTCGCTCTGCAGACGAATTTTTGCGGAGCACACAACGTGCGTACGTTCATTATCATCGGCGCCCTCGCCTTCGCTAGCGCGGCCCACGCTGATCAAATTCCAGACGGCGCCGGCGATTTCTCGCGCGGTTTCGGCATGGGCTACGAGTCGTTCGACACGCCAATCAACCCCGCCACGCGTGACGAGAACGGCAACCGCACCATCGTCAACGGCCGCATGGAAATTGAAGGCTCTCTCACCGGCGGCCTTCAAGACAGCTTCGCCAGTGGCATCGGCGCCTCGAGCGCCATCGGCAACCAACTCAACGTGATCACCCAGGGCAACTACAACACGGTGATCGTGGACTCTACCCAGATCAACAACGGCGACATTACCGCCGTCGTCGGAGACGATTGAAATGCGCGCGCTGAAAACCCTCGCTGTCCTCGCGGCCACGACCGCTCTCACTGCGTGCGTCACGCCGTTCTCCGGCAATGATGGCATGTACGCGCTGCCGATTGGCGACGCGCCTGTCACCGCAAACCCGACCGCCTACACACCGGCGCTCGATTGCTTGCACAGCTACGCTACGAGCAACAACGTTGCTGCGCCGCGCATCGCCGTTGGCCGCATCCTCGATTACACCGGCTCTGTCTCTGAAGAAGGCGGCCGCCGCATCACCCAAGGCGCTTCGCTGATGGCGATGTCGGCCTTCAATAAAGCCGGCGCCCGCCTGGTCGAACGCTTCGATACGTCCGTCACGGAACTGGAACTCCGTTACGCGAACAATCGCTTGATCGGCCAAGAAGGCGACGAGAACGTCCGCCGCATCTATGCCGGCCAAATGCCGGGCTCCGACTATTACTTCGTCGGCGGCATCACCGAACTCAACTACAACATCCGATCGACCGGCATCGACGCCCAAGGCGGCCACACCGACGCTCGTGACGGTGTCGGCAATGCTGGCGCGCGTCTTTACGTGATGAACATCGCGCTCGACTTCCGCCTGATCGACACGCGCACGCTCGAAGTCGTCGACGTGATCTCGTATCAAAAGCAGATCATCGGCCGCGAACTGCGCGCTGGCGTGTTCTCGTTCTTCGACAACACGATCATCGATATCGCCGGCGGCGAACGCGCCCTCGAGCCGGTTCAACTGGCTGTCCGCGCCGGTGTTGAACGCGCCGTCGTCGAAGTGATGAGCCGCTTTTACAACGTCAACGACAGCGGCGTCTGCGCCACCGCGATCCAAGCCGAAGGCGATCCGATGGGCCCGGGCACGACGCAAACTGCTGCGAACAATGTCAGCCCCGCCACTGCCGCGATCGAGCAAGCCCGCACCAGCCCGGACGCGTGGAACGCTCGCCGCGACGACAACATCTCCACCGGTCTGCGCGGCCGCTCGTAAGAGCGCCGCAACGGAGCCCGCCACATGCGCGCCGTCCTTTCTCTGCTCGTCTCCACCGCGCTCGTGACTGCGCCGGCGGCCTACGCGCAGTCAAACAATCAGTATCAAGGCGGCGACGCTACCGCCGTTACGGACGTTCAGGCTGGCTACGCCAATGACGCCGGCGCCACCGCCGTCGCTAGCGGCAACGCCGTGTCGACGACGCAAGAAGACAGCGACACCGACCTCACCAGCTCCCAGCACATGGATGGCGAGACCACTGCGGAGGCGAACGCCACCGTGTGGACCGCGACGAACAACGTCGCCATCACATCAGCAGCGGTCGGCAACGGTGGCACGGCTGTGATCAGCGGCGGCTCGAGCAACATCGAAGCTGAGCAACTGGGTCACGGCAACGCCAACGCGACGACGACCCTGCGCAACGGTTATTCTTACAACGCGGCGGTTGCTTCTTCGACGAGCAGCAATACGGCAGCCGTCTCGGCGGAAAACGCCGAAGTGCGCGTGCTGATGAACCAAGAGAGCACCGGTTCGGTGAATGCGTCCGCGGAAATGGACGCCGATTACGTCGAAGACCAAGCTGTGTCCGGCGCCATCGCGAGCGCCAACAACCTCAGCATCGGCGGCGAAACCGCGACGATCCTCAACGCCACGCGCCAGAACGCGACGGGCGAAAGCGTGACTGCGCGCTCAGATCTCTATGTTGGCTCGGCCACGGACGCTTCGGGCAACGCCACCGCGAACGCCAACTCGACCACGATCGACAATCAATGGGGCTACGTGAACGCGGCGATCGAGCAGAACGCAACGTCGCAAGTCCAGGCTGACTCCTACGTCACGCTCAGCAGCGAGTTCACCGGCTTTGCATCGGCCGGCGCTTACGGCGTCGGCAACCAAGCGACCGTCGCAAACGTCGGCTCCGACACGGTTCTGGACGTCACACAGTCGAACGGCGGCGGCGTGTCTGCGAACGCGGCGCTCGCCGGCGACGGCGGCGGCATGGCGCTCGCCTCTTCGGCTGCTTACGGAAACAGCGTCACGGGCTCGGTTTGCAACGGCTGCGACGCCAACGGCGACGTGCCCGGTCTCTACGCGTCGAGCACGCAAACCAATGACGGCAACGTCTATTCGTCATCGACGATCCGCACCAACGGCGCGGGCACGATCGGCGCGACATCCACCGCTGTCGGCAACGCTGCGACCTATTCGGCGCGCCCGCCGGGCGGCTGAGATTTCAGCCAACCATTGTAGCGAACAATCAGCCCCGTCAGCGGGTGACTGATTTCCACGAAGAAGCGGAACACACCGGTTTCCTCAGTTTCGTAGGCATTTGAGCGCGGGGCGAGCCACATTGGCAACGCGATGCCGAAGGCGCTCCAGCGCCGCGTCACGAGACGCACGCGTTCGCCCTCGATCACAAGAGCCATCGCGAACGCCAGAACTCCGAAGCGCTCCACCACGAGGCGTTCCGACTTTCCTTGACCTTCATACTGATGGCTCTGAAATGAGTGGCGGCAAAACGTGCGCCGCCAGACTTCGCCGCCTGGCGTCTGCTCGAATGTGACTCGCACAGGAACGTCCACGCTCGCGGGTGGAAAGCTCATCATCGCGCCGGCCAGCATCGCTAAGGGCGAAGCGCCACGATCAACGCGCCCGCGCCCCTCAGCGATCGCGGGACCAGCGTGCATCGCGCGTACAGCAGGCGGCAGTTCGCCCCATGCATCGCCGAGAACGCGCTCATATAGCAGCGCCTCTTTACGCAACGGCGCGCGTATTCCTGTGTAGATCGTCCGAGTCGCGAACAGCCGCTCGTAATCCTCAAGCTCGATGTCATCGACGCACGCGCGAGCGCCGGGACGTGGGGACGCGCCTTCGAGATGTTTCAGCACAATTGCTTGCACGGCCATCGACGGGATCAGCGGCCCATCGGCCCCCTCGGCGAGCAAGTGCCATGAGCGCGTTTGCGTCATGCCATCCGCGTTCGCGCCTCTCACCTCCACGAACATGCCGCCGCGATGTTCGCCCCAGCGCAAGCGGTTTGTCGCCCAGTGCATCAGAGGCGCAAGCGGCGCGAGCGTGCGCACGATGCCAAGGTTCACGAGGCCAGCGCAGAAGATGAGCGCGCGGTGGAGTATCTCCGGCACTGGTCCGGCGCCCATCCACACACGCTTTGCCTGCGGCCAGAGAGCCGAAAGCACGCGCAAGTCCGGAACGTCGACAAGCGAGAACATCGTGTTGCGCAATGGCAGACGGCCCGGCGGCGCAATCGTGTAGCGGCGCTGCTGCGTGAACGGCCGGCCGATGATTTTCGCGGTACGCCCAAGATAAGCGACAGGCTGGCCAGCGTAACTCGCGATCGCACGAATGACGTTTTCGCCCACGCCCGCAAAGGGCGATGGCGCGATCCCGCCAGCAATTGCATCGACACGCGCGAGCGGCGCCGCCAGCTTCCGCACCACTGCCGCGGTCAGCACCGGAAAGCTGGAAACGCCGGAGAGCACATAAACGCCCGCGGCGCGCGCGGCCTCGTCGAAAGCGCCAACGCCTTCAACGAACGCCGAGCCATCGGCGAGATCGAGATAATGTGTGCGTGCAGCGATGCACGCCTCCACAAGGCGATAGGCGCCGTCGCCGTACGCCTGAAACGGGCCGCTCGCATCGACCACGATATCCGGGCCGAGAAATTCTAATTGCGCGGCGAGGTCGCCGTCGCGATCGAAACGCGCCGCCATCAGATTTGCAGCGGTCTGCCCGCGGCTCGCGCAATACGCCTTTGCTGACGTCAACGAGCGCCCGGCGACGATCAGCGCCAGCGCCGCTTCGCCCTCCAGCAATTCGACGATGCGGCCGCCGAAGGTCCCGTAGCCGCCAACAATCAGAATCTTCATTGGACGAACCGCGCGGCATCGGCGGCGTTCGGCAGGTAGCACGTCTCGCGCACACCAAACCACGCCACGCGATGGCGCGCGACGAAATCGTAGAGCGCGTCGCGCCACGATCGCGGCAAGATGTAGCCGATCCCCATAAACGACCAAGGCAGACCGAGCACGGCAAATATCCGCAACGCCGCATCCGACTTCACACGCACGCGCCCCTCTTCGAGCAGCACGTAGGTTTCGAAATCACCGTAACGCAGATCGAAATGCCGATAGAGCGCTTCGCCAAGCGGCGTTTGCGCGCCAAGCAAACGCAGACGCTGGTACTTATCGACCCTCATGACGAATTGCACAAAACCTGAGCAAAGCACGCACTTGCCATCAAATATGATGATCGGCAGCGTGTCATCAAACGCTGGAACAGCGGCATCTCGCCGATAGGCGTACGGCTCCGTGCGAGTCACGTGCGCATGGTACGCCGTTCATGTGCGCCGAGAACATGACACGGCGCCGCGCCTCGCTATTCGCCTTGGAAGTTCTGGTTCATAGCCTCAGCGGGCGTCACGCCTTCGCAACAAGGTCCGCCGATCGGACGCGCCGGCACACCAGCTACGGTGCAGCGCGGTGCTACATCCTCCAACACGACGGAGCCGGCAGCGATGCGCGCATCTTCACCGACTTCGATGTTACCGAGCACCTTGGCGCCCGCGCCAATCATCACACCGCGGCGGATCTTCGGATGGCGGTCGCCACCCTCTTTCCCGGTGCCGCCGAGCGTCACCGAGTGGAGCATCGAAACGTCATCCTCAACGATCGACGTCTCCCCAATGACAATCCCGTGCGCGTGGTCGATGAACACGCCGGCGCCGATCTTGGCGGCGGGGTGGATATCGACAGCGAACAATTCCGAGACGCGACTCTGCAGGTGATAGGCAAGAATCTCGCGCTCCTGGCGCCAGAGCCAATTGGCGATGCGATAGGATTGCAGACCGCCATAACCTTTGAAGTAGAGGAACGGCTGTAAGTACGTGCGGCACGCGGGATCGCGCTCACGCACGACGCGCATATCGCGCGTCGCTTGCACGACCAACTCAGGCTCTGAATGATATGCCTCGCGGATCACTTCGCGCAGCTGGAGCGCCGGGAGATCGCCTGCCCCCAGCTTCTGCGCCAGATGATAAGACAGCGCGTCCTCGATCCGGTCGTGGTGCAAAATCGACGCGTGCAGATACGACGCCAACAACGGCTCTTCCGCCGCCGCCTGCATCGCCTCGACGCGCAATTGCGCCCAGACACCACCCGATGCTTCAAACACGCGTGGCTCAGCCATCGCCTACTCTCCCTGCCGGAGCATCGCTGTAGAGAGCGCCGCCGGCAATTGACCCGTCACCGCCATGTGGTGGGCGCGCAGCACCGCGGCAACCGTCATCGTATCCCGGATGCAACCATTGGCGACCCGCTCAAGAACATCCAGAAAATGCGCCTTGCGGCGGTTGAGTACCTCAGTTGGGTCTGGATCGGCCGCGCCCGCGGTCAAATTCGTCGCAAAAAAGATCACCGCCTGTTCGTCCGTTAGGGAGTTGGAGAGATCCATCTCAAGGACCTTCACCCAATCCCGCGCACGCAGTCCGGTCTCTTCGGCGAGTTCGCGTTCGGCGCAAGCTTGCGCGTCCTCGCCCGACTCGGCGCCGCCTTCGGGCATCTCCCAGGAATAGCGTGCGAGTGGAAACCGCCATTGGCCGACGAGGTGCACGCAACCATCAGCGTCGATCGGCAACACGCCCACCGCTAAGCGGCGCACGCGAATGACACCGTAATAACCCTTCGCACCGTCGGGGCGTATGACGTCGTGTTCGTCGATCCGGAACCAATCATTCTCGAACGCGTGCGTCATACCCTTGACGATCCAAGGATTGCCGCCTTCATCCCATGTATCACTCATCCTATCTGTTTAGACTCGGGCGCGCGTCCGCGCCACGGAGACAACATGCCCCTTCCGCTATCCGCCATTCCCGCTCAGCCGCACGAGAACGAACCCGCCAACCCGACGCGCGAAAGCGCCGAGACGCTGTCGCTGCTGGCCCGTCGCCGCTCACTGAAACTGATGCAGCTGACGGCGCCGGCGCCGAGTGGCGAAGAACTAGATGCGCTGATCAATCTGGCCGCGCGCGTGCCCGATCATGGCAAGCTGGGTCCGTGGCGCTTTGTTGTCATCGACGGTGAAGCACGTGGTCGCGCGGGCGCTGCGCTCGAACAGGTCATTCGCAATGACGAAGGCGTCGACGATGCGCGTCGCGAGTTTGTCCGCGGCTGGTTCAATCGGGCGCCGGCATGCGTGATGGTC
>JBEBHI010000132.1:0-10112 GCA_040080935.1 Terricaulis sp.
CTCCGATTCGCGACAGAAGGTCGAGCCGGGTCAAACCGAGATCGAAACGATCGATGGCCGCCGCGTGCCGGTGAAGCTGATCGTGAATCCGCGCGCGCGTCATATCTCCGTGCGCATCGATCCGACGCGGCGCGAAGCGATAGCGACGGCGCCGTCGAAGCGGCATTTGAAACACGCCGTGGATTTTGCGTCTGAGCGCGCCGGCTGGATTGCACAGGAGTTGTCGCGCTTGCCGCGCGGCATTTCGCTAGCGCCGGGATCGTTCGTGCCGCTGCGCGGTGTTGAGCATGAGTTGGTCTATAAGCATGGCCGCAAGCCCGCGTGGATTGAGCAGGACTTGCTGCCACGTTTAGTCGTGCAAGCTCCTGATGTGGCGCTCTTCGAAGGCCGCGTGTTGCGCTATCTAAAGGACCAAGCGCGGACCGACCTGATCGATCGCGTCGCCACACACTCTGTCACGCTCGGCGTGAAGCCGGAGCGTATCCAAGTTAAAGAACTGCGCTCACGCTGGGGCTCATGCTCCGTCGACGGCGTTCTCTCGTTCTCATGGCGCGTCGTCATGGCGCCGCCGTTCGTGCTCGATTATCTCGCCGCGCACGAAGTGGCGCACCTGCGCGAGATGAATCACTCGCGTCGCTTCTGGGCGCTGGTTGCCAAGTGCATGCCCGACTACGAAGCCGGCCGCGATTGGCTACACGAGCACGGCTGCAAGCTGCACGCCGTAGGCATGGCGCGCTAAAGCTTCGGCGGCGCAAGCATACGTTTCAGCACACCATCACGATCGATGATGACGTGCTTTAGCGCGCCCAACACATGCAGCGAAATCGCGCCGACGAGCGCCCAGCGGCCAATGGCGTGGAGCAATTCGGCGATCTCGTGGACGCCCTGATTGCGTTCGGCAAACGGACTTGGCAGCGCGAAAAGATCGAACACATTGATCGCGCGGCCGCCCGACCACACGGCGAGCGGGCCGGATATCACTTGGATGAGAATGGCGAGCAGCAGCACTTGATGCGTGGCGTTCGAGAGGAATTTGAGAAGAGGCGCCTGCTCAGGCGGCGTGGGCCGCGGTTGCGCGTAGCTCGAAAGAACCCGCGCCAACAAGATAAGCGCCACCGAGGCGCCGAATGAAATGTGCAGACCCATCAGCGCCGACCGCGCGGCGCGGTCGCCAGCATCACCGGCAAACGCTGCCTGGAAGCCGGTAACGAGCATCACGATCACGGCGGCCGCCGCGAGCCAGTGCAGCGCGATCGAAAGCCAGCCATAGCTAGCCTTGGTGTTGGTCCATCGCATCCGTGAAGCCTTGGCTGAAGTTGCGATCATGATGACCGCAACTTCGCCAAGAGCAAGGCGTGAGCCCCTTAGTGTTGCGGGGTCCCGCCGGGCGGGACGCCTGGACCGATGTTGGTGTTGAAGAACGTCAGCGACTCCGTCAGCACCGTGCGCCACGCTTCGCCGTTACGCGGTGACGCGTAGTGGTCGATGTCGTGCAACGTGATGAGACGGGTGTCCTTGCCGGCGCGCCGCATCGCCGCGACCATCAGTTCGCTCTGCGAGATCGGCACGGTGACGTCTTCGTCGCCGTGGATGAGCAGAAGCGGCATGCCGACGCGATTTGCGTTTTGCGCAGCGGAGACTGCATCGATGTCCGCTTCACCGCGACTGCCCATCGCATCCGTCCAATATTGGTAGGACGTGGAGTTCGCGCCGCCGCCGCCGCCGCCGTCTTGCACATCGCCGCGATCGCCACTGCGAACCCAACGCAACATCGCGCGAAGGTCAGAAACGCCTGCGCCCGCGACAGAGCATTTGAAGATGTCAGCGTTCATGAAGGACGCTGTCATCGCGACGTAGCCGCCGTACGACCAGCCGGTGATGCAGATCCGATTGGGATCAGTGACGCCCGATTGGATGAGGTAGCGCGCACCATCGGCCACGTCGGCCTGCATGCGCCCGCCCCACTGGCCGTGACCGGCCTCAACGAACGCGCGGCCAGAGCCGCCGCCGCCGCGGAAGTTTGGTTGGAAGACGGCGTAGCCTTGGCTCGAGAAGCTGATCGCGAATGGATCATAGCCCCAAACATCGCGGCCTTCCGGTCCGCCGTGCGGCACAACGATCGTTGGCAGATTGCGCGCTTGCTCGCGGCTGATGCCCGGCGGCAGCCACAGATAGCCCCATTGCTGCTGACCATCCGAGGTCGTGTAGTTCACGACGTGCTGTGTCGGCAGCAACGCCGGATTGACGCCGCTGCGCTGCGAGATGATCGAGTTCAGCGTGTGGGCCTGGTGATTGTAGAGATAGTACGTGCCGAGATCTTGTGGGCCGTCTGAGTAGATGAGCCAGCGATTGCCATCATCAGAGCGATCGATCAGACGCACGTTCACCTGGTCGCCAAGAACTTGAGCGATGGCGTTCCAGCGCGCTGCGAACGCCGGGTCTTTGGCTTCGCAAGTCCAGCGATAACCCCACCAGCACGCGGCCTGCAGCACGTTGTTGGCCGTGTCGAGTTCAGCGTCGGTGACGTCGAACTGAGGGTTGGTTTGGATCGTCTCGGTGTATTGGCCGGTCGCGGTGTCATAAATGTAGAGACCGCTGGTGTCGTTGCCTTCGCGGCGCGCAAGAACGAAGATTTGGCCGGGTTGCGTGGCTGCGCCGATCGGTTGGAAGTCCGGACCAGAGTTCGCGGCAGCGGCGCCGCGATAGCGAGCGATCTCAGTCCAACCACGTTGGCCTGGACCGCGACGCGACCAGCTGAAACCGCGGCCGTTTTCCACGCCGTCTTGGCGCAGCACCGGCGTGCCGTTGACGTCCACGACGAAATTGAAGGTGAAGAGCGTGCCGCTCTCGACGCGCTCAGCTTCCGCTGTGTTGATATTCACGCGGCGCAATTCGACGCCGCCCATGGTCGGCACGATCAGCAGCACGTGATCTTCGTCGCGCGGCAGGTCGCTGACGACGCCGGCGTCGACGTACGTCACGCCCAGCGCTGACGGATCGTAGAGCTGCGTGAGGTTCGTGCCGTCGAGGTTCACGGCATAGATCCGCGAATTCGTCTCGAAGCCGTCATCAATGCGTTGGTTGCGGCGGATGCTTGCGCCTTGGTTGGCGACAACGCGGTTGTGCTGCAGCAACCGGAAAGCGATGCGGGAATTGTTGGCGAACGTGACTTGCCCGAGTTCGAGGCTTTGGTCGGCGCGCGCGCGCTGAATGGCGGCTGGGCGGCGCGTTTCGAGATCGACAACCAGAAGCGTATCGCCGGCGTCATCGCGGCGGATTACAGCGAGATGGCGTCCGTCGGGCGACAGCGTCGCGCCGCGGAATTGATCGTAGCCCAAGAACCAATCGAGCGGCGCGCGTTGCGCTTGCTGCTGCGCTGAAGCGGGAAGCGCAAACGCGCAGACAGCCGCCAGCACCATGAAAAGAATGCGTTGCATGAAGAACCCCCAAACGCCGTTTTTACGGTCGCCGTCGAGCCTCCGATCTAGCGGGAGGACGAGCCTTTGTCAGCGGGGTAAAACACGCGCTCGGGCGTGCGCAGCGCCTCAGCCTTCCGGGCCGAAGTCCAGGGAACGGTCTTCGGTATCGGGCGGCGTAACTGTCGGTGCGCCGATGACGGCGCCGATGGGCGCGCCGACGGCGGTAAGTTCCGGAGACTCTGGATCGGTGACGCCGACGTCGTAATCTTCCTCTGACGGCAGCTCGAGTGCACGCACTGGCGTGTTGCGCAGCGCCGTCGGCATGAAACGGGCCCAGATTTCTGTCGGCAGTGAGCCGCCGGTGACGCGCGCAGTCTCGGTGAAGTTGTCGTTGCCCGCCCAAACGCCCGCAACCATGCCGGGTACAAAGCCGATAAACCAGGCGTCGCGATAGTCGTTGCCGGTGCCGGTCTTGCCGCCAACTTGGCGCCCATTGATGCGCGCCGCTGTGCCGGTGCCGGCATCGACGACGCGTCGCAACATGTAATTCATGTAGCGCATCGGGCGCTGTTCGATCACGCGTTGGCGGTTTTCCTGACGGAACGCCCACACGGTTTCGTTGCTGCTGGCGCGGCGGATGCGGGTGATGCCGTGGGCCTGGATGTTATAGCCCTCGGCCGCCATGGCGCCGTAGGCCTGTGTCATCTCAAGCAGCGTGATCTCCTGCGCGCCGAGCGCAAGCGAGTGATAGTTGAAGAGCGGCGAGGTGACGCCAAGCCGCCGCGCCACATCGATAACGTTTTGGCCGCCGACTTCGTTGGCAACGCGGATCGCGACCATGTTGTACGACAGCGCGAATGCGCGCGTCAGCTCTGTAGGGCCATGGAACTCGTTTGTGTAGTTGCCGGGCGTCCACGGCGGTTGGCCATCGATATAAATCGTGATCGGCGCATCTTCGCGCACGCTCCACGGCGTCAGGCCGTTCTCCATAGCGGCGAGATAGATGAAGTATTTGAACGACGAGCCAGGTTGGCGGCGCGCCTGCGTAGCGCGGTTGAACTGGCTAACGTCATAGTCACGGCCGCCGACTAGCGCGCGCACGCCGCCTTCGTCATCCATGGCGACAAGCGCGGCCTGGCTGACGCGGCGGGCCTCGCCTTGCTCGGTGAGCACCGCGTTGATGGCCTCATCACCAGCGCGCTGCGCGGCAATATCGATCGTTGTCTCGACGACGAAGTCGTCGCGCTGCTGACCAATGACGTCGTTGAGAAGCGGATCGATCCAGTCGCGATAATAGGAGAGCACGCCCGCCGGATTGCGGCGGCTGATCACGAGTTCTTCTTGCAGCGCAGCTTCGCGTTCGGCGGCGCTGATAAAGCCCATGCCAACCATTTCGTTGAGCACAACAGTGGCGCGGTCACGTGCAGCTTCGATGTCCTGACGCGCCGGATTGAGACGCGACGGCGCTTTGACCAATCCGGCGATCATCGCGGCTTGCAGCAGCGTGAGTTCGCGCGCGGGGCGGTCGAAATAGCGTTCTGCCGCCGCCTCGATGCCGTAAGCGCCGGCGCCGAAGTAAACGCGCGACAAATAGAGTGCGAGGATTTCGTCTTTGGTGAAGCGGCCTTCCAGCCAAATCGCCATGGCGATTTCCTGGAATTTCCGGCGCCACGAACGCTCGTTGGTGAGGAAGAGGTTCTTGGCGAGCTGTTGCGTCAGCGTCGAGCCGCCTTGGACGACGCGGCCAGCGCGTAAGTTCTCGGCGCCGGCGCGCATCATGCCGCCGACATCGATGCCGAAGTGTTCGTAGAAGCGGCGATCTTCGATGGCGACAAAGGCTTGTCCCACGTACGGCGGCAGCGATGCGAGATCGACCGGCGGCGCGTTCTGCGCGCCTTCGCGCAAGATTACGTGGCCGTTGCGATCGAGGAAGGTGACGGACTGACTTCCGCGCGCTTCCCAAAGATCATCCGTCGACGGCAAATCCCATGTGATGGCGATGAAGAATGCCACGATGAGACCGACGACACCGGCCGCAGCCCAGCCGCTCCACACTGCAGCTTCACGCACGTTGCGCGGATGTTTGATGCCGCGAATGCGCCGCCACATCTCGCCGCCGAACGCGCGGGCGCCGCCAGCGAACGCAACCCATTTCGGCTCAATCGCGCGCCACGCGTCGCGCGCAGTGCTCGTGACGCGGTCTTGCAGGCGACCAAACAAAGATGCCGGTGGTTCTTCCTGTGCTTCTTCCGGATCGCCGGCGGCGCGGAAGAATTGCGGCGGCAGCTCATCAGGCTTCGGCGCCGGCGCCGGTTCAGGCGTGATCGCTTCTTCACGCGGCGCTTCTTCGCGATGCACTTCAGCGGCAATCGGCAAATCTTCGGGAATAGGTGGCAGCTGTTCAGGAGGAGGCGGAGCGGGCGCTTCTGCTTCCGCTTCGGCCTCGGTTTCCTCAAAGAGCTCCCGGTGCTCGTCAGGCGCCACAGGTTCGCTTGCGGCCGCCTCTACAGGCTCGCCCGCGTCGTCGCCCTGTCCGGGCTGACCTGTCGGAAGATCGTCTTCCGGACGGTCTGGATCGTTCTCGTCAGCCACCCCGGCTCACCCTCCGCGCTCGCTCGTAGCGCGATTCGACCGCAACACCGCCGTGGAGCGGCAGAGCGCGGTCCGTGACGTGAAACGCGTATTGGTCGGGAAAAGGTTCCCTGGCCACTTTCCGGCCCAATTCTGGGCTCCCGCGCGACAACGCGCAACGGTCTGAGGCGGTGGCTTTTTCTTGCCGGAGCGGAAGGACGTAGCCATATTCGACAAACAAGAGCCGCAGGATTCTTCTGCGACTAGGAGGTTGAGATGAGCGATTACCACGCCCAGACGCGATCTGACGCGATCGGGCGCGAAGGAGCTGCGATCGATCCAGGTCTTCGCCGCTTTATGCTTGGCGTTTACATGAAGATGGGCCTCGGCCTCGCCTGGTCTGCGGCACTGGCTTACGTCATCGGGACGGTGGCGCCGGTTACCCAATTCGTGCTGTCGCCGCCTGTTGTTTACATCGTGATGTACGGCCCGCTGGTCGTGCTGCTCGGCTCGAATTTCTTCATGCGCAACCCGTCGCCAGCGGCGTCGGGCGTTTTGTTCTGGACCGTCGTAACCTTGATGGGCGCGGGTCTGAGCTTCTGGGTCATCGTTGCGGCCAACTCGCTTGCCGTGCCGACGATCGGCGGCGGCTCGATGAGCATCAGCTTCGCCACGATGGCCAAGGCGTTCCTAGTGACCACGGCGGCCTTCGGCGGTCTTGCGCTCTGGGGCTACACCACGAAGAAGAACCTCTCGGGTCTGCATTCCTTGGTGTTCATGGCGTCATGGGGCCTCGCAGCCATCGGACTGCTGAACGTTTTCGTCTTCAAGTCCGGCGCGATGGATATTGGCCTGCAAGTCGTGACGTTGGGCGTGTTCTCAGTGCTCGTCGCCACGCAAACGAACCAGCTGCGCGAAACCTATTTCCACATCGCGCACGACGAACGCAGCCAGGCGGTCATGACCAACATGGGCGCGCTGAACCTGTACATCGCGTTCGTCGCGATCTTCCAGACGCTGCTTCGACTGATGGGTTCGTCGCGCAGCTAAGAGCGTTCAGATCCAACTGAAACACGAACGCCCCGGCTTAGGCCGGGGCGTTTTCGTTTAGTCGCCAACGACGCGCATGCGCTTAGGTTCAAGGACAGCGAGGACGCGTTCCAATTCGTGTCCGCGTCTCAAAATACGCCCATCAACGGCACGCACGCTGTAAGCCCCGTTCTTGCGCGCTTCGTCGGGGCGCTTCTCGATTTGATAGAGCGGCGCTTCGCTTGTCCTGCGGTAGACACTAAACAACGCGCGATCGGGCAGGGCATCTAGAGCGTAGTCTCGCCATTCTCCAGCGGCGACCATTTTGCCGTAGAAGCGAAACAAACGATCTAATTCAGGACGCTCGAAGAAGATGGTGCGTCCGCTCATGCACAGGGCCTCATGTTGCTCACAACGCTTAGTTTTCAGGTACGTTCGCCGGGTACAATCTAAAAACTCGGCCACGTCCGCATTTGAACAGATTTTGTGCTTGCCCTCGCCGCATTGGGGCGCGACCCTATCGTTGTGGTCGGTCGGAGAAAGGCTCGTACTCCGGTATCCATCAGCCCCCCCAGCCCCCCGGGGTGCGCGCTTCGACCGACCACACAGTTTCTAACAAAGCCCGCGATCATCGCGGGCTTTGTTGTATCTGGGGTCTCGAAAAGCCTTTTAAATAACGGCTCGCAGCGCATTCGCGGATTGCAGTCCGGCGAGCGAAAAAGCGCTAGCGTAATGGGGATAAGTCCGTTCGTCGCGTGCCGGCCGCGGCTCGTCTTGAGCGTTTAACCTGTTCGAAAGACCGCGCGGAATCGCCTCGGTTGATTCGCCCTCTCTGTGGATAAGGGCTGTGGTGTTTTACCCAAATCGACCGTAAGAGCGGCGCTCGAATTTCGCGGGGTCCAATCCACATGCTGCTGCAGGTCGATGGTCTGCGCAAAACCTTTGGCCGCCGCACTGCGGTGGACGGCATTGGTTTTGCGCTCGACGTCGGAGAAATCGTCGGCTTCCTCGGCCCGAACGGCGCCGGCAAGACGACCACAATGCGAATGATCGCCGGGTATCTGGAACCTGACGAGGGCGTCGCAAAGATCTTCAACATAGACGTCGCGCAAGATCGCCGCCGCGCGCAGGAGCGCGTGGGCTATCTGCCCGAAGGCGCGCCGCTCTACGGCGAGATGACGCCTTGGAGTTTCTTGCGCTTCGTGGCCGAGACCCGCGGCATGAGCCGTGAGGCGGCTCGCCACGCCGTACGCCGCGCTGCACAAGACGCGCGCCTGGGCGATACGATCGATCGTCCGATTGAGACGCTATCCAAAGGCTATCGCCGCCGCGTGGGCTTGGCGTCAGCTCTGCTGCACGATCCGATGCTGCTGATCCTGGACGAACCGACCGACGGCCTCGATCCGAACCAGCGCCACGCCGTGCGCGATCTCATCAAGCGCCTGGGCGAAGAGCGGGGGCTCATCATTTCGACGCACAGCTTGGAAGAGGTCGAGGCGGTCTGCACGCGCGCGATCATCATTGATCAGGGGCGCATCGTGGCCGACAAGACGCCGGCGCTGCTCAAGGAAGAGCATGGCAGCCTGGAACGCGCATTCGCCGCGCTAACCCGCGGGGAGGAGCGCGTATGAAAAAGCGCCCCGGCCTCGCCAGCCTCGCTGCCGTCTATCGGCGCGAACTGCTCGCTTACGTCACCACGCCGACGGCCTATGTGTTCGTCGCCGTATTCCTGTTCTCGATCGGCCTGTTCACGTTCCAGGTTGGCGGCTTCTTCGCTGAGCGCCGCGCCGACCTGACGCCGTTCTTTGCCTACCATCCGTGGATTTTCATGATCTTCCTGCCGGCCGTAGCGATGCGGCTGTGGGCTGAAGAGAGCCGTTCTGGCGCGATCGAATTGCTGATGACGTTGCCTGCGCCGACATGGTCGCTGGTGCTCGGCAAATTCTTGGCCGCCTGGTCGATCGCCGGCGCAGCACTGGTCTTGACGGTACCGCTGTGGGCAACCGTGAATGCGTTGGGCTCCCCCGATAACGCCGCGATCTTCACCGCGTATATCGCCAGCTTCCTGATGGCCGGCGCCTACATCGCGATCGGATCGGTGATGTCGGCCCTGACCAATACGCAGATCGTTGCGTTCGTGTTGGCGGTGGTGGTGTCGTTTCTTCTCACCGCGCTCGGCACGCCGCTGGTGCTCGATTTCTTCTCCGGGATCATCAACGGCGCCGTTGCCGAAGGCATCGCGCGCTTCTCGATCCTGCACCATTTCGACACCGCTCAACGCGGCGTCGTGGAGTTCCGTTCGGTGTTCTACTTCGTGTCGCTGATCGCACTCTGTTTGGGCTTCACCGCGCTTGCGGTGGACGCACGGCGGGGGGGCTGAACCATGAGCGCACGTCGCTACGCACTCTTTGCCGCTCTGGCTTTGTTCATCGCGTTCGTCGCGTCGAACGTCATTGCTAATTCGTGGTTTCGCTCTTGGCGCTTGGATCTGACCGAGAACCATCTCTATTCGATCAGTCCCGGCACGCAGCAAACGTTGAATGAACTCACCGAGCCGGTGCAGCTCACGCTCTATTATTCGCGCAACGCTGCGCAACCTGTCCCGCAATTGCAGACGTACGCGTCGCGCGTGCGCGAGATGCTGCAGACATTCCAAGCGCGCTCGCATGGTCGCGTGCGGTTCACGGAAGTGAATGTCGAACCGTTCACCGAAGCCGAAGATCAGGCGTCGGAAGCGGGCATCCAGTCGGTGCGACCCTATGAAGGCGCCGACCCGATCTATTTTGGCCTCGTCGGCGCCAATGCGATTGACGATACGCGCGTCATCCCGCTGTTCAGCCCGCAGCGTGAATCGTTCCTCGAGTACGAACTCACGCGGCTGATCTACGAACTCGAAAATCCTGAGCGCACGCACATTGCGTTGATCACGTCGCTGCCGATCGATCCTGCGGCCGCTGCCGATCCAACGTTTCAAGCGGGCAGCCAGTCGGTGTTCGCAACCGAAATGGGCCGCGTGCTCGACGTCACGAAGTTGCCGCCGAACTTCACCGCCATTCCGGACAACACCGATGTGTTGGCGATCGTGCATCCGGG
>JBEBHI010000133.1:0-10001 GCA_040080935.1 Terricaulis sp.
GAACGACGCCAACCCGATCGTGAAGGCTGGGAAGATGATGTGAAAGCCAATCGTGAAGGCGAATTGCAGCCGCGAGAGCAGCAGCGCGTCCCATTCCATGATCGAGCACCTCGCTGAGGTGACGCTTACGCCCCCAAAACCCTCACGCCAAGCTTGCAGTTTGCCGCGCCGCGCCACAGAGTCACGTCCAACGAGGAGGACGCGATGGCCGGACGAATGGCGGGCAAGAAGGTTTTCATCACCGGCGCAGCGCAAGGTTTAGGCGCGGCGATGGCGAAGGGCGTCGCTGATGAAGGCGCGAAGGTCACCGTCACCGACATCAACAAAGAGGGCGCCGAGAAAGTCGCCGCTGAGATCAACGCCGCGCACGGCGCAGGCACAGCCTTCTCGTTCGGTCACGACGTCACAAATGAAGATCAGTGGATCGCAGCGCTCGAAGGCGCAAACGGCGCGATGGGCGGCATCTCCGGCCTCGTGAACAATGCCGGCATTTCATCACGTGAAGGCAGTGTTGAAGAACTTTCGCTTGAAGGCTTCCGCCGCTTGATGAGCGTCAACGTCGACAGCGTCTTCCTCGGCGCCAAGCACGGCATCAAATATCTGGCGAAGAACCAACCCGGCTCGATCGTCAACATCAGCTCGATCGCCGGCCTCATCGCGAACCATACCTCCCCTGGCTACAACGCCAGCAAAGCCGCGGTGTGGCTGCTGTCGAAGAACATCGCGCTCTATTGCGCCAAGAAGGGCCTCGACGTGCGTTCGAACTCGATCCACCCGACGTTCATCGACACGCCGATCCTCGACCCCATCCGCAACATGTTCGGCAAGGATGAAGCTGAGGCGAAACTGGGGCGCCAGGTGCCGCTGGGGCGGATCGGCAAGCCTGAGGAGATCGCTGCTGCGGCAATCTATCTCCTTTCAGACGAAAGCCGGTTCATCACCGGCTCTGAACTGAAAGTAGATGGCGGCATCTCGGCTATGTGATTTGCCGCGGCCATGGCGCCGCCCAAGATCGAAAGTATGCACTTCCTCATGCGCAAGCTCGCCTTCCTGATCTGCCTCTTCACTCTCGCCGCGTGCGGCCAACCGGCGCCCGCGGAGCAAGCACCCGCAACTGAGGCGCCAGCCGAGGGATCGGTTCTCCTCGGCTCCACTCAGAACATGCCGGACTGGCTCTTGGTGCTGCGCACCACCGAAGGCGGAACCATACATTTCAATCAGCGTACGATCACGCGCCAGAACGGCCTCGCCGATATCTGGCTGCAAGTGCGCTACGGCCACACCCAAGCCTGGGATGCGAGCGACGAAAACACCGAGCGCACGATCCGCTACGACGTTGAACGCATGCACTACCAATTCAATTGTGCGGAAGAGACGTTCGTGATCGTCGAACGCCAAATCATGGGCGGCAATGACGAGATCGTTGCGCGCGATAGCCCGGCGCAAGTCTTCCGCGCCACACCAACCACGGGGGTCGCGCGCCAGATTCTCCCGCTCGCTTGCCGCGGCGCGTGACGATTATTGTTGTTGCGGACGTTGGTAGATGATGTTCGCGAGCAGCACGCGGGCGCCTGGCGCACCAAGCACACGATCCACCGCGACCTGCATCTGACGCGTAAGCTCAGTCGGGCTGGGCGCAGTGCGCACGCGATAGTAGACCGATGAATAGTTTGCCAGCGCGGTGCGGAGCGCATCGCGGATGCGTGGGGCATTGAGTTGTGCGTGACGGCGAAGGGCGGCGTCGGGAATGTCGAGGCCCATATCGACGACGATCGTGCCTTGGTTCGCATTCCGCTGGATCACGCCCGCCTGGAAGGCTGGCATCGGTATGTAGGTTTCGGCCGATGTCAGGCGTTCCTGGATCGACGCTGGCTCCTGTTGCTGCGCAGGCGCGGGTGTGCTGCCGCCGCCGGAGGCAGACGCTGGAGCAGCAAACGCGACAAACAAGGCGATCGCGAGGAGAGGCGCAGCAAGACGCATGGGCGGAACCTGCGCCGATGCGGTTAGAGAAAAGTTAGCGAAGCGGCTTGGCCTCGCCGCCCTTGGGTGCGTCGCGAAACATGGCGGCGAGATCGACGGTGGAGCGTTCGCCCAGCGCATCAAAGTGCTCGCCAAGCCAGCGCTCGGCGGCGGCGCGGCCGGTGTCGAACAGCGTGTTGAAGAAGCCAAGATCGGTGTTGAGGTCGACACCGAGACCGAGCGGGGTCAACGCTTGGCTGTCGCTCAAATTGTGGATCAGCATCTTACGATAGCGTTCTTCGGGCAGACGGCTCTGATCCACCAGCCGCGAGACGAAGTCGATGGCCCGGAGCTCGCTTAGCAAGCTGTTGTTGAACGTGATCTCGTTCACGCGCGCGGTGATCTCCACCGAGCTATGTGGGGCGCCCTTCCGCTCGACCGGATTGATCTGAACGATAACGATATCGCGCGTGGCCTTTACGTCGAACAACGGAAAGAGCGCCGGATTGCCTGTGAAGCCGCCATCCCAATAAGGCTCGCCGTCGATCTCGACGGCGTGGAAGAGTTGCGGCAGGCAGGCGGAAGCCATCACGTGATCGGCCGTGAGCTCTTCGTTCGAGAAGATGCGCACGCGCCCGGTCTCGACATTGGTGGCGCCGATGAAGAGTTCGATGTGCTTGCACCGGCGGACCCGCTCGAAATCGACCAGCTCCTCCAGCACTTCCTTCAGCGGATTCACGTTGAGCGGATTGAAGTCGTAGGGCGAAGCGATGCGCGTCGCCACATCGGCCCAGAGGGCGAGGTAACTTTCCTGCGCCCAGCCCGGCTTGAAGGCGTTGAGGAACGCCATCATCGGCGTGCGTCGGTACGGATTGGATTCACCGGCGCGCGCAACACCCTCCCAGAATTGGCGCAGTTGCTTACGTGCGCCCTCTGCACCACCCTCCTCGAAACCATCGGCGACCACGACTGCGCACATCGCGCCGGCGGATGATCCCGAGATTGCGGCGATCTCGATGCGCTCATCCTCCAACAAACGATCCAGTGCGCCCCACGTGTAAGCGCCGAGCGCGCCGCCGCCTTGTAACGCCAGCGATATGCGCTTGCGCTTAGGCTTCGTCACTGAGCGGTCCAACCGCCGTCGATGTTGAGCGCCGCGCCGTTGATTTCGTCAGCGGAGGGCGTGGTGAGGAAGAGCGCCAGGCCGGCGACCTGCTCAACCTTCACGAACTCCTTGGTCGGCTGCGCAGCAAGCAACACATCATTGATGACCTGTTCGCGCGTCATATTGCGCGCCTTCATCGTGTCGGGGATTTGGCTCTCAACCAGGCCGGTCAGCACGTAACCCGGCGAAATGGCATTGCAGCGAACGTTAAACGTCGCGCCCTCAAGCGCGACCGTCTTGGTCAAACCAATGATGCCGTGCTTGGCAGCGACATAAGCCGACTTGAACGGCGATGCGACATGGCCATGCGCGGAGGCAATATTGATGATGCGGCCGTATTTGGCCGCCTTCATCGACTTCATCGCCGAGCGAATGGTCAAAAAAGCCGATGAAAGGTTCAGCGCGATGATCGCGTTGTATTTCTCAACCGGAAAATCCTCGATCGGCGAGACATGTTGGATGCCAGCGTTGTTGACGAGCACGTCGAGGCGCCCAAACGCACCGATCGCGCCCTCAACCAGTCTAGCGCAGCCTTCGGCCTGCATCAGGTTCGCGCCATCGTAACGAACAGTGACTCCAGCCTCGCGCTCAAGCCCCGAGCGGATTTTTTCGATTTCCGCGGCGTCGCCCAAGCCGTTGAGCGTCACATCCATACCGGCCTTCGCGAATGCCGTGGCAATCCCCAGGCCGATGCCGCTGGTTGAGCCTGTGACCAGTGCCGCTCTACGTTCGCCCATGTGCTTGTCTGCTCCTCATTGCTTGCGTGTCCGCCCCGGAACCGCTAGCGCAGCGTCATGTTATTTGGCGGTCTGGCGAGGGACCCATGGATTTGAGCGCGCCTCTGGCTTCATTTGTGGCCGGATTTCCTGATTTCATCATCCAACTTGCGATCGCGCTCGGACTCTTCGTCGCATCCTTGTTCATCTACACGATCATGACGCCGCACAAGGAGCTGGCATTGATCCGTGCTGGCAACCCGTCGGCATCGCTCGCGTATGGCGGCGTCATAGTCGGCATCGCCATTCCGCTTGGATCGTGTCTCGCGCATTCGTTCGGCGTGATCGACCTTTTGATCTGGGGCGTGGTCACGCTGCTGATCCAGCTCCTGGGTTTTCGCTTCGCCGACATTTTCCTGCGGGGCCTGCCGCGTCGCATTGCCGAGGGTGATGTTGCAGCGGCCGTATTCTTGATGAGCGTCAAGATTGCGCTCGGTCTGATCATGGCTGGCGCGCTCGCTGATCCAAACGTGCAGCTGTTCCGGGCCGGCTAAGAGTATGATCCGTCTCGTCCCGGATTGGCTACTCTACATCGTGGTGATCACGGTGGTGGTGTTCGTCCTGTTCCGGGTCGATCAGCGGCACGATGCGCCTGAAGCGCTGCCGGACTCGCCACAAACAGGCGCGTTCCTGCCGCCACCTTCGCAATACGATCCGGCTGTGCTGGTGGAAGTCGGGCCAATTTCGTCCGGCATGGGCAGCGCTTTCGCGATCACACCGGATGGATGGTGGCTTACAGCGCGCCATGTCGTTGATGGCTGCGACGCTGTCGGCCTCGTCGTTTCTCGTGGCCAAGCGGTGCGCGTGCTGAAAGTGCGGCGCGCCGAGTTCGCTGACATCGCGCTGCTGAGAACCGAGAGCGCACCGGTGGCGATGTCGCTCGATACATCCGAGCGTCGCTTCCAGATTGGCCAGCGCGCGTTCCACGTTGGCTTCCCACAGGGCCAGCCAGGTGAAGCCTATTCGCGCCTGATCGGCCGCGAAACTCTGATCGCGCGCGGCCGCTACGACCTGGAAGAACCGGTGCTTGTTTGGGCCGAGCTTGGCCGCACCTCGGGTCTGCGCGGCTCACTGGCGGGCATTAGCGGCGGCCCGGCGTTGGCCGCGAACGGACAGGTGATCGGGATTACGGTCGCCGAATCTGCGCGACGCGGACGCATCTACACCGCCGCGCCTTCATCGATCCTGCGTTTGCTCGCCGTTGAGCAGGTCACGGCCACCGGCGCGCCAGGCGAGCGTTTGACGCCGGACAATTACGGCCAAGTGTCTGACGATATGCGGCGCAACCTTGCAGTGGCGCAGGTTGTTTGCGTCGCGGGTCATGATACGCCGGGGACATGACGACTCCTTTTGCTGATCGCTTGATCGAAGGCGTTCGCGCCAAGAACACGCCGCTCTGCGTTGGCCTCGACCCCTTCCCTGACAAAATCCCCGCGCTGTTCGGCAATGCCGCTGAAGACACATCGACGGTCCTCAAATTCGGCACCGCAATCATCGATATCGCACGCGAGCACGCGTGTGTTTTGAAGCCGCAACTTGGGCTGTTCGAGCAGTTCGGTGAGATGGGCTACGCGGTGGCGCGCATGTTGTGCGCGTACGCAAAACAAGAAGGCATGCTGGTTCTGCTCGACGCCAAACGCGGCGATATCGGCACGACGGCGGAAGGCTATTCGCGCGCAACCATCGGTGGCGCACCCGGCTTTGACGCCGACGCCGTCACCGTGAACCCGTACATGGGCAAGGACACGCTCGAGCCTTTCATCACGCGCGCGCAGGCCGAGGGCAAAGGCGTCGCGGTGCTCGTTCGGACGTCGAACCCGGGCGCAGGTGACTTTCAGGATCTGCAAGTCGGCGGCGCGCCGGTGTGGCGGCGGGTGGCGGAGATCCTCGCGCCGGATTGCGCGCGGTTGCGCGGTGCGAGTGGCTGGTCCGGACTCATGGCGGTCGCGGGCGCTACTTACCCGGAGGAAGCGCGCATTCTGCGTGATGCGATGCCGGAAGCTTTGTTCTTGGTGCCTGGCTATGGCGCGCAGGGCGCGAGCGCGGCCGACGCGGTGGCCGGATTCGTCCAGGCTGGCGGTAAGATGCGCGAAGGCGGCGTTGTGAGTTCCTCGCGCGCGGTGCTTTATCCACCGGCGGCGCAGGCCGCGACGACGATCGCGGAATGGCGCGCGGCAATCGGTGACGCCATGGCCGCAGCGGCAAGCGAACTCCGCGCCGCCTGTACGCCCTGATAGGCGACAAACCGCATTTGATTGGCTAAACCCCGACTCAGGGGATGCGGGCCAAACGGGCCATAGCGAGGGAGAAACCCATGCGCAAAAACCTCATGCGCGCCGCGTTGGCGGCGCTCGCATTAGTGATGGTCGCGCCGGCCTACGCCGATGGTCCGGGAAATCCGGGGCCGAACGAAGCCGCACCGCCGGTGCGCGCTGCGCCGACGACACCACCGCCAGCCACTCAACCAACAGCAGCGCCGCAAGGCCAGACCGGCGTTGTGCCGCTTGGCAATAGCGGGCTCTCGCTCAATGTGCCTGCGAACTATCGCTTCTACTCCGCCGCTGAGGCCCGCGCGTTCGCGCAGCGCGCCAATCAGCAAGTGCCGAGCGGCGATATCTACGGCCTGCTCGCGCGCAATGGCGATGACATCCGCGCGCCAGGCACCTGGGCGACGGTCGTGAGCTACGACGCGATCGGTTACGTGCAGCCGCAGACCGCTTCGGGCCTCACCGACGCCAACTTCGAAACCCAAGTGCGCGATGCGCGCCAAGCACAGGCGCGTCGCTTCGAAGGCTTTGCCACCACACCATCGTTCAACGCCGAAGCGCCGTACGTTGTGTGGGCCGAGCGCGTTGCAGCGCCTGGCGGCGCGGGCGGCAAGGATCTGCGCTACGAACAAAAGATCATGGGACGCGAAGGCGTCGCCGGCATGACTTCGATCGGCAGCGCCGATCAACAACCGGCGATCGCCGCGGCAGCGACGACGTTGCGCGGTATGCTCACGTTCCCGGAAGGTAAGCGCCACGCAGACTTTCAAGCCGCGTCGGACACGGTGTCGGAATATTCTGTGCCGGGCTTGGTGACGGGTGTGCCAACGCCGCGTGAAGGCCAAGCCCTCGTCAATGTTGCTGACAATGGAAGCGGACAGACGGCTTTTGGCGGACTTTCGGGCTATTTCCCGTGGATCGCGCTGGGCGTCGTTGTTCTTGCCGGCGGTGGCTATTTGCTGATGCGCCGTCGCGAGGATGACGAATTCCTCGACGAAGCCTAAGCGACGCAAACATTTCCATCGCGAACTTCAATGGCGATGCGCTCCAGCGCATCGCCATTGTCGCATGGGCCGCCGGCGCAGGCGCCGGTTTCTAGACCAAAGCTCGCGCCATGAGCGGCGCAAACCATGTAGCGCCCGTCTTGCACGATAACGCGGCCGCTCGAGTGCTGCAGCGGATAGCCTGCGTGCGGGCACTTGTTTCGAAACGCAGAGATGGCCTCACCTTTACGGGTGACGAGAATGGTCGCGAACGGCTCGTCGGGATGTGGCGTCACGACGACAGCGCCGGGATCGGGCAACGCATCGACACGCGTCAGCACGATGCCTGACGCGAAGCTCAAGCGCCCTCTGCCTTGAATGGACGTGAGAGCAGCGCGGTGATGGCTTCATCGATGCCGATGCGTTCGTTGACGATGGCGTCGACCGCCGCGCAGATCGGCATCTCGACTTTGTACTTCGCCGCAAGCGCGACAACCGCCGGCGCACTCTCCATGCCTTCGGCGACGGAGCGGCGTTCGGCCAGGATGTCGGCGAGCTTGCGCCCCTCCCCGAGCGCCGCGCCGAGCGACGTGTTGCGCGACGTGAGCGATGCGCACGTGAGCACGAGATCGCCGAGCCCACAGAGACCCGACAGCGTTTCGGCTTTGGCGCCCATGGCGAGGCCGAGGCGCGTAAGCTCGGCAAAGCCGCGCGTGATGAGCGCAGCGCGCGCGCCATCACCGAGCTTGCGGCCTTCGGCGACGCCGCAGGCGATGGCGATGACGTTCTTCACCGCACCGCCTATTTCCGCACCGACCAGATCGTCAGCGACGTACGGGCGGAACGTCGGCAACCCGATCGTGGCGACGATGCGCTGAGCGAGCGCGGCGTCCGGGCTCGCGATGGTGGTGGCTGTCGGGAGCCCACGCGCGACATCCTTGGCGAAGCCAGGGCCGGAAAGGACGGCGGGGGCGATGTCCGGGATCTCTTCGGTCAGCACATCCGTCATCAGCGCCAGCGAGCCGCGCTCGACGCCTTTGGCGCAGAGAACGAGCGGTTGGCCCGGCTGAAGGCTCGGGCGCACCGCGCGGAGCACGGCGCGCATGTGCTGCGCTGGCGGGACTGCGAGGATGAGCTGGGATTTGGCTGCATCATCTAGGTCTGCGGTGGCGCGGACAGTCGGGTTGAGCTTGATTCCAGGCAGGAAAAGCGCGTTTTCGTTGTCGTTGTTGATGCTCTGGACAACTTCGCCCTCGCGCGCCCAGATCAAGACCTTGCGTCCGGCGACGGCGGCGACTTGCGCCAATGCCGTTCCCCAGGCGCCTGCGCCGAGGACAGATACCGTGTCGAATGGCTCCCGCAATCCTGAATCCTTCATTGAACGTTCAGTAGAAACCGCGTAGCCTGTGGGGATGGACGATAAATCCGCTACCCGCGACCGCATTCTCCAGGCCGCGATGACCCGCATCAAGCACTACGGCTACGGCAAAACAACCATGGCTGAGATCGCTGCCGATTGCGACATGTCGCCGGGCAACATCTATCGCTTCTTCGAAGCCAAGATCGACATCGCCGAAGCCATGGCCCGCAAGCACTACGCGGAAGAGCACACGGCGATGGCGCAAGTCGGCCGCCGCAAGGATTGGCCGGCGGATAAGCGCCTTAGAGAAATGCTGTTGAAGCGCATGCGCGACAACTTCCAGATGTTCTCGGACAACGCGAAAATCTTGGAAGTCGCGGAGGTTCTTTCACGCGAACGCCCGGTTTTCATGAACGAATTGATCGCCCTGGAGCGCGTTGGGATCACCGCCGTCATCGAGGAGGCCATGGAGAACGGCATCTTTGCGAAAGGCGATGCGGAATTCCTGGCCGAGATGCTCCAGGCCGCCACGGTGAAGTTCTCAATCCCGCAGCTCATTTCGCGGCTGACGCTGCCCAAGCTCGAGCGCGAGTTTAACGGCGTAATGGATCTGATCCTTCAGGGGCTCTACGGGCGCGGTACAGAAGGCGCTTCGGCGAAGGCGCGGGCGAAGCAGGAAGCTGATGCGTAGCGATCGTTACGCAATTATTGAATAGAATCGATTTTATTCATTGATCAGTTTCGTGCCATCGGGTACATAGGGTTCATCGAAGCCCGAGCACCTGGAGAAACCCAAATGACCACGACCCGCCCCTCACTCTTCCTGTCCGCATCGTTTGTTCTGGCCGCCCTCGCCATCGTCGCCGTCGCGGCCTCACCGCTCTTCCAAATCGCGGCCTCAGTCGTCGCGTAACCAACCCAGAACCGCGCCTCCCAGCGCAGCTCGGGTCTTTTGCAGGCGCGAAGGGTTTTCCTTCGCGCCTGTGCTTTATCTGCAATATCGGGGCGATGTTAACGATGCCCCGCCAAATCCGCATAACTGAGCTGGTGAAATCGCCCTACTAATCGATCGTGAAAGGGTTCATTTCACCCTCACTGATGTTCGCACCTGCAACATCAATCCAACTCGGGGACTACTACTATGACTGCTCAAGACCTCCCGGCGACTGCCCGTGCGATGTCTCTCGTGATCGCCATCGCGCTGGTCGCGACCGCCTTCGCACCGCTCCTGTTCACGGCAGCGCGCGTCGTCGCCTAAGCTTTAGCTCCCTTGCGCCCCGCCTGATGGCTGGGGCGCAAGCGGGCAGCTTCCTCGTCTAACGGCCACCTCGGACGGGCCGGAAATGACAGGTCGTCACTGAATCCGAGGCGCAACCTTTCAGCGCCCGCCAACGCGATCATCGCCGCATTGTCCGTGCACCATTTCAGCGGCGGCGCGATGAAATCGTAGTTCCGCTCAGCCGCTATGGCTTCGAGCCGCCCCCTGATCCC
>JBEBHI010000134.1:0-9963 GCA_040080935.1 Terricaulis sp.
GAACTCGAAGAGCTTCGCGCGCACCTGAACGCCACCAAGCGCAACGATCAACCGAAGCTCACCATGCTTCCGTTCCTGATGCGCGCGCTCGTCATGGCGCTGCCGGATTTCCCGCAGATCAACGCCCGCTACGACGACGAGCAGGGCGTCGTCTATCGCCACGAGAACGTCGATATCGGCATCGCCACCCAAACCGATAACGGCCTCATCGTGCCGGTCGTGCGCCACGTCGAAGCGCGCGACATGTGGGATTGCGCCGTCGAAGTCTCGCGCCTCGCCAATGCTGTCCGCAACAACAGCGCCGGCAAGGACGAACTTTCAGGCTCGACCATCACCATCACCTCGCTCGGCGCGCTCGGCGGCATCGTGACAACGCCGGTGATCAATCACCCCGAAGTCGCGATCATCGGCGTCAACAAGCTGGTCGAACGCCCCGTCGTTAAGAACGGCCATATCGTGATCCGCAAAATGATGAACCTAAGCTCATCCTTCGATCACCGCGTCGTCGACGGCTACGACGCCGCCGCGTTCATCCAACGCGTGAAGGGTCTGCTGGAGCACCCAGCGGCGCTGTTCATCGAGCGCTAAGTCGTTTCAGGAGAGATGATGAGGACGATCATCGCAATTGTAGCTTTCGCCCTGGCTGTCTTTTCCGGAGCAGCTCATGCCCAGCAAAATGTGGCGCTGCGCGATTGGAGCAATTTCTGCCTCGAGACGCACGGCGACCCGGCGACCGCGATCGCGCGTGCGGATGCTGCCGGCTGGCGAACCGATGATATCTCCGCTCAAAGTCAGATGGCGACGGGGCAGTTCGAGGCGGTCGCCTTTCGCGTCTCTGTCGATATGATGAATCGCCAACACACGTTGGCGGTGCTGACGTTTCGCCCCGAAACCCGAAGGGGCGATCAAGTGCAAAATGTCCAGTGCCTCGTGTCGTATCCAACTGGTACAGGGCCGCTAGGCGAGATGCAGACGATCCTTGGCTTCCCGCAGTCTTGGTCCGATCAAGGTAGCTCCGTTTGGGCGCTCATTGAGGATGGTGGTCCGATGCGCCCTGTCCCAGACGATCCTGCTGTGGCGCGGCCGCTATTTGAAGGTAATCAAACCGCGCTTGTGCGCGTTCAAACCGTGCAAGGCCTAGACATCGTTATGTTTGAGAGGACGCGCTCGCCATAGCGCAAGCGTTTCGTCGTCGATCATATCAGCGAAGAACCGCAGAAGCTAACGCTGCGCGCCAAACATCAAGCGCGCCAACAGCGCGACCGGCAAGATCAGCACCCAGCACCAGACTGACCACTGCGCAAAGCTTGTGCCCACAGCACAGAATCCAGCGCCCAACGCGATCGCGGGCGACAGCGCGCGCAGCGTGCGAAATCCGCGCTCACGCCATGTCACGCCGCCAGCGAGCAGACGCCCGCCGCTGCGCGAGGCCACCAGCCACAGCGCCGTCTGCGCGAGCGATGCCGCGATCAGTACGGCGCAGTAGATCCTCCATACCAGCGGGGTCACCCCGTGCCCGCCGAGCAACGCTGAAGCGAACGGCATCAGCACGATTACGAACATAAAAAGGAGATTGACCCACACCGTTGGCCAGTCGAACACCACCAGCCGCCGAGTCAGCGCCATGTGCGCCGCCCAAAAGATCGCAACCAACGCGAAGCTACCGACAAAAGCCGCCAGATGTGGCAGCAATGCCAGCAGCCCGTCGATAAGTTCAACATCAAGCGGCGGCGGGCGCAGTTCAAGCACAAGCAATGTCAGCGCGACCGCAAACACCGCATCCGAAAACGTGATCGCGCGGTGCATCAATCGCTCGCTCGCAGCGTCGTCCGTGGTGTGCGCTATCATCTCGAAATCTCCCGCCCGGCGCGACATTCAGCCGGAGGATGGAGGCCGTCAATCCGCTTGGCAGGAACTCGCGGAACAGCGCGCCCGTCGTCACGTTGGTCCTCCATGCTCGATCACACCGGAATCGTCGTTACCGACCTCGTCAAAGCGCGCGCGTTTTATGACGCCCTCGCCAAACCGCTGGGGCTTGGCACCGCCGACAATTTCAAAGGCTCGTTCGTGCTCGGCAAAGGCGCGAACCAATATCCCTATCTCTGGATTGGAACCTTGATCCCTTCCTATTGGATCGAAGGCTCGCGCCCCGGCGTCAATCAGATGCACGTCGCGTTCAGTGCGGCGAGCAAAGAGGCCGTTGATGTGTTCTACAAAGCCGCGCTCGCAGCGGGCGGCAAAGACAATGGCAAGCCCGGTCCGCGCGAGGGCGTCGATAAATACTACGGCGCCTTCGTTCTCGACCCGGACGGCAACAACATCGAAGCCTGCTTCCGCGGCTAAACGGCCCACCGGCTAATGTCCGCCTCGCGTGCAATCAGCGACAGCCCGTAGGCGATCGAGACCAACTGATCGCCCGTTTCAATCTTCGCCGCGCCAAACCGCCTTTCGAACTGCGCTCGCACTGCCGGCACAAACGACGAGCCGCCAGTTAAGAACACGCGATCAATCTCGCTCTCCTGCAAGCCCGCCTCGTTCAGCGCGCGATCAACGCACGCGCCGATTTCTTCAAGCTCTGGCGCGATCCACTTCTCAAAGTCCGTCCGCTTGATCGTGCGCTCGATGTCAACGCCTGCGACGTGCAGCGAAAGCGTGCCCGCATCCTCTTGCGAAAGCTGCATCTTCGCGGTCGAGACGGCGCGGTTCATGGCGTAGCCCGCGTCGGCATCAAGAAAGGCGATGAACGCACGAATGCGGTCCGGGTCGAGACTGCTGCGGACCAATTGCAGCAAGTCCCGATAATCGCGCGAGTGGCGCATGATCGAGAGTTCATTCCAGCGGCTGAATTTCGAGAAATAGCCGTTCGGTACGGGCAGGATCTTGTCCCAGCTCTTGTACTCGGAGCCTTTGCCGAACGCGCGCGCCACGACTTGATCGATGATGCGATAGTCGAACGCATCACCGGCCACGCCCACCCCGGCGTGCGCGAGTGGTTTATAGTCCAGCCCATCTTTGCCGACCGAAAAGCGTACGACCGAGAAGTCGCTCGTACCGCCGCCAAAGTCGGCGACCAGAATTGTCGCGTCCGCTTTCAGGCGCTGCGCGAAGAAGTACGCGGCCGCCACAGGCTCATAGACGTGGTGGATTTCTTCAAACCCAATCGCCCGCAGCGCCGTTTCGTAACGCGTGCGCGCCAGCGTCTCATCCGGCGCGCCGCCGGCAAACTTCACCGGCCGGCCGATGACGACGCGCTTGGGAAACTCCGTGCCGGCATGCGCGCGCACGCGGCGCAGGAAGCCCGCCAGCAGGTCCTCGAACTTTAGCCGCTTTGAATAGATCAGCGTATCCGTGAACAGCGGGCTCGCTGCGAACGTCTTGAACGACTGAATGAACCGGCAATCGCCCGCCAGCTCCACAAACTGATCGATCGCCCATGGGCCAGCTTCGATATTCGTCGGCCCTGCCTCTTCGTTGTCCTTCCAAAAGCACAACACCGAGCGGAAGGCGTCGAACGTCTCGTCATTGTGCGCGAAGTGTACGGCTTCGGCCTGGCCGCCCGCGTTGATCATCGTTGCGACGGTATTGGTCGTGCCGAAGTCGAGGCCGATCGACAGGGGCATGTCACGGTTTCCGAGTCAGCGAGAATGGGGCGCCCCGCGCCAAGCGGTGCTGCGCGGGGCGCGCTTGGTGATGGCCCACCGCCTCAAAGTCAAGCGACGCCATAAAATCTTTGCGTGCGCCGATTGATGAGCGCCGCTGGCGCGTCGGGTGACCTGCCCAATTAAGTCGCGGTGTGGACAGGGAATTTTGCTCTACCCACGCTTCCGTGACCGTGGTCATCTTCCCGCCGTGCCCCGGAAGGCTTAATACGCTCCCAGGGACAAACAAGGCTGGCGCGAGAACGCGCTGAGGCAGGGGTGCGCGTATGGCGGACATCTTCATCTCTTACGCCAGTGAGGATCGCGCGCGCGTTCGTCCACTCGCCGAAGCGCTCGAAGCGCGCGGCTTTAACATTTGGTGGGATCGCTCGCTTGCTGCGGGGCAGGACTACACCGCCATCATCGAGAAAGAACTGAAGGGCGCGAAGGCCGTCATCGTTGTGTGGACGCAAAGCTCTGCCAACTCGACGTTCGTGCGCGACGAAGCTGGCCGCGCGCGTGACGAAGGCCGTCTCGTACCGGTGATGCTCGACCAAGTGCAGATCCCGCTCGGCTTCGGCGCCTTCCAAGCCGAAGATTTCACGCGCTGGAATGGCGGCGCCAACGCCCCGCAGATGCAGCTCTTAGTAGAAGTTCTGAGCGCCAAGCTTTCCGGCCGCGAAGTCAACAGCGGCGAAATCCAACGCCGCCGCAGTCGCCTCGGCATGCGCGTGCGCATCGTCTCGGTGCTGACCGTCATGGCGCTGATTGCCAGCATCGCCTGGGTCGTGAACGATTTCGTGCGCCCAGCGCCGCCGCCGACAGATTTGCGCGCTGAGCTCCTCCGCTTGCTCGCCGAAGGCCAGCTCACGCCAGAGCAGGCGATTCAGCTCGCGCAAATTCTGGAAACTGGCGCGTTGGGTCAAACCGCTGACGCGCGGTTGGGCGCGCCGTCCCCGGGGGCGTCTTCAGAAGTTGCGACTAGCCCAGCGCCGACCGATGGCGTCGTCAGCGAAGCCTCGTTCGACGCCACTGCCAGCGAAGCCTATCGCGCCGCCTTCACGGCGCTCGCGGCTCACCCGGATGCGCAGGTTCGTCTCGCCGTCGCGCAGATGTCGCAAGCCTCAACGCGTGACGCGGCTATGCAAACGCTCTGGACCTACGCCAACGAGCATCCTGACGATCCGCTGCGTGACGATATCTACCTGCTCTGCGGTTCGGTCGGCGAAGCCAACAACAATCCGCTCGGCCAACGCGCGCTGGAGCAGGCGACCAGCCTCCGCTCACGCGATCCAGGTGTCTGGCGCATGTTGTCGCGCTCATACCAGCGCACCAACCGCAGCGGGGAAGCCGAGGCGGCAGCTCACGTGTCTGAAGGCGTCGCCGCGCAAAACACTGGTGACAACGCCACCGCCGAAGCGCAGCTGCAGCAAGCCTTACCGCAGCTGACTTCGCCGGAATTGCGCGCGCCGGTAGCCTCCGAACTCGGCCAGATCGCCGAGCAACGCGGGGACTTCACCGCCGCGAGCGCCCGCTTCTCGCAAGCCTACTCGGCGCGCGAACAAGTGGCACAAGCAGCGCCGGATTCCGCGGCCGCCGGTGTCATCGGAGCCGACGCGCAGCAATTGGTCCGCGCTCTCGACCGCTCGGGTCGTAGTCGTGAAGCCTGCGACCGCCTGCGCCAAGCGCAGGAACAGCACGATGTCGCCGCGCCGGATGAAGAGCTGCTGCAGCGTTGCCAACGTGAGTTCCGCACTCGTCTCCGCAACGATGTCCAGCTCGCGCCGCAACTGCAACGCCGCCCGATCGAGGTGCAGCCGCGCATAACCCCAGCGCCGACGCCGTAAGTTCAGCGCGGCTTGAGGAAAAGAACCTTAGCTGCGCCGTACACGCGTTCGTCGAGCACTTCGAAAGCGGGAACGTCAGGCGTCTCATCGGCGCCGACTTCAAACATGATCACGGCGCCGGATGTGATCCATTCGCCCTTGATCAGATGCGAAAGCGCGCGCTCGCCGAGCTTCTTTGCGTAAGGGGGATCCAGAAAGACGAGGTCGAACGGATCGCCGAGGCCAGCTGGCTTTGCGCCCAGATCGGTCGCATCGCGCCGATGAATGCGGGTGTTCCCGAACAGACCCAGCGCTTCGATGTTGTCGCGGATCGCGCCGCGCGCTGCTGCATCAGTTTCGACAAAGAGCGCGAACGTGGCGCCGCGAGATATCGCTTCCAGGCCAAGCGCGCCGGAGCCGGCGAAAAGGTCGATCACTCGGCGGCCTTCAACTCCGGGCGACCAATCGGCGTGCGCCAAGACGTTGAAAACGCTCTCCCGCGCACGGTCGGAGGTCGGCCGCGTGTCACGCCCCTGCGGTGCAGCAATTGCGCGTCCCTTGAATTGCCCGCCGACGATCCGCATCCCGATCCTTCACTCCCATCCCGCCGGGCGCCATATGTCGCGCTTATAGCCTGTCGCCAAGCGCTTGACCTTCGTGGTGGCCTTCGTGAACAAGGACGACCCCGCGGTATTGGGGTGAAGCAGGAGTAGCGCCACCGTGGACGGATTGATCGCCAGCTTTGCCGACGTATTCAATCCTGATCACGCGGTCACCAACTTCGCGGCGCTGTTTCAGGTTATCCTGATCGACTTGGCGCTGGCCGGCGACAACGCCGTCGCTGTCGGCCTCGCCGCCGCCGCGCTTCCGCGGGAGCAGCAACGCCGCGCGATCTTCTGGGGCATCGTCCTTGCGCTCGTGATGCGGATCGCGTTTGCCAGCGTCACGCTGCATCTCTTGAACATCCAGGGTCTGCTGCTGGTCGGCGGCCTGCTGCTGTTCTGGGTCGCTTGGCGCATGTGGTCGGATCTGAAAGCCCATCGGCCCATTCAGGTCGGTGACCCTGTCGCGGGCGAACACGCTGCTGAAGCAATCGCCTCACACGGCAAGACTCCCAAAACCTTCTTTAGTGCGCTGCTGACCATCGTCATCGCCGACGTCTCGATGTCGCTCGACAACGTCCTCGCGGTTGCGGCCGTCTCGCGCCACAACGAAGTGATCATGTGGTTTGGCTTGATCCTGTCAGTCATTATGATGGGCGTCGCGGCTTCCATCATTGCGCGCGTGATCGAACGCTACCGTTGGATCGCTGTTGTCGGCATCGTCATCATCATCTTCGCTGGCACGCGCATGATCTGGGAAGACGCGCACAATTTTTGGCCCGTCTACGTGCCGGCAATTCCCAGCTTCCTTGGTGGTCACGCCTAAAACGCGTCTTTGCCCAACTGGTCTCTGAGCACCTTGCGCGGAATCTCTTCAACCGCGCCGGGAAGCATCGTGCCCAACTGAAACGGACCGTACGAGGTCCGGATCAGCCGGTTTACGCGCAGGCCAAGCGCATCAAGCACGCGGCGCACTTCACGGTTCTTGCCTTCAGTGATGGAGACCGTGATCCAAGAGTTCGCGCCACCGCCGCGCTCAAGTTTCGCATCGATCGGCCCATAGCGGATGCCTTCGACGGTGATGCCGTTCTTCAGCGTATCTAATTCTTCCTGCGTGACACGCCCGTAAGCGCGTGCCCGATAGCGACGGAGCCAGCCATTGGCGGGCAGTTCGAGTTTGCGCGCGAGTTCGCCGTCATTGGTGAGCAGCAGCAAACCTTCGGACGTGAGATCGAGACGGCCAACGGAAATCACGCGCGGCATGTCTGGCGGCAAATGCTCAAACACGGTGGCGCGCCCGGCCGGATCGCGGTGCGTTGTCACCAAACCTGACGGCTTGTGATAGCGCCACATGCGCGTTTCTTCGGCAGCGCCGATCGGACGGCCATCGACCTGCACTTTGTCGGCCGCCGTCACCTTCACGGCCGGCGTATCCAACACCTTGCCGTTGAGCTTCACCCGGCCCTCGGCGATCAGGCGTTCGGCGTCTCGGCGCGAGCAGACGCCGGCGCGCGCGAGGAACTTCGCAATGCGCTCGGCTTCCGGGTTAGAAGAGGGCTCTGAGGGTTTGGCCATGTTCGCGGTGATCTATAGGTGGCAGGTGCTACCAGGGTGTGAGGCGCAATTCGAGACGGGCTGGCGTCGCGGCACCGAACGGATCGCGGCCGAGTTCGGCGGCTGGGGCTCCAGACTCCATAAGCAGGCCGATGGCGTTTACATCGCCTACGCCCAGTGGCCAGACGAAGACACCTGGAAGAAGGCCATGGAAACCCGGATGCACCATTCCGACGATGAGGCCCGGCGCCAATATCGCGAGGCCATCGTGCCGGGGACGTTCGAGACCATCGCGCAAGGCGACGTCGTCGCGGATCTGCTAGAGCTACGCCGACCGTGAGCGACGAATCTTTCATGGCTCAAGCCCTCGATCTGGCGCGCGCTGCCGCTGAGGCGGGCGAAGCGCCGATCGGCTGCGTGATTGTCGATGCAGAGGGGCACGTGATCGCAACGGGCGCAAATGCGCCGATCAGCCTGCACGATCCGACGGCGCACGCGGAAATTCTAGCGCTGCGCCAAGCCGCGCAAGCGCTCGAGAATTATCGGCTGAAGCCAGACCTGACGCTTTATGTGACGCTCGAACCCTGCGCGATGTGCGCCGGCGCCATTAGCAACGCCCGTATTGCCCGCGTCGTCTATGGCGCAAGCGATCCCAAGAGCGGCGGCGTCGAGAGCGGCGCGCGCGTTTGGGATCACGCGCAGACGCACTGGAAACCTAAAGTCACCGCCGGCGTCGAAGCCGAAGCGGCGGCCACATTGCTCAAAGACTTTTTCAAAGCCCGACGCTAACGGACACCCCATGTCAGAAATGCAAACGATCTATTTCGAAGACCTTGCCGTTGGCATGCGCGAGACCACGCGCAACGAAGTGACCAAAGAGAAGGTGGCCGCTTTCGCTGAGATTAGCGGTGACCACAATCCTATCCATTTGGACGATGCCTACGCCGCAACGACACCCTTTGGCGCCTGCATCGCGCACGGCGTGTTCACGGCGAGCTTTGTATCGGCAATCATTGCCACGCGTTTGCCTGGTCCGGGCTCGATCTACATCTCGCAGACGCTGAGCTTTCGCGCGCCGGTGATGGTCGGGGCGACTGTCGAGACGACGATCGAAGTGCTCGAACTCATCGAGCGCGGCCGTCGCGTAAAGCTGAAGTGCGAATGCCGGGTCGACGACAAGGTCGTGCTGATGGGCGAGGCTGAAGTGAAGGCGACAGCGAAGCCGACTTAAGCGCCGACCAAGGCGCGCCGCGCGTCGATAACGTCCTGTGTCATCTGCCGCTTCAATTCGCCGAGGCTATCGAACTTCGCCTCGTCGCGGAGGAAGGCGATCAGCTCGACTTCGATGGTCTTGCCGTAAAGGTCGCCGCTGAAATCTAAGAGATGCGCTTCGAGTAAAGGTTCGGGCAGGGCGTCACCCACAGTGGGATTGACGCCGACGCTCGCCGCGCCCGGCAGCAAGACGCCATCGCCGACATCAACGCGCACCGCATAGACGCCAAGTCGCGGGCGTACGTATTCGGCCAATGCGACGTTGGCGGTCGGAAAGCCGAGGGTGCGTCCGCGCTGAAAGCCGTGCAGGACCTCACCTTCGATCGCCCATGGGCGTGTGAGCACTTCGCTCGCTGCCGCCATGTCGCCGCGCGTGATCGCCTCGCGAATGCCGGTTGATGAAACCTTATCGTCGCCGCCGACTGGGTCGACGGCCGCGACACTAAAGCCCAATTCATCGCCGAGCCGTGCGAGGCTCTCCGCATTACCGCACCGGCCTTTGCCAAACTCAAAGTCGGCGCCGATGCTGACGTGTGAGACGCCGAGGAGGTCACGGAGCACGCGTTCGGCGAATTCGCGATCGGTTGAATTGGCGAGCGCAGCGTCAAAACCTATCTCAAACACTTCTTCAACGCCGATCTCGTTCAGCGCGCGGGCACGTTGGCGTGTGCTCTGAAGGCGAAAGGGCGGCGCGTCCGGTCTGAAGAAGCGGCGCGGGTGCGGCTCGAATACCGCGACGCCGAGCGAAACACCTGTTTCTTCGGCAGCGAGCTGTGCGCTTGCGATTACGGCTTGGTGACCAGCATGAACGCCATCGAAATTGCCAAGCGCAATGGCTGCGCCGCGCGCGTCTCTTGGAATTGCAGTTGTTGGTCCGATCGTCGGCATTCGTTCACAAAGTCTTTCGCAAGTACGCCGGAAGCGAGGCTATCCGTTTCCAATTGCTAACCACAACACGAACAATACGTGCTCGCGTTCATTCATACTTAAGCGCTGTTTTACCGAAAATTCTCAGGTCTTTGCTATCTATGTTCCCACGACACGGCGCACTTTAAGCCGGACACGTCTCAC
>JBEBHI010000269.1:0-2636 GCA_040080935.1 Terricaulis sp.
TGCGTACCCTGGCGCAGGATGGTAATTTCGTTATCGCCATAATGGACCTTGGCTTCCGGTCCGCCGGGATCATGCTTGTTCATGCGAGTCTTTTAGCGCGTGCAACCCGGGGGGCCAACCGCTTGCAACTGCGAAAACCGGGTGAATCCGGCGGTTTCAACGCCGCGTCAGAACCACCCCCTCTGCGCGTCGCCCGAACGACAGCGTAAGCGCAGTAACGCGGCCATTTTCCGTGACGGGCCGGATACGCAAGGGCCCTGTACGCAAATCTTCACCGGCAACACGAATGCCGCCCCAGGTATCGTCAACCGGCGCCGCATTGAAAGGCGATGTGATCATCGCTTCCAACCCACCGTCGATAGCGACGATCTCGAAATCCGCATCCAGCTCTTCGGCGCGATACCTACCGGCAAGCGAAGATAGAACTTCGGCGGATGCTAGCGATGGAGGCGTTGCGCCCGGTTGCGACGGAGCCTCTTCGGCCTGAGGCGCGTTGAGGTGCAAAGCTTGATCAAACATGCCGAAGGCAATCTCGCTGGCATCCGCATCTGCGCGATTACACAGCACCGCAACACTGACATTGGAATCCAAGGCGCGGATGTATTCTGCGCGAAAGCCTTCCAGCCCTCCATCGTGCGCCACGTAACGCGCACCGTTTCGCACACCAAGACCAACGCCCATACCGTACGCGCTAGCGAACTCTGGCATCACCGCCTCCGCGCCGTCATTGAGGCGCGCGGGCGTGAGCATCTGGCGCTTGATCGATGACGTCCACACACGCGCTTCAGATCGAAAATCAGAATCGAACCGCTGAAGGTCGACAAGCGTCGTGACGATACCGCCAGGGCCTGCGCCATTCGGCATGTCTTCCGCCGCTGCATAGCCTTCATCGCGCGTTGGCCGATAGCCACCCGCCCGCGTGCGGCCGTCATTTATGAAACCGCTATCGTTCATGCCTAGCGGCCGGAAAATCAGCCGCGTCGTGAGCGCTTCGAAGCTCTCACCGGTGACGCGCGCGGCGATTTCCGACAGCACCAGGTAATTGCCGTTCGAATACTGGGCGCGGCTGCCCGGCACAAAGTTCGTCGCGCGCTGGCGCGCCAGCAATGCAAGCGCCTGCTCTCGCGAAATTGCACCCAGGCCCTCAACCCCGGTCAGAATAAGCAGGCTCGTATGGTCGCGCACACCGGCCGTCTGATCCAACAGCTGACGCACGGTGGCGTCGCCTAGCGCTCCCGCCAATTCCGGCACATAACGGCTCGCACGTTCATCGAGCGACAGCGCGCCGCCCTCGGCAAGTTGCAGTACGACCAACGCGGTGAATTGCTTTGTTACCGATCCAATCGGAAAACGCGTGTTGCGATCAATCGGTGTGCGTAGCGTCAAGTCGGAATAGCCAGCGGCGGCGAACTGCACCCCGCCATCGAACAAGGCCACGCCACAGCCAGGCTGAACACCGGCCGTAAAGCCGCTCAATGCCGCGGGCGGTGGCGCGCTGGTCGTCGCGCACGACGCGAGCGCAACCATGATGGCGGCGCTGGACAAGAGCTGCTTTGAACGCATCATCATTGTGGTGTTCTAGGGCGCGTCGCGGCGCTGGTATTGTAGATTTCCGCCAATGAGCGAACCGACCTCCTTCGAGTTTCAGCCCGCGCCGGAAGCGCTGCGGCCTTTCGTGGTCGGTTTCGCGCAACGCACCGATCACAGCCTCTCCGGACAGGCTTTAGAATTGCCACTTCTCTACCCGCTGCTGCAGGTATTCGTGCGCGGCGAATACTGGATCGAGAGCGAGGGGGGGCGACGCGCACCGCGTGCGGCGGTCTGGGGCGCCAGCAATGACGTAATGCGGTGCCGCCACGATGAGCCTCTCTGTGTCTTCGTCGCGATCTTGACCACACGCGGCCTCGCATCGCTGCTGCGCACCTCGCCAGCTGCCGCGCTCAATCGGCGTGCGCCTCTACATGAGATTGATGCGAATGGCCGGTTCGAGCGTCACTTGATCGCCGCAGAAAACTTTGACGAACGTGTTGCGATTGCCGGCGCTTGGCTCAACATTCGCTGCACGTCCGTGACCTCGCCCATCCTAGACGTCGCCGACGCCATCGCCGATGGGACATTGCGCGGGGCGGTCAGTGACATCGCCGCGCGCTATTGCTTGAGCGAGCGCAGCCTGCAGCGCGGTTTCGCGCGTAACATCGGCTGGAGCGTCAAACACGGGCTCCGCGTCGCGCGACTGCAGCGCGCCATGAACGCACTCAATCCATCGCCATGGCGACGCGTGGACGATGATGCGCTCCTGGAGTTCTCCGACGACGCACACTTCGGCCACGAATTCGTGTCGCTGACATCGCTCACGCCCGGCGCCTATCGCCGCCACAAGGCCGCCTCCGGCGACCGGTTGCTCAACACGGTCTATCTTGCCAATGGCGCTTGATGAAAAGCGCCTACCCTGTGCTAGGCACTCCCCATGACGTCCCTTTCCGCACCGCTTTCGCTAGGTGAACTGATCGACCGGCTGACGATTCTGGAACTCAAGGCGCGCCGCATCGCGTCTCCGGCCAAGCGTGCCAACATACGCCGCGAACTCGAGGGCCTCCGCCAAATCTCTGCGCCCTACGAAAAACTTGCCTCATTGG
>JBEBHI010000135.1:0-9838 GCA_040080935.1 Terricaulis sp.
CGCCGATGACCAAATTCTCCATCCAATAGAGAATGATCAGCGCGAACGCGCTCCAGCCCCAGAACAGCACCCCGACGACCGGAATAAGGTTAAGCAAAACTGCCGCGACAAGCGGCCAAGTCTTTGATGGATCAAAGGGAACTTTCGTCTCGCTCATGCGCTCTCACATCCGGGGTGCGGTTTCGCCACACGGGCTTGCATGCGCGCGAACTTAACCGATCTCCTATAGAGAAGGGCGAGGAGTAAACGACATGGCTAAGGACAGAATGGCCCGCGCCGCCGAGCTTGCTGAAGAAGCACGCGAACGGGCCGAGGAAGCTTACGAAGCAGCGCATGAGGCCGTCGAAGACGGCATCGATAGCGCTCACCGTTACATGAAGCGCCAGTGGCGCGACCGTCCGCTCGCCGTGGCGGCAAGCGCCGTCGGCGTCGGCCTGGTGCTCGGCGTGCTCCTGGGGAGCCGTCGGTAATGTTCGACCGCGCCATGGCAGCTGTCGTCACGACGGCCGCTGCGGCTGCGGCCGTGGTGATGATCGTGTTTGCGCTCGGCTTTGCGCTCTACGCATTGCTGGAGCCGCAACTTGGCGCAGCGGCGGCCGCGGCGTTCGTGGCGCTGGCCGCAGCGCTACTCGTTACGCTGTTTGCGCTCATCGTCGCTTGGCGCAGGCGCAAGCAGGAGCACGAGGCGGCCGTCGCACAAGCGCAACTCATGGACGACCTGCCGCTTGGCTTGGGCGACATCGTCCGCGATCGCCCGATCGCCACTTTGGCGATCACAGCCCTTGGCGGCATCCTGGCGGCGCGCCACCCGACGTTGATGCGTGACCTCATCCACATCGCGGCGCGTTTCCGCCGCTAACCCCCTACGACAATCAATGGACTTGGGGCGCTGCGGCGCCCGCTCGCCTTTACAGCGCCCGCCCAGGCAGCGAAGCTCCCCGCAATAAACGTGGGGAGTTCAAGATGCGGCTCATCGCAGCCGCCGCAATCGCGGCAATCGTCATCACCGGTGCGGCCGAAGCCAAGACCTGGCGCATTCGTCCAGGCGCCGAGGCTGAGCAACAATTGCAGCGCGCGCTGATCGAAGCGCGCCCCGGCGACACGGTTCAGCTGGCGCGTGGCCGTTTCGAACTCAGCGGCGGGCTCTCGCTCGACGTCGACCGCGTCACCATCCGCGGCGATGGCGAAGACCGCTCAATCCTCTCCTTCAACAACCAGCGCCGCGGCGCTGAAGGGCTGCTCATAACCTCTGACGGGGTGACGCTGCGCGGCTTCGCTGTGGAGAACGCACGCGGCGACGCCATCAAGGCGCGCGATTGCAACGGCATCCATATCCGCGAAGTGCGCGTGGAGTGGACGCGCGGCCCGAACGCCGAGAACGGCGCCTACGGCCTCTACCCAGTCAATTGCGACAACGTGCTGATCGAGCGCTCGATCGCGCGCGGCGCGTCCGACGCCGGCATCTATGTCGGCCAATCGCGCAACATCATCGTTCGCGACAACTTGGCCGAGTTCAATGTCGCCGGCATCGAGATCGAGAACAGTTTCAACGCCGACGTGTTCGACAATGTCGCCACCCACAACACAGGCGGCATCCTCGTGTTCGACCTGCCGGGGCTACCCCAACAAGGCGGCCACGACATCCGCGTGTTTGAGAACCGGATCGTCGACAACAACACGCCGAACTTCGCCCCCGCCGGCAACATCGTGGCTGGCGTGCCGACTGGCACTGGCGTGCTGATCATGGCCAACCGCAACGTCCACGTGTTCGAGAACGAGATCGCCGACAACGGCACCGTCAACGTGTTGATCAGCGCTTATCGCGAGAGCTTCCAGGACGAGCACTACAACCCGCTCGCGCGCGACATCGTCATCCGCGACAACGAATTCGGCAACACCGGCTACGCGCCCGCTGGCGATCTCGCGGCGCTCAGCCAACTCGGTGTCCCAATCCCTGACGTGCTCTGGGATGGTGCGACGATCTACTCGCGCGGCGGCATGGCCCGCACCGAGCAGGTGCGGATCGTCGTCAACGACAACCGCTCCACCCGCACGCGCGTCGGCAGCTTCCTGTCGCTCGGCATGTCTTCCGCCGGATCGCCTTTGAGTGAAGCGCAACCGAACCCCACACCGCCGCCGATCGTGGACATCTCCGAGCCTGAGCGAGTGCGGATTGAGGACTGAGCGCTTGAACGTCCGCTCCATCGTCGCGGCGCTTGCGCTTGCTTTCCTCGCTTCAGCGGCGACGGCGCAGGCCCCGACGCCGGTAAACCAAGCTGCGATCGCGGCTGAGCGCCCGCCTGAGCTTCTATCTGCGTACCACTTCTTCCGTGACCCAGGCGCGAGCGCGCCAAACGACCGCGTGGCAGCATACGATCTCAACACACCGCTCTATTCAGACGGTGCGCTGAAGTTTCGCTACGTGTTCATCCCGCCGGGCACGCAAGCGCAGTATCGCGACGAAGGCGTGTTTGAATTTCCTGTCGGCACAGTGCTGATCAAGACGTTCGCGTTCGCCGCCGACATGCGCCAGCCGACCGAGGATGTGCGTTTCCTAGAGACGCGCCTCCTCATCCGTCGCGCCGAAGGCTGGGTGGCGTATCCCTACGTTTGGAACGAGGCGCAGACCGAGGCCCGGCTTTCGCCGATCGGCGCCAACATCCCTGTCGCCTTCACCAACGAGCAAGGCGAGGCCATCGCGCTCGACTGGGCCGTGCCGAACCGCAATCAATGCAAAGGCTGCCACGATCTCGCCGGCGAACTCACACCAATCGGGCCGAGCGCGCGCAATCTCAATCGCACCTTCGACTATCCATTTCCGAACATTTCAGACAACCAGATCGACTTCTGGGCGGCGTATGGACTGATGGATAGCGGTTCAGGCAGCGACGGGCCGAGTGTGCCGAACGCGTTCGATCCATCAACCGGTTCGCTCGAACTCCGCGCCCGCGCGTATCTCGATGTGAACTGCGCGCATTGCCATAACCCGCAAGGGCCGGCGCACACGTCCGGCCTAGATCTGCGTTGGTCGCAGCATGAGCCGATCGCATGGGGCGTCGGCAAACGGCCCGTCGCGGCAGGCCGCGGTTCAGCTGGCTTCGAGTTCGCCATTGATCCCGGTCACCCTGAACGATCAATCCTGCTCTACCGCCTGCGCGCCACCGATCCCGGCGTCATGATGCCAGAGACCGGCCGCCAACTCGTCGATGATCGCGGCGCGGCTTTGATCGAAGAATGGATCGCGCACATGGACGCCGAGGGGCGCGTGCGCGAGTGAGCGACGACGACACGCTGCTAGCCGAAATCATCGAGCTCGCGAAAAACCACACCGGCAAGAACTCAGTCATGCCAGAAACGCGCCTCTATGCCGACCTCGGCATGACAGGCGACGATGCGCACAAATTCCTGCTCGGCTTCGCGCTCAACTACGGCGTCGACATGGGCGATGTCGTGTGGCTCCGCTATTTCGACGATGAGCCGAGCACTAACGACCTCATGGAGCCCGCGCTGGTGCTTGCCGCCTCCGTGCTCAGCCCCGCCTTCGCCGTGCGCTGGCAAGCGGCGCGCGATGCTGAACGCGAGATCACCGTCGCGCACCTTGCTGACGTCGCACGCGCGAAAACGTGGCTGATCCCAAGCGAGGCGTGCAAGCGCACGCGCGGCGCTTCACCGCTCATGCTTGCCTTCTCCGTCGTGAGCGTGCTGCTCATGGCGTTCTTCGTGCTGTTAGGCGGCGTAGTCGCCTACGCGTTCCTGACCGGCCAGCTCGGCGAGATCAACGCCGTTCCACTCATCGGCGTCCTCGCCGTGAGCGTGCTGCCGTTCTTCTTCGCGTACTCGAGCTGGAAGAGCATCCAGCGCAAGCTGGCTTCCGCTTAGTGGGTGAAGTCCCACTGCACGAAGCCAACACCGATCGCTGCGTGCACCGTCAGCATGATCAACACAACTGAAGCGACCACGAAGATCAAGAAGCGCAATGGGATGAAGTTGCCGAGCCCCTGCACGAACGAGTGCACGACGCGCAGCGCCACATAGAGCCAAGCCAGACCGATATTGATCGGGTGATCGCCTTGGCCAATGAACTGCAGCGCAAAGCAGATCGCGTAGAACAACGTCGGCTGTTCCATCAGGTGATTGTAGTTGTTAGCGACATTCGCCGCGCCGCCAGGGAGCGCTTCCATCTGCGCTTTGGTCGCTTCGCCGGGCTTCACTTTCGCCTTCGACATCGCGGGAATGCGTGTGGCGTAGAGCCAGATCAGCATGATCAGCGACCAGATCACCAGCGCAACGACTGGCGCGATCATTCCGTGTTCGTACATGAAGCCCTCCCCGGCTTTGGTTTTGCCGGATCATCCGCCCGGTTCCCTTGTGTCGCAACCCTCCCCTTACGCGAGCGGGGTTGGCGAAGCGGAGCCGCACCCGTAGTTTCGCGCGCGAATTCATGAGGGGACAGATGAGCAAGGACGACGAAACGCCGACGCACCGCACCAATTTCTTGGAAGCGACGATCGAGTGGCTGATCTACACGAGCCGCTGGTTGATGGCGCCGGTGTATCTCGGCCTCATCGCCGCCCTCGGCATCCTGATCATCACGTTCTTCCGCGAGCTCTATCTGCAAGCGCCGCAAGTGCTGACGATGGATGAAACAGACATCATTCTGCTCGTGTTGACGCTGGTTGATCTGTCACTCGCTGGCAATCTCGTGCTGATCATTCTCTTCTCGGGCTACGAGAATTTCGTCTCGAAGATGGAGATGGCGCACAAGGATCGCGATCGTCCCGAATGGATGGGCACGATCGATTTCAGCGGCCTCAAAATCAAATTGATCGCCTCGATCGTCGCGATCTCGGGCATCCATTTGCTGAAGATCTTCATGAACCTCGGCAACTACACCGAGACACAGCTGATGTGGTACGTGATCATCCACGCCACCTTCATCCTCTCCGGCGTCTGTATCGCCGGCATGGATTGGATGGAAGAGAAGGCCCACGAAGCGCACGCGCGCTACGCAAAGGATCGGCACTGAGCGCCGGCGCTCTCACTGATGGAAATTGTCCGGCACGACACCGACAACGGATAAGATTACCGGCTCATCGTCAAAATCGCCCAACTCGGCATCGCCCGAGCTGGAAAACGCGACTGCGCCAGCCGCGGTCTCACCGACATGAACCACAGCCCGACGCGCGGCTGCTTCGTCCTTGCACCGGGTTGGCGCGGCGGCGGTCAGCGCACCACGGCTTTCTGTGAAGCCCTGCACAAAATACATCGTCTCACGCGCCATCATCGTTCTCCGTTTAGAGCGGCGTGTGAACCTTCACGCCTCTAACCCGCAAAGCCCCAGAACGCCTCATTCGCGACCACTCGTGCGCCCTGCAATTGATCTCTGATCTGAAAGCGGTTCGCCCGGTGCTGTGTTCTCGCGAGCGTAGCGCCGGCGCGAGCCGTCAAGACGGCGGCGGCGAGTGAAGAGTCGCTTGAGACAGCGCTACACACGAGTGAGCTTGCGCCAGCCCCCTTCAGATATTCGATCATGTATCGGATTTCGCCCTCCGGCCTAAGCTCTCGCCTGCTGGCAGCAGCGCGTGATCATCATGACCGCGAGCGCGTCACCATCCAGTCTCTTGATAAGCGGCCCAAGAAATCCTTCGGCCAGCAACGCATCAGCGACTTTGAGCCAATCTTTGAAGCGACCGGATTCCGCGAGCTCGTACGCGCGCGCGCGCAGCGACATGAAGCGAGCATCGTCACTCACGAGGCTCAGGCTTCCACTTGAGATGCGATTCAGTGAGATGATGTGCAGTCTGCACCGGATCGGTCCGGTCGAACATTTGACCACACGTCGAACAAGTAAGGTGGCGACGGTTGCCGCGTGGATGCATCGCCGCCATGCGGGCCTCGGCGATAAGCTCTGCGATGGTGTTGAGCTTTTCACTCATCGTCGCTCACCGTGTCGCTGCGATAAACGCGGCCATCAGCATCCCTGACGCGGTAGCCGCGCGCACCGTACCTAGCTTCCATGCTCGACAATTGCGTCTTTGCGTAAGCCAATGTGCCCGCCACGCTCGTTGCCGTATGCGCCTCGGAAAACATGATGATGCCGCGATGTTCGGAGCTCAGATATTCGATCGTGTGAATGCTCGCTGGCGCGGACCCGCGTTTAGCGCGGACAAGGCCAAGCGCCGTCATACGGCTTCGCGATCAATGATGATCTCGGCCTTCGGCATGATTTTGTTTTTCTGAAAGGCGTCAGAGGTTGTCTGACACGCTCAAGGTGGTGCGGGCCACGGGCGTTACAATGGCGCGGCTCTAATGAGAGAGAGCAGCCCAGTAGCAAGAGCAGCTCGGCCCTCAGCCTGAGCGTGTCGAAGACGGCGAACCGACGCCATAGTTCATTGTTTTTACAAACTTTTCGCTCCGAAGTCGCCGTTTTGCAGGCTCGCCTCTTGAAAAAGACTGTATTTCGATATATCTGTTGTTTCGTTATATCGGAATGGAGTTTCGAATGTTCTCTCACTTCCACGGCCATGGTGGCCGTTTCAGACATGCCCGGCGCGGGCGCGATGGCGAAGGCTTTGGTCCCGGTTGGGGCGGCGGTCGTCATGGCGGCGGCCGCGGCTTCGGACGCTTCTTTGCGCACGGCGATCTGCGCGTCGTCATCCTCAACCTGATCTCGCAAGAGCCACGGCACGGCTACGATCTCATCAAATCGATCGAAGAACTCACGGGCGGCGCCTACAGCCCAAGTCCGGGCGTTGTATATCCGACGCTGACGTTGCTCGAAGAGATCGGGCACGTCACGGTGACCGCCGACGGCGCGAAAAAGCTCTACGACATCACAGACGAAGGCCGTGCGTTTCTCGAAGCCAACCGCGCACCGCTTGACGCCCTACTCGCACGTCTCTCCGGCGCCTCAGGCGAACGGCGCCACATGCCGCGCATCATGCGCGCTATGGCCAACGTGAAAATGGCGCTGCGTATGCGCCTCGCCAACGGCTCGCTCAACGAAGCCGAGATCGACGCGATCGCGGCAATCCTCGACGAAGCCGCTACCAAGCTCGAACGCGCCTAAGCATTAGCTGCCGCGCCGGCCATCACCGACAGGATCAGATGGATCATTGTCGGTGAGTCCGGTTTGGCCGCGGCGCCCGCCACGGCCGTAGCCGGCGCGATCGGCGTAAGAGCCGGAATCGTTATCGGTGAAACCCGTGCCGCCGCCTTGGCCGCGCCCACGACCAACGGGATCTGCGTATTCGCCGGAATCGTTGTCAGTCATGCCGGTGCGGCCGCCGCGGCCGCGACCTGAGGGGTCGGCATATGCGCCCGAATCGTTGTCGGTGACGCCGCTTGACCCACGGCCACGTCCGGCGGGATCGGCGTAAGGGCCCGAGTCATTGTCGGTAACGCCCGCTTGGCCACCGCGACCTCTGCCCGCTGGATCGGCATAGGGGCCGCTGTCCGAATCCGAAAGACCGCTGCGTCCGTAGCCGGCGCGATCTGCGTACGAGCCACTGTCGGTGTCCGTGGCGCCTGTGTAGACGCCGCCGCCACCACCTTCAGCAGTTGCGCAGCCCGTCAGCGCCGCGAGCGAGCCGCCGATGACTGTCGCGCCAAGAATCCGGCTCATGAACGAGCGCCGGTTCAGCCGTTTCTTGTCGCTCATCGCACGCCTCCCCTTACTGATACGCACGCTCATGCTATCGACGGTCCAGGCGCAAGCAAGCGCGGCGGGGGCATGATGAGCGAGAATTCAACGATCGATGCCCCGATCGATCAAACAACATCGCGTCCGGCGCGCGCGGGCAATGCGCTCGCGAACATCGTGCGCTTTGTTTGCGCGACTTACTTGCAACTCACCGGTTGGAAAGTACGCGGGGATTTTCCGGCGCTCGACAAAGCCGTGCTCATCGCCGCGCCGCACACATCCAATTGGGACGGGATCAATATGCTGGCGACTGCCGGCTACTATCGCGTGAAGCTCAAATGGATGGGAAAGAAGAGCCTCACCACCGGCCCCTTCGGCGGCATCATCAAATGGCTCGGCTGCGTGCCGATCGATCGCTCAGCCGCAAATGACGTTGTGCGTGTTATGTCCGACGCGTTCGCCGCCACGCCGCGCATGATCCTCGCCATCCCGCCCGAAGGCACGCGCAGCGCAACACGCGAATGGAAGACCGGCTTCTATCACATCGCCCGCGCCGCCAACGTGCCGCTTATCTTGAGCGTGCTGGACTACGGCGCAAAGACCATCAGCCTCCCCGCGATCATCACGCCAAGCGGCGACTACGAGACCGATCTACCGATCATCCAAAGCTATTACGCTAGCGCGCGCGGCAAACACGCGGACAAGTTCGCGCTTAAGCGCTGACCTTAGAGCGCTCCACCGCGCGGCAGATCGCATCAACAATCGTATCGTAGAGCTGCACCGGCAGATCGTGCCCCATGCCAGGGATGATACGCAGCTCCGCGCCAGGCACGTTCGCAGCGAGGTCTTTGCCGCCTGTCATCGGCACCAGCGGATCGGAATCGCCGTGCAGCACCACCGTCGGCGCTTTGATCTTCGCAACCTTCGGACGCCGGTCACCGTTGGCGATGACAGCCGCAAGCTGACGCGCAACGCCCGCCGGCTCATAGCAACGCAGCACATCACTGCGCAGACGCTCGCGCATGATCTTTTCGTCGAACGGAAACCCCGGGCTGCCGATCGTGCGCTGGTTGATGACCACTTGATCGAGATACGCCTCGATGTCCTTCGTCGGATCGGGCGCGCGCGTGGTGAGCACAGCCATCGCCTCAGGCGTCGACGGTGGCAGCGCCGGATTGCCGGTGGTTGTGAACACAGCCGTGAACGACAGCACGCGCTCAGGATAGTCAGCGGCCACCAATTGGCCGATCATCCCGCCCATCGACGCGCCGCAAAGGTGCGCGCGCTTGATGCCCAGATGATCGAGCACGCCGACGGCGTCAGCGGCCATGTCATCGAGGGTGTAGGGAATGTCCGGCTTCTGCCCTTGCATCAGAGCGCCGATGACGCTCTCGACACTCGGCGCGCCGCTGAACTTTTGTGAGAGACCCACATCGCGATTGTCAAACCGAATGACGCGAAAGCCCTTGGCGACAAGCTTCTCGTAAAACGCCGGTGGCCAGCGCGTCATCTGCGAGCCCAGACCCATGATCATCAGCAACGGCTCGCCATCGTCCGCGCCGTGAACTTCGTACTCGATGTTGATGCCGTTGATCTTCGCGTTCGCCATCGCTCTTGTTTCCTCGCCTTTTGGCGCGAGTTTGAGCGGTGGCGCGCGGACGCGCAAGAAACTGACGCCACGGCGCCCCAGCGTTACATCCGCTCCGGAACCTCAATTCCGAGTAAGTCGAGCGTCAGCGTGAGCTGCTTCAGTGTCGCCGCTGCCAGCGCCAAGCGTGAAGCGCGCACCGCGCCTTCGGACGGCAGGATCGGGCAGTTTGTGTAGAAGCCTGAGAAGGCTTGCGCGAGATTGAAGGCGTGCTCGGCCAGGAAGTGCGGGGCCTTCTTGTCGTAGGCCGTGCGCAGCGCGCCGTCGAAGGCGTCGAGCGCAAGCGCGAGCGTGCGTTCGGACTCGTGCTCGATAGTGATCGCTCCGGCGCGAATCTGTTGCTCCTCGGCTTTGCGCAGGATGCTTTTGATGCGGACCGATTGGTAGAGCAGATACGGGCCGGTTTTGCCTTCGAAGCTCATGAAGCGGTCGAGATCGAAGATGTAGCTGGTGCCACGGAAGTTCGAGAGATCAGCGAACTTGATCGCGGCGATGGCGACCTTGTGCGCGACATCTTCGAATTCTTCAGCCGAAAAATCTGCGCCGAT
>JBEBHI010000136.1:0-9811 GCA_040080935.1 Terricaulis sp.
AGGCGTGACGCTCAACAGAGTAGTCGTCGCTCGCGGTGGTCACTACGAGTCCATGATCGACGAAGGCATTCCCGCCGGCATCGCCTGGATGCGGGCGCACATGGCCGCCAATCCGGCGCAATAGCGTCTATTCCCGCTCGATAACAAGCGACACGCTGCCGACGTGCAGGCCATGCCAGCCGACGGTTGCGTTGTTCAAAATGTCGCCGTCGGCGCGAAGCGCCAGCACATCGCGGAAACGAACTTTGCGGCCGCGGCCGTTTTCGGTGGGGAGCATGACGTCGTATTCGAGGCGGAAAACATCGCCGTCTTGAAAGCCCTGGGCTTCGCCGACAACGTCTTCACGCGTGCCGGTGAAGCGACCTGGGCCGGTGCGGCGCAGATGCCAGGTTTTGCGATCGCTCTCGCCGTCGTCGTAAGCGAAGTCCTCAACGAGCGTGAGCGTGGCGCCGTTCCAGGTTCCGTTCAGATGCGCGGTGAAGCCGCGGCGGACCCCGGTGATGGCGCGGAATTCGCCGCGCGCGACACTGGCGCCGACGAGGTCGCGCTCGGCGACAAACGGCGTCGTTGAAGCCGCAGACGGAACTGGCGGACGTGTCGCGCAGGCTTGAGCGGAGAGGGCAAAAGCGGCGATCGCGGCGACGCGGGCAATGGTGTTCATGCGCCTGTTACGCATGAACGCGCTCAGTGGATTGCCTAGCTTAGCCTTAGCGGTCGATCAGCACTGCTAGAAAAAGCGCTGGGCCGTTGTGCGCCGTCCAGCCGTGGCTAGTGCCGCGCTGGATGACGATTTGGCCTGGCTTGATGCGGGTTTCGGTGTTGTCGAGCACGAGCGAGGCATCGCCGCTGATGAGGCAGATGATGTCGAGCGTCTGGGTTTGATGCATGGCCGGGTGGCGGCTTTGGTCGCGGAGTTCGTGCTCGGCGCCGAACTCGGCGAAGCGCTCTCGTGCGGCTGCGGCGATCAATTCTGGCGGCGCGCCCGGCGGCGTCGGTTGGATCATAAACCAGCGCACTTTCACTTTGCCGTCCGCGGGAGAGAGAACCGAAACGCTCTCACCGAGGTCATTTGTCTCTTTCGGGTTGATCGCACCGCTCGTGGCTTCGTGCCAAATTTCAGCGAGGCCGCCGAGCGCCGGATCGCCAATGCCGCCTGAAGGCGGGCCGTCGATAATGATTGTGGATTTGCCGTTTGCATCGTCGCCAGTGACGATGCGGCGCAGGGTTTCTTCAAAGCCTTGGAAGATCATTTTAGTTCGCCAGTTTTGCGTTGAACGGTGAATCGAGCGCGAAGAGCGGAACTTGAATGTCGAAGCCTTCGCCGTTTTGACGCTGCATCGAATAGGCGCCCATCATCATGCCGGAGGGCGCTGCAAGCGGTGCGGCGCTGGTGTATTTGAAGCTGCTACCTGGCGCGATGACTGGCTGTTGGCCAATGACGCCATCGCCGCGCACTTCTTGGGTCGCGCCGTTCTCGTCGGTGATGCGCCAGAAGCGGGACATAAGCTGAACCGAGTCCGGGCGGCGGTTTTCGATTTCTATGGTGTAAGCCCATACGAACCTACCGTCCTCGGGTCGCGATTCTTCAGGCAGGAATTGCGGATCGACGCGAACGATCATGCCGGCGGTTTCTTGTTCGTACATAGGGGCAGTGTAGGGGCGCGGGGGCGCTGGACAAAGCCCGCAATGCAAGCCAGTCAGGGCAAATGAGCACCACCCACGGCGTTCTTTCGGATAGCGAAATCAAGAAGGCGATCAAGCAAGGCTGGATCGCCGCCGATGCCGCGTACCTGGATGATCAGATCCAGCCTGCGAGCTTGGATTTGCGCCTTGGCACAACCGCGTATCGCTTGCGCGCGAGCTTCTTGCCGGGCGCCGGCGCGAAGGTCGCCGATCGCCTTGATGGCGAGATGGTGATGCACACCATCGACCTCACCAAAGGCGCGGTTCTGGAGACGGGCTGCGTCTATCTCGTGCAAGTGCAAGAGACGCTGGCGTTGCCATCGCACATGCATGGCGCCGCGAACCCCAAGAGCTCGACTGGCCGTGTCGATGTGTTCACCCGGCTAATCACAGACGGCGCGCAATCGTTCGACTACATCCCAATGGGATATGCTGGCCCAATGTGGGCGGAGATTTCTCCGTGCACGTTCTCGGTGCTCGTGCGCACTGGCACACGTTTGAGTCAGGTACGTCTGCGCCGCGGACCGCCGCATCCGAAACGCGAGATCGATTTCACGATGGATCTCGCGATGAAGGGCCCGGTTGGCTTTCGCGCGAAGCGGCACTCCGGCGTCGTCGATGTCGATCGTGTCGGCGGATATGATCCCCGCGATTTTTGGGAACCGATGGAAGCGCGCAAGGGGCGCGTCGTGCTCGAGCCCGGACAGTTCTATATTTTCGCGTCGAAAGAAAACGTCGTCATTCCTGCGGACGAAGCGGCCGAGATGGCGCCGATTCGGCCTGAGCTTGGCGAATTCCGTGCGCACTATGCTGGCTTCTTCGATCCGGGGTTCGGCATTGCGCCCAATGAAGGCCGCGCGGTGCTCGAAGTGCGCTCGCGCGATGTGCCGTTTATCGTTGAAGACGGACAACCAGTCGGCAAGCTGGTGTTTGAGCCTTTGTCTGGCCCCGTTGATCGGCTCTATGGTGAAAGCGGATCGAACTATCAGGGGCAGGGCCTGAAGCTGTCGAAGCACTTCGCGCCCTGGAAGTAGCATGATCAAGAACTGGCTTTGCGCGGCGTTGATCGCAGCGTTCGCGGGCGTCGCGCATGCGGAGACACCCCGGGCCGCCCCAGCTACGGAGCAAGCAGCAGCGCTCACGCCGGTGCGGCCGGCGCTATTCGTGGCGCGTGATGTCGATTCCGAGATCTATCTTTTCGGGACCGTTCACCTGCGCCGCCCCGGCAGCGAGTGGGGCGGCGCTGTAGCGCAAGCGTCGTTGGCGCGCGCTGACGAAGTGTGGACCGAGATGGATATCTCGGAGGCGAATGCGCAGAACGTGCAAACACTCATTTTCAGAACCGGCATGGCGCCGTCAGATCGGCCGCTGTCGAGTTGGCTAAATGACTCTGAGCGCGCGGAGTTGGCAGCCGCCGTGCAGAGCCTTGGCGCCGAGCCAGAGATGTTTGAGCGCATGCGGCCGTGGCTTGCCGGGATGGTGCTTTCGGTGATGCCGATGGTGCGCGACGGGTACGACGCCGATGCTGGTGTCGATCAAGCCGTGACTGAGGCGGCCGGTGATACGCGGAAACGTTCGTTTGAAACCGCTGAACAGCAGATCAGTTTCTTCGCAAATCTCAGCGATGATGCGCAGCGCGAATTCTTGCTCGATACCATTCGCTCAGCCAATGAAGGCACGGCCGAGATGGATGAGATGTCGGGCGCGTGGGAGCGCGGCGATCTCGTCACGTTAGAGAGAATGGCGCTCGACGATTTCCGTCGCGATTATCCCGAGCTCTTTGGGGTGCTATTCACGCAGCGGAACGAGGCCTGGGTCGTGACATTGATGCAGGAACTTGATGGCGCCGGCGTTGATTTCGTCGCCGTCGGTGCTGCGCACTTGCTGGGCGAGGGCGGACTTGTTGAACTGTTGCGCGCGCGCGGCGTGACAATCGAACGCGTGGAATAGGTGATCCGATGAAGGCTGTGCTTGGCACGTTCGCAGCGCTGTTGGCGCTTTGCACCGTTTCGTGCGCGCAAGCGCCGGCGGAAGAGCCGGGCGCAATCACGCCACTTTTGTACGCGGTCCGCGATCGAGACTCGACGATGTATCTGTACGGCACCGTGCACGTTCGGCCGCGCGGAGCCGACTGGGGCAATGCCCGCGTGCGCGCCGCGATCGATGAATCGAGCGAGATCTGGACGGAGCTGATGATGACGCCGGAGGCCGATCATCAGATCGGCGTGCTGGCGATGCAGCTCGGGACGGCTGAGGCGGGGCATCCGCTCTCCAGTTGGCTGACGCCAGAAGAGAATGCGTCGCTGAACGCCTTGCAGACGCGCCTTGGTTTTCCGCCGGGTGCGCTCGAGGGCTACAAGCCTTGGCTCGCGTCGCTGACGCTGACGCTCGCGCCGTTGGTGCGCGCGGGGTACGATCCGAACTCCGGCGTCGATCGCTCAATCGACGCGTATGGCGACGCGGCCGGCAAGACGATGCGCGCCCTTGAAAGCGCAGAACAACAGCTGACGTTCTTCGCAGACCTCAGCCCGGAGGTTCAGCGAGAGATGCTGCAGGAGGCGATCGCGGAGGCCGAAGATCTACCGGCGATGCTGGGCGAGATGTCGACGGCTTGGGAGCAAGGCAACGAGCAAGCGCTCGCTCATGCCGTGATCGATGACACGCGAACCGAGTATCCGGAGCTTTATCAGATGTTGTTTGTCGATCGTAACAACGCCTGGATGACGGTGCTGACGCACGAGATGGACGGTTCGGGCGTGGATTTCGTCGCCGTTGGCGCGGGGCATATTATCGGAAGTGATGGTTTGGTCGCGCAATTCCGGGCGCGTGGCTATCGCGTCGAACGCGTGCGCTAAGCGGCTCGCGCGGTGGCGGCGTCCGCGCGCACCAACACTTCGCACGCACGCAAAAGGTGAGGCCAGCGAACGACGTCCGTATAGATCCCGGCGCGCACGCGATCTTCGCCGAAGACTTCGTAGAGTGGCGTTTGGCTCGGTGTTTGAAGTAGGCGTGCGAGCGGTGAAGCGCTCTGGAACGTCTCGAACAGGTGGGCGTCGTCACCCTCTGCTCCGTTGATGTCGGCGGATTCCGCGGCGATGCCCGGTACAAAGCCGATGGCGGCATTCTTCGCGGCGATCGCTTGGGCAGATAGGCGGAAGGTCGCGAGCGCTGACGCCGAAGGCGCGCCGGGCGCGAGCGCCGAAGGCACGACTGGATAGGTGACCAGTGTTATGTCGCGCCCAAGCGCTTGACGCGCGCGTTGCACCGCTAGTCGAGCGAGCGCGTAGGTGATGTCGTGCGCGACATTGTAGTGCTGCCAGCTATCGGCGACGACGAGATCGACGGCGCGGGTGATGAAGTCGGCGGTGAGCTCATCGGCCCATTGCAGCAATTTGCCGTATTTGCCGTCGAGCAGCATATCGTAGAGGTCGCGGTCCCAGGCGCCACCCCATGTTTCTGCTATTGTCGCGCCTTGCGCCGCGATCAGAAGTTCGCTTGCTTTCCGCCGCGCGCTATCGGCGCCGGAGCGTGAGCCTTGTGTGAGGATGTAAACGTGCGGGCGAACGCGCGTCAGCCAGTGAAGGACACGGATTTCATGTGCGGGGTGGGCAATGACGAGCGCTGCGCGACGCGCTGGGTCTGCGAGCCAGGCGCCGAAGTCGCCGGGCTTCGCTGAGATCGATGCGGTGACGGCATCCTTGCGCATTTTGATGACGACCCTCGAGCTCGCGACTCGCCGTGGCGTGCAAAACGTTACACGCGATTTGGCGCTAGGGCTCTCCGAAGCAGGGCACGATGTATGCGTCTATACCCGAAATGGGGGGGTAGTTGCGAATGACCTCAGAGTCCAAGGGCTTAGAGTTGAAACGGACACATCGCGCCTCGCCGAATCTAAGTTCGACGTGATCCACACACATCACCCGGTGGCCTGTTCGCCCGCGCTCGCTTGTTTCCCCGAAGCGCCGGCGGTTTTCGTGTGCCATGGCGATGCGAGTTGGTTCGACGCTGCGGTTCGTTTGCCGAACATCGTGAAATACGCCGCCGTCAGCGAGTCCATGGCCGCGCGAATAGCGACTGATATCGGCATCGCGCGTGCAGACATTGCGCTGTTGCTGAATGGTGTAGACACAAAGCGTTTTCTGCCGGGGTCAGCGCCGCAATCAGTACCGCGGCGCGCGTTGGCATTTGCGAAAAATTCGGAACACGTCGAGGTCTTGCGCGCTGTGTGTGCGCATCGCGGCATCGCGGTGGACTTCATCGGTGCGGCGGTCGAGACGCAGCTCGATGATCCAGCAAAAGTTCTTCCGGGGTACGATCTGGTGTTTGCTTCGGCGTTATCGGCGATCGAAGCCATGGCTTGCCTGCGTCCGGTGATCGTGTGCGACGGACGCGGTATGGCGGGCATGGTGGACTTGGCGCGCTATGAAGCATGGCGACCCAAGAATTTCGGCGTAGCGGCGCTCAACGGGCCGCTCAGCATTGAGCGCGCGGCGCTTGAGCTTGATCGCTATAATCCGGCGGAGGCCGCGCGCGTCGGTGAGCGCGTACGCTCGGAAGCGGGATTAGGGGCCTGGGTAGAGCAATGTGTTGCTCTTTACCGCGAAGCGATGGCGGCGCCGCGCGTGGCTGGGGACCGCGCCGCGCTGATGTGGGCGCGGCATCTGGAGGAGTGGACTCCGCGCTTGGCCGATGAATGGGCGTTTGTGGAGGAGCGACAGGTTCTCATCAATGAGGTGAGACGCTTGCGTGCCGGGCTTGACGAGCTGCCGCTCGATAATCGCATCACCTTCGGTGATGACCGCGCCTCGGCGCGTTTCATCGAGACGATCGGATTCGAACGCCGCCACGGCACAATGTGGACCTCGTCGTCTTTCGTGAGTTTGCGATTTCGTCCTGGTCGGCTGAGTGGAGTGCTCAATCTGGAGGTCGAGTTCGCTGTGCATTTGCCGTCGGAGGATTTCGCAATGGAGATGGCGGTGCTCGCCAACGGCGTGGAAATCGCGCGCTGGACCGAGACTGGATTTGCGGGATGGGCCGAGCGCGCGCGGACATTCCAGCTGCCTGCCGAGCTTTGTCAGCCCACCGCGACTTGGCTGTCGTTTCAACTCGCGCAAACAGCTGGTGCTGCGCCAACGAGCGCGCCGGGCTTTTGTATTCGCGCGACGACGTTTCGCGCCTAGCCCGGCAGAACCAGTTTCGCGCTGAAGCCTTTTGGTGTGCGGTTTTCGAGCACTAAGCGGCCGCCGTGGCTGTCGGCGATCGCTTGCGTGATCGCGAGACCAAGGCCTGCGCCTTTGGTTTGGCTCCGTGCTTCGTCAGCGCGGAAGAACGGCGCGGTCAATCTTGCCAGCAGATCCGGCGGCACGCCTGGACCATCGTCCAAGACTTCGACCACGGCCTCGTTGGCGTCGTTGCGATAAGCGCGCATGATTCCGCCGCCGCCATACTTGGCGGCGTTCTCGGCGAGGTTACGCATGGCGCGCGCGATTTCGGTTGGCCGGCATTCGGCCATCAGCGGTTCGTTGGCTTCGGCGCGAATGCTGACTCCCATGTCCTGAAGCTCGCCGCAGAGTGTGCGGGCGATTTCTGCGAGGTCGACGGCGGAGCGCTCTTCTTCGCTGGCGCCGGCGCGGGCAAGTGAGAGCGCTTGCTCTGTCAGCGTCTCCATTTCGGCGACGGAAGCGAGCAAGCGCTGACGTTCTGCTTCATCTTCGATGAGTTCAGCGCGCAAGCGGATCGCCGTGATCGGCGTTCGCAAATCATGCGACAGCGCCCACAGCATCTGACGCTGGCGATTGAGTTGGCGCCCGAGCCGCTCGGCCATGACGTTGAACGCAGTGGAAGCGCGGCGAACGTCTTCCGGACCACTGACTGGAGCGCTGACATTGGTTTGCCCTGAGCCCAACGCGCGCGCCGCGTTCGCAAGATCCGAGAGCGGGCGCCCGATCTGGCGTGCAACTAAAGCTGCGCCGATGCCGACGATAATGATCGAGATCAGTGCGCCGATGATGGCGCTGGTGGGTGTCGGCCGTGGGCCAGGGAGGCGCGCCGTTGCGTTGAGCCAGCTGCCGTTGCTGAGGCGCACGGAGATAATGGCTTCGGTGACGCGCACCGTTGGCGCATCCGTTGGGCCGCCGAAACCTGCGGGACCACCCGGGCCGCCGCCAAAATCTGGCGGCGGTGGACGATCTTCACTTGCGCCATCGTCGCTGCCTCTTTCGCGACCGCGCCGGCCGTCGCGGTCACGGGGATCGCGCTCGCCGCGCCAGCGGCGGGATGGCGCTTCGACGATGCGTGTTTGAGCGTGGGCGTTGCTGTCGCTCACTCGTTCGGAAACGGCGGTCGCGATGCGTGCGCCGGCGCCGCCGAGATTGGCGGTGATTTGAGGTTCGTCGGCGATGCTAAAGCGGAGCGAAAAGTCCCGAAAGGATTCAGCCGCTGACGCGCGGCGCTCAACCGGAAGATCGCGCAGTCTTTCCGCCATGAACGCCACGCGCTCGGCGACGTTGGTTTCGGCGGCGCGGCGCAGCGCAGAGCCGCGCTCATTCGTGTAAATTGCAAAAGCGATCGCATAGGACACGATCACGGCCACGATGGTGACGGCCACCATGCGCCCAGTGAGAGTGTTGAGCGGGTTGGTCACGTTTTTTCGACGGGCGCCGTGAACACGTAACCGCCGCCCCAGACAGTCTTGATCAGTTTCGGCGAACGGGCATCGGCTTCGATCTTGCGGCGCAGGCGGCTAACCTGCGTATCGACGGCGCGGTCGAACACGTCCTTGCCGCCATCAAAGGCCAGATCAAGAAGTTGGTCGCGCGAGAGAACTATTTTTGGCCGCTGCAAGAACGTAAGCAGCAGGCGATACTCGCCTGTCGACATTTCGTGGGTCTGACCCTCGTCATCGACGAGTTCACGTTCAGCGAGTTTCAGAGTCCAGCGATCGAACCGCAGCACGTCGCCAGTCGCCGCTTCGACGTTGGGCGGAAGCGCATGGGTACGGCGTAAGACTGCGTCGATACGGGCGAGTAATTCGCGTGGGTTGAATGGCTTCACGACATAGTCGTCGGCGCCGACTTCAAGGCCGATGATGCGATCCACTTCCTCAGCGCGCGCCGAGAGCAGGATTACGGGAATGTGGTTGGTTTCACGGATGTGCCTGCAGAGCGAAAGGCCGTCCTCGCCGGGCATCATGATATCCAAGACCACAGCGTCGATGCGGTTTTCCTTGATCGCGCGACGGGCGTTTTCCGCGCTGTCCACCGCTGTCGCGCGGCGTCCGTTCTTGCGCAGGAACTGCGCAAGCGACTCGCGGATCTCGCGATGGTCGTCAACGACCAGGATATGGGGGTCTTCCGGCGTCATGATGCTTGTGATGTGAGGCGCCGTTTGACAAAAATCTACGGGGAGGGCGTGGCTGAGGCGTGCCAAACCTTGGCGCCAGCCGGGGAACGACACACTTTGGCATGACAAGGGCTGTTCCGCCTTATCCGCGCCCAGGTCGGGCGGTTGCTGGGCGGCGTTATTGAGGGGACTCTAGAATGAGCTTCAGAACTATCGCGGTTGTGGCGGGTGCAGCTCTTATGCTGACAGCGTGCGGCGGTGGCCGTTCCGTGGCCGACAGCACAGCGCCGATCCGCGCGCTGCTGTCCGCTGACGCGCTGATGCTGGTGAGCTTCGACACCAATGGCGATCTGAGCGTTACGCGCGATGAGGCCGAAGCGGGCTTCGCACGCGAGTTTGGGCGTGCTGATGCCGACGCGAATGGCGCCTTGTCTCCGATCGAGTTCACCAACTGGTCGAATTTGGTTTTGGGCGGTTCGCAGATCGGTCCGTACCGGCTCGATTTTGATCGCAACGTCGACAACGTGATTACGCGCGAAGAGTTCGACGCGGAAATGCGCGCGCGCTTCTCTCAGTACGATGGAGACGAGAACGGGTCGCTCTCACGTGCGGAGTTTGTGCGCTTGGTGGGACAGGCGAGACCGCCTACGCAACGGCGTGAACCCCCGCCAGAAATGGGGCGTCAGCGCTGACATGTTTTGACGCAGTTGCGGCAAACGGTTGGCACACCACCTACATATGATCTGATCATACGGCGATGCGCTATTTCCCCCCCCCCAGCGTATCC
>JBEBHI010000270.1:0-2565 GCA_040080935.1 Terricaulis sp.
CACTCTCCGCTAGAAGCCCCGCTTCCATTTTTCCCGGCGCCCCGGAATTTAAGGCTATCAGCCATGGCTGGCATTGTTCTCAACGTTGATGTGCGTGAAAAAACTGGCACCGGTGGCGCCCGCGCAACCCGTAATTCGGGCCTGATCCCAGGCGTCCTTTACGGCGGCAAGCGCGGCGCGATCCCGATCCAGATCAACGCCAAGGACGTCGAGCTGGCGATCCGCTCGGGCAAGTTCCTCTCGCACATGGTTGAGCTCAACCACCAAGGCGAGAAGCAGCCCGTGATCCCGCGCGCAATCCAGTTCCACCCGGTCAGCGACAAGCCGATCCACGTCGACCTCTACCGCGTTGAAGAAAACGCCGAGATCGCGATCGACGTCGTCGTTCACTTCAAGAACCACGAAGCTTCGCCAGGCCTGAAGCGTGGCGGCGCGCTCAACGTTGTGCGTCACACGATCAAGCTGAAGTGCAAGGCCAACAAGATTCCGGAGGAGATCGTGATCGACCTCACCGGCCGCGACATCGGTGACTCAGTCCACATCTCGCAGATCTCGTTGCCGGACGGCGCGCGTCCCGTGATCCGCGATCGCGACTTCACCATCGCGACGATCGTCGGCCGCAAGGTCGAGGAAGAAGTCGTAGCAGCGCCGACTGAAGCGGCTCCAGCCGCTGCCGCTGCGGCGGATAAGAAAGACGAAAAGAAGTAAGCTGATCCGGCTTCCCTTCCCCGAAACGGGAAGTTTAGAAGGCGTACATGCTGCTCCTCGTCGGCCTCGGCAATCCGGGCGCGAAATACGCAGGCAACCGGCACAACATCGGTTTCATGGCCGTGGACGCGATCGCGCGCGCCTATTCGTTCGGGCCTTGGAAGAAGAAGTTTCGCAGCGAGGTCTGCGAAGGTTCGATTGATGGCGTTCGCACGCTGCTGATGAAGCCGCAGACGTTTTACAACGATAGCGGGCACGCGGTTGCTGAGGCGTCGCGCTTCTACAAAATCCCGCAGAACGAGATTGTCGTCTTCTACGATGAGATCGATCTCGCGCCTGGCCGCTTCCGCATGAAAACGGGCGGCGGCGCAGCCGGCAACAACGGCATCCGCTCGATCTCAGCTTGGCTCGATACCGATGCGTATCGGCGCGCGCGTTTGGGCACCGGACATCCGGGGCATGCGGACCTCGTGCATGGTCACGTGCTCAGCGATTTTGCGAAGAGCGAGCGCGACGGCGTCGATAAGATGCTCGATGCGATCACCAAGTCAGCGGCGCTGCTCGCGCGCGGCGACGATGAAAAATTCCAAGGCGAAGTGATGCGTCTTGCGCCGGCGGAAAAAGCCGGTGGCCGCAGAAAGCCCGGCGAAGCGGACGCCTAGCGGCGTCCGTTCGTCACGATCTTGCGGCGCGTGCCACAGAGATTGGAAACGGCGCCGGTGACGCCCGCTTTGCGCATCGCCATCTCGGCTTTCGCCATATCCCATTGCGGCACGTACAAGACGCGATCGACAGCATCGACGTGCTTCAGCCGCTTAGCGGCACGCTCAAGGTGACGAGCCGAGCCGGAACGATCGATCTCTTCGGCCCGCCCCTGCTCACGCTTGCGCGCGGCGGAACGGCGGCGGCGAACGAGGTCTGGCTCGAAGTAAACCAGGTTGTCCGGCGCGGCTTCAGCGTCCTGCATGAAGCGACGATTCCAGCGGTGCTGTGCCATCAATGGCCCCCGTCTTGTGGATATGTCTCCGATTCGCGGTACTAGCGTTCGCGAAATAAGCCAAGCAAACTGCTGTTTTGCTTCGCATTCGGAACGAATTTCCGTAAGAGACGCGGCGCGGGAAAATCGCTGATGTTGGGTCTAATTCTCTTTTATTTGCCGTCGCTTCTGTGCGGCATCCACGTGGTCCGCACGGGTCGCGAGATGTTTTGGCTTTGGCTCTTCATCATCGGGCCGTTGATCGCGCCTGCGTTCTATTTCCTCGCCGTGCTCGTGCCGTCCTGGATGGGTGGGACTGGCGCGCGCAATGTCGGCAGGGTCGCGCGCCAGGCGCTCGACCCCGAGCGCGACTATCGCACCGCCCTGCGCAATCTCGAAGAAACACCGACCGTCGGCGCCCGCATGAAGGTGGCGCACGCCGCCGCCGCGCTCGGGCGTTGGAGCGACGCGGAAGCGCAATGGGCGCTCAGTGCCGAAGGCCAATGGGCCGATGACCCGGCGATCCTGATGGGCCACGCGCTCTCGCTGCTCGAACTTGGCCGTTACGCCGAAGCGCTTGAGCGCTTGGAGAAACTGAAGGCGCAAGGGCCGGAGGGCAAAACGCCGGTCGCCGCCCTCGCCTTCGCACGCGCTTATGAAGGGCTCGGCCGCAACGAAGAAGCGGACGACGCCTACCGTTTCGCCGCGGATCGGGTGCCCGGGCTGGAATCCGGCGGCCGCTATGTAGCCTTCATGGCCAAGACCGGCCGCCGCGAAGACGCCGAGATCGGTTTCACCGAAATCGAACGCCGCCTCGCCAAGATCGCACCACCCCTGCGCCCCGAAGCGCGCGTCTGGCGCGATCTCGCCGCCAAAGCGCT
>JBEBHI010000271.1:0-2547 GCA_040080935.1 Terricaulis sp.
ATGTGCCTCAGGGGGGCAGAAGGCGTCCGGTGCGGTCTTTGCAGACTAAGCGCCGTCGCTGCGGGCCCCCCGTGGTTGAGAGTGGGGAATTTGCATGCCGTCTGTGGTGATTATCCACGCCGCGGAAGACACCCTGCCGGCGCGTGCGCTGGCCGAGAAGCTGCGCCAAGCGCAGATCCAGGTCATCCTAGAGAAGCCGCCCGGTGAAGAACTGCGCGCTGCCGTCAAAGGTGCGCCGGTTACGATCGCGCTTTGGTCGCCGCGCTCCACCGCTAGCGGTGAACTTGCCGAAGAGGTCAAGTTCGCGCGCGGCAAGAGCAACGTTTTTCATGCGCTCATGCAAAGCGCTCAGGCGCCTGACGCGTTTCGCGGCGATAAATCGGTGAACCTCACTGGTTGGCGCGGCGAGGATGAGTTTGCGCCGTGGCGCGAGCTGGCGAATTTGGTGACGCAGAAAGTCGGCGTTGCGCCGCTGCCCCCGCCAGCGCCGAAACCGCCGTCAGGCTTTTTCCAACCGGGCCGCGTCGCAGAAGGCGCCCCGCAACCTGCACAAGCGCAGGGCCGGCAATCGCAACAGCGCGCGCCGCAGCCGCGCCAGCAAGCTCAACCGCAGCAACGCAGCGCACCACAACAGCGCTCGCCAGCGGCACAGCCACAACGCAGCATTCCTCAGCAAAGCAGCGAGCCTAAAAAGGGCGGCGGCATGCTGGTGATCGGCGCTGTGGTGTTCGTGCTCGTCGCCGCACTTGGTGGCGGCGGATATTGGTATTTCACGCAGAACAGCGCGTCTTCGACGTCGGCCACATGGGATTCAGTCGAACGCAACGATGCTGACGCCTTGCGCACGTTCATCGACGGCGATCCAGGCGAATATCGCGACGAAGCCGAACAAGCGCTCGCCGACCTAGAAGAGCGTTCTTTCGAATCTGCCAGCGATACCGATACGATCGAGGCATTCGAGGCGTTCTTGAACGATTTCCCGAACAGCCAGCACGCAACGCGCGCCAATGGCCGCATCGCCGAACTGCGTACGCTGCAGCCGGCGACGGAAACGCCAGCGGAAGAAGTGCCGCTCGGTCCTGAAACCGATCCCGATCTGCTGCCGCCGGGCACAACAACGACTCCGGCGCCGGACACGAGCGGTGGTCCGCAACCGATCACGCCGCCGTCGGAAGAAAACACGCCGCCGGCTGACTCGCCGACGAACTAAGTCGGCGCCCAGCGCGAACAAACAAAAGGGCGCGGATCACTCCGCGCCCTTTTCAATTTCAGATGAGCTTGGCGCTCAGTACATCCGGCCGCCTTCAAGCGCGGGGCGATCGACGTTGAGCAGCACGACATTGCCGTTGCGATCGGGGAAGCCGAGGCACAGCACTTCGCTCATGAACTTGCCGATCTGCTTCGGCTCGAAGTTCACGACGGCGGCCACGCGACGGCCAAGCAATTCGCCGATGTCGTAGTTCTGCGAAACTTGCGCGCTCGACTTCTTGATGCCGAGCGGATCGCCGAAATCGATCCAGAGTTGGTAAGCAGCCTTCTTGGCTTCCTCGAACACCTTCACATCGACAATGGTGCCGAGGCGAATGTCGACTTTCATAAAGTCGTCGAATGAAATGATCGGCTGGCGCGCATTGCTTTGCGGGTCGTCGGCCATTGGCGTTTCTCTCTCCCTATTGCCCGATCTTTGCGGGCTCGGTGCGTGGGCCTTCAGGACCCATCACGATTTGATCGACTTCGAGCTGCGCGTCCTTCAGCTGGCCCTCACACCGAGCTTTCAGGGCTGCGCCGCGCTTGTAGATACGAATCGAATCCGCCAGCGGAACATCGCCGCGCTCAAGGTGAGCGACGATTTTTTCCAGCTCATTCAACGAGTCCTCGAAAGAAAGGCTGGCGGGGTCTTTTTGATCCGTCGTCATGTGGCTCAAAGTATGTGTTGGCGGGGACTTAGGGAATAGGCGACCAGGGCCCAGACCTCAGCTTCACTTCACTTTCTCGTACCGGCGGTAGCTCCAGTGGCTGTCGCCGCCGTCCTCGACTTCGCGCCAGCCTTGGGCGCGCAGGATCGGACGCATCATGCGGTTGAACCAGCCGTGCGCGCACAAAAGCACGTTCTGACCGCGCAGCGCTTGCGAGGTCAGCGTGGCGACAGCGGCCTCGGCGCGGACTTCGGCCTGGTCGCGCGTTTCGCCATCTTCATGGCGGCCGAACCACCAGGCGATGCGCGCCCACACCCCCCAGGCGCGCGGACTGCGCTTGCCCCACACGGGCGGCGGCGGGAGCGGCGCTTCGATGAACACAGGATCGGTAACGATGGCGCGCCCGCCCGCCACCATCTCGGCGGTGTGGATCGCGCGCGGCAATGTTGATGCGTAAATCACGTCGCTCGCCTCCGCGAGCTTCACCAGTTTTTCCGGCGGCTTCTCATCGGGATGCAGACGTGCGCGATCGTAGCCCGCCCACCATTCACGATAGCCGTGATGATCGATGCGCACTTTGCGCTCGGCGTGCGGTTTGCCGTGCCGAGCAATGACAATGGTGCCAATGCGT
>JBEBHI010000137.1:0-9491 GCA_040080935.1 Terricaulis sp.
GCCGCGCATCGTCATCGCTTGAAGGCTTGGCAACCACCGAAGTCAGCACGAACCGCTCACACTTGAACGCCGCGCTCGTGTAAAACGCCTCTACAAACGCCGCCAACGAAACGCTCGCCGCAACATCCGTCGCAAAGCAATCCGTGTACGCGCCCTTGGCGACGTATCTCTGGAGCAAAGCTCCGTCAGGAAGTTCGCAAGCCGTGATGGATGACACGCCGGAGTCGTCGCACACGCGCCACGGCATCAGCAATGGCGCCTTTTACCGCGCCTTCTTCGCCTGGGCCCGCAACTGCGCCAGGATCAGCTCCACCGTGTTCGCAATCACATCCGGCACACGCTCCGCTGGCAAGCCATGATCCACCAGCGGCCACGACGCGTCCGCGCCAGATAGACTGAGCAACATCGCCGTCGCATCCGCCGTCGCGCGCTGCGGCGCGCCGACAGCCTTCACCGCCCGCCGTATCGCTTCAATCCGCCCAGCGCGGCGCGTCACCCGCATCTCGCTCCATACGCCCTTATCGGACGCCAGAACGCGTGTGAGCGGATGCTTCAAACCGCGCCTATGTATCTCGCGATAATAGCGCGGCAGATCATCCGGCCCGGTCGCCAGCTCAACCGTGTCGAGCGCCACAACTGAATCATACCAAGCGCCCAGCGCCAGCACCTGACTCTCTTCATTCGGAAAATGAAAGTGCACCGTGCGCAGCGACACGCCCGCCCGTTCCGCCGCCTCGCTGGGCGAGAGATGATCTCGCCCAGGCTCAGACAGCTGCTCGGCAAACGCCTCGAGGATCGCGGTGCGCGTTGCCTGCGCCTGCGCATCGCGTTTCGGACTGACGTATTGGCGCGCCTTGGTCACGTCAGAAACGTGATCCCGTGCTCTTCGCCGACGCGGATCACACCCGGAATATCCGGCGGGTTCATCTCGACCTTCGCGACTTCGCGGAAGAATTTCGCCGCATTGCCTTTGCTGACGATGGTCAAAAAATGCGTGTGGTCGATCGTTTTGTAGCCGTGCGGTGTGTTTGCCGGCACATGCGCGAAGCCCCCAGGACCGATGCGCGTAGTCTTCCCGTCAACGATCACATCCATCTCGCCGCTCAGCACGACGTAGATCTCTTCCCACGCGTGCTTGTGCGGCGGCGGCCCGCCGCCTGGAATCCCGGTGGTGTCAAAGATCTCGATCGCCGAGCCCATCGCGTTGGTCAGCATCGGCTTCAGCGTTTCGCCGAGCACGAAATGGCTCTCTTGCGTCTCTGCGCTGTTCGCGGTCATGCGCGGCCTCCCCGCCGTCTAATTCGCTGCACTTAGATGCAGTCAACACTTCGTATACCTCATTGCACTCCAGTGCAACGAATTTCGAAGCCTCGATTTTCGTTTTCCGCGCACCCAAGTAAGCTCGGCCCATGCAAGCCGCCGCTGACTCGCAAGAACACGAACGACTCCAGCAGCTTATCGCCGCCGAAGAGCGCGCTTTGGAGATGCTTGCGGCGATCGAGGCCGCCGGCTTCGTTCAGCCTGGCCGCCGCGAAAGCGACGTCGACGCAGATATCGCCGCCCTCGCCGAGCGTGAGTTCGGCGTCACCCGCCACTGGCACAAGCGCCTCGTGCGCACCGGCGCCAACACACTCTGCGTCTTCGCCGACACTCCCGACGAACGCACCATCGGCGAAAACGATACGATCTATCTCGATCTCGGCCCCGTCTTCGAGGCCAATTCGTCAGAGGCATGGGAAGCCGATATCGGCCAAACCTACGCGATCGGAAACGATCCCGCGCATCACGCGCTCATCGCAGCGCTCCCGGAAGTCTTTGAAGCCACCCGCGCGCACGCAAATGCAAATCCAAACATCACCGGCGCCGAACTCTACGCGCTCGCTTGCAGCGCCGCCCAGCAACGCGGCTACATCTTCGGCGGCAAGATCGCGGGCCACACCGTCGGCGAATTCCCGCACCTCACTTGGCCCGGTGAACGCGAACACACGCGCATCTATCCCGACAACCCAAACAAGCTCAGCGATCCCGACCACCTCGGCCGCAAACGCTTCTGGATCATCGAGACCCACCTCATCGCCGCCGACCGTTCCTTCGGCGGCTTCTACGAACGCCTGCTGCGGCCCTAGTCCATGGACCGCGACACATCCCTCCGCGCCAAACTGAATGACGCCGCCGGCTGGATCATTGCCGGCGCCGCATTGCTCGCGATCGTCGTCATCACCGCCGCGCTCACCAGCATCGACGATGCCGTCGGCGCTGGCCTCCTGTTCGTGGGCTTGATGGCCGGCGGCTTCCTCTCCATCGCCGCACACGAACTCGGCCATGCAACCGCGGCGTGGCTTGCTGGCTGGCGCGTGTGGATCGTCAGCGTTCTCGGCATCGTTGTGCGCCGCGGCCACAAGCTGCGCTTCTCCGCCCAGCACACCCAAGACGCCGGCGGCTACGTCCTCGGCAGCCCACCAGAGGCGGAGCTCGACAGCAAATGGCGCAGCATCGCGTTCACTGCGGGCGGCCCGTTCGTCAGCGTCATCACCACCTTGATCGTGGCCGCCGTGCTTTTCGCTGTGCCGCGCGAAAGCTGGCAGGCGCCGATCAGCGCTGGCTTCTTCGCAGGCATTCTTGCGTTCGGCGTCGCCAGCGCCGTTTCCGCAGCGTTGACGCTCTGGCCGTCACGCGGCAAAGACGGCCGCCCCAACGACATGACGATGATCTTGGACGCGCTCTCCCAGCGCGATCCCTCCTCTGAAGTGCGCGGCGTCGCCTGGGCGCGCGCACTTTTCGAACACGGCATCGAACCAACGGAGTGGCCGCAATGGATGCATGACGCCATCACACGCAGCGCCGCCAACCCGTGGTCCTCTCCGGCCGCGCCGCTTCTCGCTTTCATACGCGCGATCGACGTTGGCGACGAAGACGCCGCACGAAGCGCCGCGCAGATCAACGCACACGGCGCCAGCAAACTCATGCGCGCCTACGTCCATGCCTATTTCGACAAGGACCTCCGAGGCGCCGAAGCCGCGCTCGATGGCGTGGTGATCGGTTCACGCGACGATGCGCTGCTGCTCCTCCATCGCTTCGTGCAGGCCCGCATGGCCACGCTCAGCAACGACCCACAACGCGCCGCCCGCTTGCTCGCGGCGATAGCCAAAGATCTAGAGTCCGGCGTGCCAAAGCCATTCTGGGACCGCCTGCTCCAGCGCGCGATTTGAGTCATAACAAGAAACGGGGCGACTCCTTTCAGAGCCGCCCCGTGCAGTTGTGCCTCTTCGGGGGAAGAAGTCTTTAGAACTCGGTACGCAGGGTCAGCCACATCGTGCGCGGCGCGCCGATATTGTAGTTCGGCGTACCGGTATTGGCCGTGCTGATCGTGCCGATGTAGTCCTCGTCGAAGAGGTTCGCGACGTTGAACTGCACAGCCGTGTTTTCAAGGATCTGCCAGTTCGCGTCGAGATCGACGACCATGTAGTTCGGCGCACGAACGGTGTTGATGTCGTTGCGCCAGCGATCGCCGACGTAGCGTGATTGCAGACCAACAGTCACATCACCGGTGTCGTATTCAAGACGGTTCGTGAACGTCCATTCCGGCGTTTCGACAACTTGCTTGCCAGCCGTCGCGAAGAATGAGCCCAACGTCGTGCCCGGCAAATTTTCCTGCACTTCGCTGTCGTTGTAAGCGACCGTGCTGATCAGCGAGAGGCGCTCGTTGAATTGCAGGCCCAATTGCGCCTCAGCGCCCCAACGATCCACCGCGCCAACGTTGCGCGCGAAGGTTTCGTTGGTCACCGGATCGAACGAGCGAACGATAAAGTTGTCGAACTGGTTGTAGAACGCGCCAGTCGAGAACATCACGGTGTCGCCCGTGTAGCGGAAACCGATGTCGTAGTTCCGGGACGTTTCCGGCTCCACCGAGTTCTGGATGTTGCCAGGTTGCACGCCGCTATACAGATCGTCCGTGCGCGGCGCCGAGAGCGTCTCGGCATACGAGAAGTAGATCTGTTGGTTCTCGCCAGGGCGGAAGACGAGGCCGACGTTCGGCAGCACGTCGCTGTAGTCGACCGTTACGCGGAACGGGTTGACGTCGGTGCCCAGGCCCGGATCGAAGTTGCAAACCGGATCGCTGGTGCTGCTGATCGGCGCCCAGCAGCGCTGATCAAGATCACGCGTGAATTCCGGCGCACGGATACCGACATCGAGCGTCAGTCTGTCGTCGAAGAAGTCACCGATGTAGCGCAGGCTCGGCTGGCTCAGGGTCGCGACCGAAAGACGATCGCGCTTCTGGAACACTTGGCCGGCGAGCGTGAAGATGTCGCCTTCACCTTCGCCATCCTTGCCACCCCAAACGCTGAGCGGATCACCATTGCCGTCCAGCAGACCGTACTCGCCGGTTTGGCGGTGACGGCCGGTGTCGTAGGTGTAGCCGAAGATCAGGCGGTTCGTGTCGTTGATGTCCCAGATCAGCGACGTCGACACCGTGTAGCGCAGCGTGTTGGTGTTGCTCGGCGAATAGACGCGCACGCGGTCAAGCGTGTCGCAGTCGCCGTTCAAGTCGACGCCGGCGTTCGTGCCGGTAAATACCGAGCAAGCCGAGTTGATCGAGCGGCTGTTCGCGACGCCCACAACACCCGAACGCAAGCGGTTGTCGGTTTCGTTGATCAGCGAGGTGCCGCCGCCGTTGGCAAGCACGTACTGCACGGTCGGGTCGAACGTGAACGTCAAATTGTCGCCGAGCGCGAAGCGAGATTGGCCGCGAATGTTGCCCGTGTTCGACGGGTTGATGCGCAGGCCCGCATAGTTGTCGCAGCTCAACGGGTTGGCTGGGTTGTCAGCGGCGATTTGGAAGGCGCCGGCGCCAGCGGCAGAGGTGCCATCGTCATCGGCAACACCGGCAGTCGGCGCATCGCGCGTGCAGGTGTCGAGGTTTTGCAGGTTGTCGCCGCCGTAGAACGCCCAAGCTGCGTCGTTGCCCGAGCGATAGAAATTGTTGCGGTTGCGGTTGAAGTGGAACGACAAGCTCATGAAGTCGCTGCCTTGCAGCGGCTGATAGATGCGAGCGTTGACCTGATACTTCTGCAATTCGCCTGGGCCGACGAACTGATCGTATTCCTGCCATGAGAAGGCGCCGAATGCGGTCGTGCCCCAAGGGCCAATCGCACCAGTGTCGCCCATCACGAACACGCGCTGATAGTTCTCGGTGCCCAGCGACGGCGCGATCATCAGGCCAGCTTCGTCGCTCGGCGTGCGCGTCACATAGTTGATCGTACCACCGGTGACCGCCGCGGTGGGGCTGTCGACATCGGTCGTGCCGAGATTGACCGAAGCGCGCGAGATCAGCTCCGAATCGACCTGTTGGTTTGAGAAGATCGCGTAGTTGCCAGTGTCATTGAGCGGAGCGCCGTCAAATGTAAGCAGGACGCGCGCGCCATCGAAGCCACGCAGACGCAAATTGCCGCCGGACGAACCGAACGCGTCATTGTTGGTGAACTGCACGCCCGGAACCAGGTTGAGCGTGTTCAGGATCGTTTGGCCCGGCGCCTGCGTCTCGATGTATTCTTCTGTGATCGTCGTACGCGCGCGCGGTGCGGTTTCCGCCTGCACGCCGTTCATCGCACGGCGTGAGCCCGTCACAACGATTTCGTCATCAGCGGTTTGCGACGCGGTCGACTGCGCATGAGCGACGCCGCCCATTGATAGTGTGAGCGCGGTCAGCGCCGCACCCGAAAGCAATTTCTTGGAGAACATAAAACCCCCTCGCGACGGGCGCGCATTCGCGCCGTCGTCCATGCGGCGGGCTCATAGCGATGGAGTTCAACAGTTCGGATTCGTTTGCATGACGACTCTGTTGCAGCGCGCTTACGTTATCCCACGTGTCGTTCGCGCCACGCCGGTTTTTGTTGCACGTTTGTGACGCGTGGTTACGTTGCGCGCCATGACAAGCAGCGCCGCAAGACATTGGTGGGAACGCGACACGACGCCCGGCTTCGTGCTCATCGCCGCGACAATTATCTCATTCGTCTTGCTCAACAGCGCCGCCGGCGAATTCCTCCATCATCAGATCGAAGCGCAGATCGCGGGCCTTTCCGTCGGCCTTGGCGAAGGCGCGCACCCGCTCAATCTGCATGTGATCATCAACGACGCACTGATGGTGATCTTCTTTCTCTATGTCGGCCTCGAGCTAAAGCGCGAGACCGTCGAAGGCCCGTTCAAGAACCCGCGCGAAGCAGCCCTCCCCATGGCGGGTGCGATCGGCGGCATGGTCGCCCCTGCGCTCATCTATGTTGCGCTGAACGCGCAAGAGCCCGCGTACCTGCGCGGCTGGGCCATTCCGGCCGCCACCGACATCGCCTTCGCTATCGGGGTGCTCTCACTCCTCGGCCCCCGCGTTCCCGCGGGTTTGCGCCTCTTTCTGCTGGCGCTCGCCATCATCGACGATCTCGGCGCCATCCTCGTCATCGCGCTTTTTTATTCGACGCACCTCGTCGGCTGGGCGCTCGGTGGCGCGGCAGTCACGTTCGGCATTATGCTGCTGATGAACCGCGCCGGCGTGAAGCCGCTTCCCATCTACTGGCTCTTCGGCCTCGTGCTCTGGGGCTTCATGTTGCTCTCCGGCGTCCACGCCACCATCGCCGGCGTGCTGACGGCGATGACGGTGCCCATGCGCGACAAAGCCGGCGGCTCACCGTTGATCACCGCCGAGCACGCGCTGAAACCCTGGGTGCAGTTCGCGATCATGCCGATCTTCGCGCTCGTCAACGCCGGTGTGATCTTGCACGGCGCCGGGCTCGACACGCTTCTGCATCCAATCGCGCTCGGTGTTGGCCTCGGGCTCGTACTCGGCAAACCCATCGGCATTACCATCGCCTATCAGCTCGCGTGCAAAATACTGAAACAACGCGCGCCCGGCACATTCGGACAAATGCTCGGCATCTCGATCCTCGCCGGCATCGGCTTCACCATGAGCCTGTTCATCGGCTCGCTCGCCTTCGGCAGCGGCGACCTCGCGACGCCTGTGCGCTTTGGCGTCCTCGGCGGCTCTTTTGTTTCAGCGCTACTTGGACTGATTGTGCTCTGGTGGTGCTGCCGCAAGCTTGCGCCGCAAGGCGCAAGCGATCTTTCGCGCGAGGAAGAGTTGGCCGAGCGGCGCGGCGTTTTCGAAGACCTCGACCCACCCAAGCCTTAGATACAAAAGCGGCCGCACCGTTCCCCGATGCGGCCGCCTCACGTCGCTTTTGTAGAAGGCGTCTCCTCCCCGAAACGCGACCGCCCGCGACGCCGACGATCGCGGCGAAATTGAGCCGCGTTGGGCGCGTGGTCAAGCGCTTGTGATCGATAGCCGCGAAGCGTTGCAGAGGCGCCCCTAGCGGGCGAGCATTTGCTGCACTGCGGCAACAAGCTGATCGCGCGGTACTTCCTGTTGAACTTGCTCGCGCGCCTTCGCGTACGCCTCGCGATCTTCACCAAGTCCCGCTGCGATTTTCGCACCAAGCTTCAGGTCCTTAAGTGTGACCACACCCTTGGCCAACTCATCGCCGCCCTGGATCACCGCGATCGGAGCCGCGCGTTTGTCAGCGTATTTGAGCTGCGCCTTCATCCCAGCGGCGCCGAGATAAGCCTCGGCGCGCACGCCGGCGCGGCGCAATTCATCGGCCATCGCCAACGCGTCCGCGATACGCGCCTGATCCATCACCAGCACAACAACCGGCCCGTCCGCCGCGACCGCTTGCTGCGCCTGCAGCGCCGCCGCCAACCGCGAAACCCCAATCGAAAAGCCAGTCGCCGGAATCCGTTCACCACGAAAGCGCGCGATCAGATCGTCGTACCGTCCGCCACCGCCGATCGAGCCGAACACGCCATCGCCGCCGATGAGCTGCCCCTCGAACACGGCGCCAGTGTAATACTCAAGTCCGCGCACAATCGTCGGATCGATCTGCGCATAAGCATCGCCAACGCCGAGAGCACTAAGCGCTGCATCAATCGCGCGCAGCTCCGACACCGCCTCTTCGCCGCCAATCTCTGCCAGACGTGCGACCACATCTGCGCGCGATCCCGCGCCAGCGCTCACCAAATCGAGCACCGCTTTCGCTTGCGACGCATCCAGGCCCGCGCCTTTGGTAAAGTCGCCGGATTCATCCTTGCGGCCCGCACCGAGCAACGCCTCAACGCCGCGCGCACCGAGCCGGTCGAACTTGTCGATCGCGCGCAACACCACAAGACGGGTCGAAAACGCATCCGCCGGGACGCCAATCTTCTCGAGCACGGCATCGAGCAATTTGCGCGTCGAAAACTTGATCTGAAATTGCCCGTCAGCGAGCCCGACAGCCTGATACGCGGCGCACGCCATCGCGATCATCTCGGCATCCGCCGCCGGCGAAGCCGAACCCACCGTATCCGCATCGCACTGCCAGAATTCCCGGAAGCGCCCTGGTCCCGGCTTCTCGTTCCGCCACACCGGCCCCGCCGCCCAGCGGCGATACGGCTTCGGCAGCGCGTCAAAATTCTCAGCCACGAACCGCGCCAACGGCGCCGTCAAATCGTAGCGCAGCGCCACCCACTCTTCGTCGTCCTCGAAGGCAAACACGCCCTCGTTCGGCCGATCCTGATCAGGCAGAAATTTACCAAGCGCGTCCGCATATTCGAACGCCGGCGTCTCCAGCGGCTCGAAACCCCAGTCTTCATAGACTTTCGACACACGCGAAATGAGCTGGCGTTCCAACGCCAGATCCGGCCCACGGCGATCCGGCAGCCCTCGCGCACGACGAGGCTTAGGGCGGGGGGCGGCAGAATCGGTCATATTGCGGGTGCTCAGGCTAGAAGTGGGGATTAGGGATTGGGCGGCCATCCCGCAAGCCGTCGCCGGTTGAGGCGAGCGGCCCGGGATTTGCTCGCCTCTCAAGCGAAGAGGTCGAACCCATGCTTACCTGTATCGCTTTGATGCTTACCGTCGGCGCAACTGAACTTCCGTCACTGGCCGCCGAGGTCGAGGCTGAAGCCCGCACGCTGACGGCTCAAACTGAGGTCACCCCAACCTTCCTGGCTGGCATCGAGGACTTCTCTCAGGATTCCGAGCAGCTCTCCGCCTCGCTCCGCGCGCTCGGCGTCGCTCAGGACCTGCCCTGCATCTTCCACGGCATCTCCCAAGACGCGCTCGTCCACATGCACGAGCTTCAAGAGGCCGACACGACTACCGAACGCGACATGGCCTTCAGCGCCCTTCGCGCCCTCCTCGACGACGCCATCCTGATCGCCCCAATGGCGGCCGCCGCCGTCGTCGATGCTCAGGCCGCCGCACACGAGTAACCCGGCGCCGCTTTTGCTCTAGCGGCAGAGCCTTCGTGCAAAGGAACTCGGCTCATGCTCACGTGTCTCGCTTTGGTTGCGTTTAACGTCGCCAGCCTTGGCGAAATTCCGAAGATGTCGACCGACATCGAAGCGGAAGCCCGCGCACTCGCGGCTGTGAGCACTGTCTCGCCGGACGTCATCAGCCGCATCGAGGC
>JBEBHI010000138.1:0-9490 GCA_040080935.1 Terricaulis sp.
GCGGTCCCGTGATGCGCTTCGCAGCAATGAGCGCAAACGGTTGAACAGAAGAGCCGTTCGTGGATAACTGCAGAACATAAACGCGGGGAGCTGATGTCAGTCCATGGAAAATCGTACGTCTACCTAGGACTCGCTTTTGGGCTCTCGTGGTTGGTGGTCGCGGTAGGCTGGTTCTTGGGCGGTGCCACGTCGCCGACAATTGCTGTTCTGACGATGGCGGTGATGATGCTTGGGCCGTCGCTTGCTGCAATCGTTTGTGCGACTGTATTTGAGAAGGGCCGAAGGCGCGAGGCTCTCGGCCTCTGGTTTAAGCCTAACATCTGGTGGTTCTGGGCCTGGGTGATTGCGATCGCAATCGCGGTGGGATCCTCAGCGATTACGATCGCCTCGGGCCACGCCGAGTACTTGGACCCAGGCCAGAACTATCTGACCCAATTGCGGGCGACGGCGCCCGACGTCGCCGCGCAATTAGAGGCGCTTCCGGTAACTTGGATATTGATAGCGCAAGCTGCCGTTTTGAACGCTCTTCTGAGCACGCCGCTCTTGCTGATATCTGAGGAACTCGGGTGGCGCGGATATCTGTACGATCTTTGGCGGCGCTTCGGCTTTCTTCGCTACACGTTGGCAACGGGCATGCTGTGGGGGCTATGGCACGCGCCGGCAATCTACCTCTTTGGTTTGAACTACCCTGAGAACCGCGTGATCGGCATTCCGATGTTCGTCGTGTTCTGCATTCTCTTTTCGTTTCCGCACACATTAGTTCGCGATCGCGGCAAGTCGGTTGTGGCGGCCGCTATCCTACACGCGACCAGCAATGCCGTCGGCGGCACCGCTATGCTCGCGCTCACACAGGCGGCGTTTCCATGGAGCGGCGTTGTGGGGGTCGGTGGCTTCGTGATGCTGACGATTGTCGCCGTCGTTTGCTGGACTGTCTCGGTCGCGGCGAAGACGCCGGCTGACGTCGCGACAACAGATTAGGACCTGTGCTCGAACGAGGCCCATTGACCGTAGTCGGCGAAGATCGCGCCTTAGCATTCGCAGGATGACCAACGGCAGGAATTGAGCGGACACGCCCGTCGTGAAAAATTACGAATGGGCGAGCGGTGGCCCAGAGCGGTCGTTCGCATAGGTACGCGCAGCATCTGTTGATGGTCGCGGCGCTTGAGCCTAGCATCACGGGCCCAAGTCGCCTGCGGGAGCAAACCTTGCGTACAACGTCTGTTATCGCCGCGCTTGCACTGAGCGCTTGCGCCTCGTTGCCCGAAAGCGCACTTACGCGGGAGTCCGTCGACATCGACGATGCAAGCGTCCTAAGCGCTCCATATTTTTGCTACTTCCCCGTGGACGAAGAGGTCGACGAAGGCTGCAAGGAATTTCCGTTTGCGCTGCGGGCGACGGGACCCGGCGGGGTTACGCTGTATGAGAGCCCCGCCACATCAGCACGCGCCATTGCAGAGATCGCGCATGGCGAGAGCGTCAACGCCGTCGCCATTAAGTACATCCGCTATTACGCGCATCGCGGCGTTGTGCGTCGCGCGGGCGGCGGACTCGGCGTCGGAGACACAGTCTATCCCCGCGCGTGGAACGAGTTGGACGCCTACCCTTTCCATGCCTGGAATGACCCCGTCTCGGATTTTCGCCCAGACCCTGGATACACGGTCGAAAGAAACGGAGTGTCCGAGTTTGTGAGCTTCGACACGCCCGACGCCCCCTTGATCGATTGGCAGGAGGTGCGGCCGCGCGAACGGTTGGAGAGATGGTATCGGCTCGAGCGCGCAGGTGGAACGCAAGGGTGGGCGCTTGTTGCCCCGTGCGCGCTTAGCCCCGACAATGTGTACGGGTGCTTCGAAGGCGAGCGCATCATTCAGGCTGATGGCGGACCAGAATCAACCGCTTCCAGCACCCACGTGGCCTTCACGCTCCGCGCTGACACATCTTGGGGTGTCGTTTTTTCAGCGGACGGCCGCAGCATCATCACGATGGGCCGCGATCGCGTGCAACGCATGTGGAACGCGGAAAGCGGCGCGCCCATGGGTATTGCGCCCACGGGTTTCGCGCCCAACTTCAATTACCCGTCCGTGAGGGTGGTGGAAGATGGTACAGTTCGAACGTTTTCACCCGATGGGAAATACTTTGCCACCATGGGGTGGGGCACCGTGGAAATACTCGATGCGCGCACAGGCCAGGTTGTCCGCACGGTGAACCACGACGAGCAGAATGAGGGGTTCCACAGCGTGGCGTTTTCGCCGGATGGGACAAGACTGCTCATCAGCGATCCTTGGAATACCGCAACCCTGTGGGACATCGCCACGGGCGCGATTGTCTTCAGACTTCATCCACTCTTTCCCAGGAGTCCTGACTTGCACATGAGTGGTGAAGCTGGTGACCCAGATTGGAGATATGTCCGTGACGCCAACTTTTCCCCCGATGGACGGCGCATCGTCACGGCGGTAGCAGGCGTGGTTCATGTTTGGGATATTCCAGACGCCGCATCCGGGGATCGCTGAATACTCGCACCAGCGAAGTGCGGTGGGCGCGTGCGCGGCGCGCTCTATACGCCTGAGTTCGGCGACGCTCGTGCCGATGGCCTCGCGCGCGCCGCCTTTGAGCGGCTCTATCCGGACCGAAGAATCGTCACGCTCAATCTTGATCGGATTTACGAAAACGGCGGCGGCGGCCACTGCGTCACACAACAAGAACCGGCGGGACAGGCAACAAGCGGCGAGCAAATTCTCCAGTCCGTTCCTGGGATCGCGCAGCACGCCGGGCCTTCAAGTTTTCGTTTGACGCAACTGCTCTTCGTAAAGTGGATTGCGCTTGCAAAACAGCATCGAGCCGCCAGAGGCAGCGAGTTCACCAGCTTCGCTGAAGGCGCGGATGGTTGTGCCAATCAGGCCAGCCCGCGCGAGCGGCGCTTCGGCTTCAATCAGCATCCAGGCGCCTGTTTGCGCTAGGCTATGAAACTGAACATGGAGATCGAGATTGGGCCCAAGATAGGGTCTAGGGTGGGCATGCGGGCGAGCCGCCGCGTTCCAGGGCCCAAGGTCCATCCAAAAGACGGTGCGGGCTGCCGCCAGCTCTTGGTCGAGCGTTCCGGGGTCGTCAACAAAGCGCATCCATGTGCGCCACACAGGCGGGGCAGGTTCTAAAGTGTTGTTGACAGGGCGCGCTTCGACACTGCGCCAATAGGGATACCATTCGGAATAATTGTCGAAGAGATCGGCGTAGCTTGGCAGTGAAGCGGGCGGCGGTGCGACGGGCGTGCCGGCATAGTCGTGCTCAAGGCCGTCCATGTCGTCAGCGGTCATCCAAAGTGATGCTGTAAGCAGGCTCTCGCCATCCTGCACCAGACGGGCGCGAAGGGCTTGGCTGCGTTTGCCGGCACGGAGGTGTTCGACTTGAATCTCAGCGGCTTCATACTTCCCAGGTTTCAGAAACTGGCAGTGGAATGCGGCCGGGCGTGGCAAGCTCGCCTCAGCGGCCATGGCGCGCAGCGCGATCGCGGCAACATAGCCGCCGTTTGGTCCCCACACATCCCAAGCTTGCGAGAGCGTGATTGTGTAGCGCCCTTCGCCGCCAATCGGGCGAGTGTCGCGCTCAAAATGGCCGATGCTCATGCGGTGCTCCGATGCCCTGTTAGAGCCGGGGCCTGTGGTTGCCAAGTTTTTCGGTGAGGTCTGGTCTTTGGACGAGTTCGCCTTCTGCTCACGCAATCGCCTCGCGCCGATCATCGCAATAGGGATCCGCGGTCTCTATGCGGGCCCGTTGGGACGGCGCTACCAGTGGGGGACATTGTCGGCAGGCGTTGGTGCGGCCGGGCATACTAGAGGAGCGCGGCATGATACGTCATGGGTACTGGCGAGCACCCAAAGGAGGCGTCGTTGGCGCGAGAAGCTGATTGGTTCTTCGACTATATATCGCCTTATCCCTATCTGCAGATGACGCGGTTCAAAGACCTTCCAGGCGACCTGATCATCAAACCGCGGCCGGTGCTGTTTGCCGCCCTTTTGAATCACTGGGGGCATAAAGGTCCTGCGGAGATTCCGAAGAAGGCGCGACAGACGGGCTTCTATACGCGTTGGCTCGCTGAGCAACGAGGCCTCGCCTTTAACGTCCCCCCCCGCCATCCGTTCAATCCGCTGGCGTTGCTTCGGCTGACCATCGCAGCCGGCTCAACGCCGGAAGTCGTCCGCTTTATCTATGACCACGTATGGGGGGAGGGCCGCGATGGCGAGGCTGAGGAAAGTATAGCTGCAATCGCTGCAAAGCTAGGGATCAACGATGTGCGCGGCGTCCTTGCAGACACTTCGATCAAGGCTGCCGTACGGGCGAACACCGACGACGCAATTGCACGCGGGGTCTTTGGCGTGCCTACCTTCTCATATGCCGAGGAATTGTTCTGGGGCGATGACGTAACCCCGATGTTCGCAGCTTTCCTGGCTGATTGCGACATCTTCAAGCGTGAGCCGTACGCCCGCTTCGATCGTGTGAAGCCGTCGGCTCAGCGAAAGACGCCTGGAAAAGATGAGCGGTGAATCACAAGCCGACTCACAGCAGCTTGAGGTGTCCGATCTCGCCGACTGTGAGAGTGGGATTTCCATTCCTGGGATCACCCTACGCGGACGCACTTGTTGGGAGTTACGTCTACGCCATGCAGATAGCTCCCGAAATGCACATCCGTCGTGCATCACCTGACGATGCGGGGGTGTTACGGGCCATTCTCCACGATACGTTTGAGAACACTTGGCTTCCGGAACTCACAGCCGCCGCCGCTCGGCGATGTCGCGACGAGGATCGCCCCGCCGCTTACATCTGCGAGCGGGGCGCCGAGTTCAGAGTTGCCGAGTGCGAAGGACAAGTCGTCGGCTTTGTGGATTGGGATGCAGACTTCGTGAACGCCCTTCACGTCCGCTCAAGTCATGCACGAAGGGGCATTGGCAGCCGCTTGATGGACTTGGCGGAAAATGAGATCGCCGGCGCGGGATTTCTAAGTGCGCGTATCGAGACCGACACGTTCAATTCGCGCGCGCGCCTTCTACTTGAAACGAGGATATCGCGAAGTCGATCGATATCCCGATTCCGAGTGGAACAGCGGGTTAACGACGCTGCTTCTCGTGAAGTCGCTCAGTCGAGCCGGGAGAGCGAAATGCACACGCTGAACCTACTTCTCGATGAACATCGAAGGCAGTGTACGGAGTAGCTTAGCTTCTGGCCGCGCGCATTTTCGTCGCCGAAATCGGCGTGTTGAGCTACGGTAGGTGTAGGTTCGCGCGACCAAGGCGGGAGAGTCCCAATGTCAAACACTCACGGCGACTTCATCTGGTACGAATTGATGACGCCCGACCCCGGCGCGGCGCAGGCCTTTTATCGCGGTCTGTTTGGTTGGAGTTTCGCGGACTCCGGCATGCCGGAAATGACGTACCTCCTGTTTTCGGCCGAGGGCACGCAGGTTGGCGGCGTGATGGGGCTCACCGGCGACATGCAGAAGGGCGGAGCGCGCGCCTTATGGGCGGGTTACATCAGCGTTGACGACGTCGATGACGCCGCCTCGAAGCTGCGTGAGAGCGGGGGACAAGTGCATCTTGAGCCGCGCGACATTCCCGGTGTTGGGCGCTTCGCCTTCGGTGCGGATCAGGCCGGCGCGCCGTTCTATATTATGACCGATACGTCCGGTCAGAAGAGCGAGAGTTTCTCCGCGTACACGCCGCGCAACGGGCATTGTGCGTGGAACGAACTGATGACGCCTGATTTGGATGCAGCACAGAGTTTCTACGGCGACCTCTTCGGCTGGGTGAAGGCTGACAGTATGGACATGGGGCCGATGGGCGAATACCGCATGCTGAAGAACGGCGCCTCGCGCGATTTCATGTTTGGGGCGATGATGAAACAACCCCCGGAGATGCCCGCCCCGCTTTGGTTTTACTACTTCCGGGCGCCAGACATCGACGTCGCCGCTGCCTATGTGAAAGACAAGGGCGGCGCGATTATCAATGGGCCGATGGAGATTCCGGGGGGTGACTTTGTGTTCACCGCAATTGATCCTCAGGGCGCGCTGTTTTCACTGATTGGCCAACGACGCGTGTGAGCAGGTCGCTCGCATCGCACGTCAGCGGACCTGAGCCACTTCAGCCAGCGCCGGCACAAAGTCGATATCTCAGCTCCCAAGCGCAGGGGAGGCGAGCGTCAGTGCGCAACAGGTCGGACACTGTCGGGCGCGCGCTCGTTGACCTGGGCATCAGAGGTTCTCTTGAGATGAGAGCACCAGCCGCTCAGGCGCCGTTCACGCCGGCCATGCTGCGAACGAGCGGGAGTTTGTGCCATGATCATCGACAGGCGCGCGCTTCTTGGCGGCGTGGCGGCGGCCTATGCGTCGCCCGCTTTCGCACAAACGACGCAGACGCGTCCGTTCCTCATGGGGGTCAAGCGCTGCCCGCCGGATCTCACGACGGAAGCGGTGGCCGCGGTCGATCGCTTCATCGCCACCGAGTGCGACATGGCCGCGCCGATGATCCTGGGCGGCGTGCCATGGACCAAAGCCCATGACGATGCGCCGTTCTCCGAAGCGCTGAATCGTGACCTCGCTTATCAGGCGCCGTCAGGGCGCAAAATGCTTCTGTCCAATGCAGGTCCTGACCGTCGTTTCGAACACCTTGCGCAGATTGTCGGCGTCGCGAGAGCCGCAGTGGCGGGTCTTCGAGAAGGTCGAGTGATCGGGAACAGCATCCTCAATGCCGAGCCGGCAAGACCAGCGATAGGCGAGATTAAGCGAGACCTCCTCGCATAAGCGCCGCTCGGAGCGGATGCCGTAGCAATAGCCGATGAGGAGCATCCTGATCATCAGCTCTGCATCAATCGAAGGGCGGCCGATGTGAGAGTAGTACGGCGCGAGTTGCGCTCGCAGATCGGACAAAGGCGACGCCGCATCGCGCCGGGGGCAGGCTGCATAGTCAAAACGGCGGTTGAAGGCGGACTGCGCGGGCTCGGTGAGAGTCCGCGCTACGCTGTGGGCTGTCGCAAAGCGCACCCGATGTGTCTGACGCCGCACCGATAAAGTTCAAATGGCAAGTCGTTCGCGTTCTGGTGAGATCGCGGCTACCCATGGCGCAGGCTAGAGAAGCTCAGCCGGCGGCGGCCTGCCGCCGAAAATCTGATTGCCAGCGAGAGGCCTTTGCATGAGCATGCCCAGCGCCGTCCGAGCCGTCCGTTGCGGAGTTGGCGCTCGGAAGACACAAAGAACAATCAGATAGTCTACCCGTTATGAATCCTCCACCCTGGACGGTCTCGCACTGGTTCAACACGCAAGCGCCCGTCACACTCGAGGGCCTGCGTGGTCGCGCCGTGCTGGCGGTGGCATTCCAAATGCTTTGCCCCGGCTGCGTCAGCCAAGGCTTGCCACAAGCCCAACGGGCACGCGCGACGTTTCGCGAAGACGATCTCGCGATCGTCGGATTGCACACAGTGTTCGAACACCACGAAGCACAGGGCTCAGCGGCCGCGCTGGAGGCGTTTTTGCACGAGTACCGTGTTAAATTCCCGGTCGGAATCGACGCTCAGGAAAACGGCTCTCCAGTCACCATGCGCGCTTATGGCATGCGCGGCACGCCAACCACGCTGCTTTACGACCGCAGCGGGCAATTGCGTCTGCACCAATTCGGTCACGTCGAAGACATGGCGCTCGGGGCGTCCATTGCCGCGGCGATGGCGAGCGAAGCGCCGATCAGCGCGGACAGCCAGGCAACAGCCGGCGCCTGCAGTCCTGAAGGGTGCGAGCAGTAGTCACTCTGCCGAAGTGACCCGCCTCGAACGTCCCTAATCGGCGGGTACTGTTGAAAAACTCGCTTGCAGGCTGACGCGTGATTTTCGTCGATCTGAAGCTGTAAGGGAGCGAACTCATTGGAAGTCGGCGCGAACTCGCTACGAAGCTACTGGGCGAGAATTTCGGCGTCTGCCGCGATCCCTTCGTGTCGATGATGCGCAACGTTGTTCAGCGGACAAGCGACATTTCGCGCCACACTTGCGCCTTAGCGTATGTCGCATGACAGCGGCTGAGACGGTCGTGAACTGTTGCTCGATGGATGACGCACGCTGGTCGGTCGCGAATGAATGCTATATCGTTGCTGCACCAGCGCTACCGTCCGCAACAATGCTTGAACTTTCTCCCCGAGGCGCACGGACAGGGTTGGTTGCGCCCCACCTTGGGTCCGCGAGTGGGGGAGTGTGACCTATCGCCGTTATCTCCGGCGCGCCGTCTGCTTTTCCAGAACCGATCGATGGCGATGACTGTTTGGTCCAACTCCTCTGCACAAGCGCTCCGCAGGAGATCCTTGTCCTCGGCATCGGCAGTGAGTTGGGCAAGCGCCGACTCATCGCCGAGCACCAGGATTGGCAGGAGCGTGATGGCGTCATCGGATTCAAGCATGGGCGCCCAGGCCTCGCGGCGAAGCGCGAGGCCCATAAGGAAGCCTTCTGCCCAATCTTTGGCGATCAATTCGCCATCATCGTTCGCGCGCAAGATTGGTTCGTAAGTCGACGGATCGGGCGCCAGCGCCATCAAAATCGCATTGTAGCGATTCATTACCGCACCCAGGATCTGTTGGGCCTCATCATCGCTTTCGAAGACGGGCGCGTTGACGCCCCAAATCAGTGGCGCCCATTCGCTCGGAAGAATGAGCTCGGGGCCGATCGCAACGGCTGTGAGAAAGCCGTCAAGATCACACAGCATTAACCCGTCATCGTCGACTCGGTCGGCGAGAAAGGCGTCGAGCATGGCCAAGTTGTCGTCATCCGCGATGGCATCGTCGAGCAGCATAGTCAGCCTCGTCAGTGGCGCTGATCATGCCAAAGTCGAACTGCACTTGCGAAGACAAAAGCGCGGCGAGCGGCCCCGATCGCTGAATGTGAGCCGTTGCGGCGGGAAGGGCGCGAGTGACGGCACGTCCTTCGAGAAGGTCTTGGACGATTTACGCCGCCAGATGGCGCTCAGCTATCTTGGCGGACAACGCGTTTCCGTCAGTGAAACGGCGTACCTCGTTGGCTTCCCGCCTCGCTCTCGCGAGCGTTCAAGCGCTGGACTGGTTCGACCCCGCGCGCTGTACGGAAGAGCTAAAACCTCGATGCTTCCGCCGTGCGCGCCGACCCTCATCGCGCGCATCGCGATGGGGCTTGGCGTTGACCCGCGTTCAGGATGCGCCCTGGGCCTCACTGGTCCCTTTGACACATCAGCGCTTCCTCCGAATCCGAACGTCAAGTCATCGCGGTCCGCGGGACAAATCCGCGACACGTCGCAGCGCCTCTTGAAGCACCGGATCGTCGGTCGGTTCGATGATAGGCGTTGCGATCACAAAATCTGGCGTGACCCCTTGCACGCGTTCGTCTCCACTGGGACGAATGATGTGCGCCTTCGGAAACCCGACCACGATGCCGGAATTGGGTAGACTGAATGTTTCCATCGCGCCGTAGGTGGTGGCGAGATCGGCTGTGGGTTCGCCGA
>JBEBHI010000272.1:0-2498 GCA_040080935.1 Terricaulis sp.
GAGTCGGGCCACCGAAGCCGCCGCCGCTTCCGCGTCGGAGGCAACGTAGTCATCCGCGGCCATATCGTAGAGCACCATGAGGCGCGCATCGCCTTCAAGGGTCTGTGCGGTCTGTGCGCGTCTGCGTTTTACGTCCGCGGTGATGATAAGGTTGCCGGCTTCAATGCGCCGCGCGAGGGCTTCACCGCGTACGATCCAGTCACTGTTTTGCGCCGGTTGCTGCTGAGCTTCAGCAGTCCCCACAACGCAAACTGTGCACACGCTCAAAATGAGCGCGCGCAGGATCGATGCACGCATAGCCCCACACCTTTATTTTGGCGCAGCATGCACAGATGTCGTTAATGGAGCGGGGTGAAACCTTGGTGAAGCGCCCGTTAAAAGGCACTGTCAGAGCTTGGCGATGTCAGCTCCGAGCGATTGCATGAACGTCGCAAAGCCAGGGAACGAGGTCGCGATCATGTCCGCATCGTCGACCGTGACAGGCTCTTTCGATCCCAAGCCCAATACCAGGAATGACATCGCAATGCGGTGATCGCCCAGCGTGCGGATCTCGGCTCCGCCGCGCACGCTCTTCGGTCCGCGCCCGTTCACCACCAGCCCGTCCGGCAGTTCTTCCGCTTCAACCCCGCACGCACGCAGACCATCAACCATCAGCGTGATGCGGTCGCTTTCTTTCACGCGCAATTCTGCCGCGCCAGTGATCCGTGTTTCACCATCGGCAAACGCCGCCACCGCCGCCAGAATCGGAAATTCATCGATCATCGCCGGCGCCCTCCGGGCAGGCGGGGTCGCGCCGTGTAACTTGGACGCCTTCACCACCAAATTCGCGATCGGCTCGCCAATCGGATCGCGCCGCTCTTCGTAAATGATGTTTGCGCCCATCTCGAGTAGCGTCTCGAAGAACCCAAGCCGCAGCGGGTTCACCAACACATCCTCAATCCGCACTTCCGACTTCGCGACGATCAAAGCCGCCGCCACCGGGAACGCCGCGGAGGAGGGGTCGCCCGGCACATAGATCGGCACGCCCTTGAGCTTGCTCGGCCGAACCCGCGGATGCAGCGCGCCATCGACTTCAACCGTATCGATGTTGGCCCCGAAGACTTCGAGCATTCGCTCCGTGTGATCGCGCGAGCGCTCGGGCTCAACCAGCACTGTCTCGCCCTCGGCGTTGAGCCCCGCGAGCAGAACCGCTGACTTCACCTGCGCCGAGGAAATTGGCGAGCGGTAGGTAATGCCCTTCAGCGCGCCGCCATGCACGATCAGCGGCAGGCAGTTTTGCTTTGCGTCGAACCGCGCGCCCATTTGCGACAAAGGCGCGATCACACGGTTCATCGGACGCTTGCGCAGCGACTGGTCGCCATCAAAGCGCGCGCTCAATTTGTAACTCGCCGCCGCTCCAATCAGCAGCCGCGCGCCGGTTCCGGAGTTCCCGCAATCGACCGTCTCGGTCGGCTGGCTGAACCCGCCAACCCCGTTCACGACCCATATGCCGTCGTCCCGACGCTCGACTTTGGCCCCGAAAAGCCGCGCCGCCTCGGCGGTGTGGCGGACATCATCGCCCTCCAGCAGGCTTTCGATTCGGGTTTCGCCTTCCGCGAGGGCGCCCATGATCAGCGCGCGATGGGAGATGGACTTATCCCCCGGCGGTCGAGCGCGACCCTGCAATGGTCCGGCAAATCGCGCCTTCAGACGCATAGCGGCACTCTCGTCTGAAAAGCTCAAAAACCTGGGCGGGACAAAGCTTTTGACAGGCGCGCCATACGGTGGCAAGCGAGCGCCCCGCTAGGGGTCGCCGTACCCCCGTGCGATATAAGGAGAGCCTTTTGGCCAAGACCGATTTGGGCGCGAAGCAAAGCTGCCCGAGCTGCGGGGCGAAGTTCTACGACCTGAACCGCCGCCCAGCGGTCTGCCCCAAGTGCACCACAAGTTTCGATCCGGCCGAAGAGGGCGTTCGCGCTAAGCGTGGCCGTTCGCGCGTCAGCGCCAATGAAACCTCGTACGACGACGATGAGGATACGCCGAAGAAAAAGGCGCGCGCCGGCGGTGACGACGACGAGGATGAAGACGAAGAGGCCGAGGAGGCCGTCGCACTCGACGCCGACGAAGCCGAGGCTGATCCAATCGTAGCCGATGACGATGAAGATGCCGAAGCGACCGCAAAGGGCGGCGATGACGAGTTGCCGGAAGGCTTCTCCGAAGAAGAAGCCGATCTGGGCGATGACGCCGCCGACGATGACTCGGTGCCGATGATCGAAGACGAAGAAGAATTGACCGAAGACGATCTCGGCCTGCCGGGCGGCGGCGACGAGGACGAGAGCCGCTAAAAGCGCGGTTCGCGTCTTGAACTAAAAAAGGGCGGAGCTTAGGTTCCGCCCTTCCCAAAACCGGGGTGTTCGGATTCGTCCGGACGCAACGTGAGATGGGCCCTTAGCTCAGCTGGGAGAGCGCCTGCATGGCATGCAGGAGGTCAGCGGTTCGATCCCGCTAGGGTCCACCAT
>JBEBHI010000273.1:0-2494 GCA_040080935.1 Terricaulis sp.
GATCGCCTGGAGATAGGTTTTGTATTCGATCAGCTTCTCAGTGCCGCGATGCAGCAAACCGATGTGTGGATCAACGCGCTCGACAACTTCGCCATCAAGCTCAAGCACTAGACGCAACACGCCGTGCGCCGCCGGGTGCTGCGGGCCGAAATTGATCGTAAACGTGCGCTTCTCTTCGGTCGGCGCGTTGGAGAGATCGTCAGCCATGAGCAGCACCTGAAATGTCGTGACCGCAGCCGAGCAGATGACCGTCCAAGTCTCGGACCTGGAATTCGCGCATCTGATACGGCTGGTCGTCGGGCGGGCAGACAATGTCTGCGCCCTTTGATTGGAATTCGGCGTGAAGCGCGTCCGCGTCGGTCGTGTCGATGTAGAGGCTGAAGCGGCCGTTATAGTCGCCATTCGACCGGAACGTGTCGCCCGCATCGACTTGGTTCAGCATGATCGAAACACCGTCGCGGCGCGCAATCGCAAACATCGGCGGCTCGCCCCAGAAGCGATCAACGGCAAAGCCCAATTTGTCCGTGTAATACGCAGCCGCCTTCACCACGTCTTTGACGAGGAGAACCGACGTCGCGTCACGGATTTGGGCCGCGCTCATTTCTTCTCCGCTGGCGCCTTTTCGTCGCCCGGCAAGGTCATGCCTTCCCACGGGCTGAGGAAGTCGAAATTGCGGAAAGCCTGAGTGAGCTTCACCGGCTCATAGATCACGCGTTGCTGTTCGGCGTCATAGCGAACTTCGACGTGACCGCTCAGCGGGAAGTCCTTGCGCAGCGGATAGCCTTGGAAGCCGTAATCCGTCAGCAAACGGCGTAAATCCGGATGGTTGGCGAACAAAATGCCGTACATGTCGAACGCTTCGCGCTCAAACCAATCCGCGCACGGATAGATCGCCGCGATGCTCGGCACCGGCGTGTCTTCGTTCGTCTCCACCTTGATGCGGATGCGCTGGTTCAAGTGCATCGACAGCAGATGATAGACGACATCGAAGCGATTGGTCCGCTCCGGGTAGTCGACGCCGCAAATATCGATCATCGTCGTGAAGCGACCGCGCGGATCATCACGCAGGAATGTAATCACGGCCACGATCTGCTCGGCGCGCGCCGTGATCGTGAGTTCGCCGAAGGCGACGTTCACATCTTCGATCGCGCTCGTCATCGACGACTTGATATGCGCGCCGAGATCTTCGAGGGACTGGCTCATCGAATGATGTTCCCTTCGCGGCGGATTTTGCGCTGCAGCTGCAAAATGCCGTACACGAGCGCCTCCGCGGTCGGCGGGCAGCCAGGCACGTAAACATCAACCGGCACAACGCGATCGCAACCGCGCACGACGGCGTAGCTGTAGTGATAATAACCACCGCCGTTCGCACATGATCCCATCGAGATCACGTAACGCGGGTTCGGCATCTGGTCGTAAACTTTGCGAAGCGCCGGCGCCATTTTGTTGGTGAGCGTGCCGGCGACAATCATCACGTCCGACTGACGCGGCGAAGCGCGTGGCGCAAAACCAAAGCGTTCAACGTCGTAACGCGGCATCGACGCCTGCATCATCTCGACCGCGCAGCACGCTAGGCCGAACGTCATCCACATCAGTGAGCCAGTACGCGCCCAGGTGACGAGATCGTCGGCTGCGGCAACGAGAAAGCCTTTATCGGCAAGCTGGTTCGACAGACCCGTGTAGAACGGATCATCTTCTTTGACGGGATATCCGCCGTCGACCCCGGAGCGCGCGGCGGCGCCTGCTGGAACGATGGTGCTCATATCATTCCCACTCCAGCGCGCCTTTTTTCCACTCGTAGACGAAGCCCACGGTGAGAATTCCGAGGAAGCCCATCATCGACCAGAACGCGAATTGCGCGACATCCGCCGGCATGTCGCCGAGCGTCACCGCCCACGGAAACAGGAACGCGACTTCAAGGTCGAAAATGATGAACAGGATCGACACCAGATAGAAGCGCACGTCGAACTTCATGCGCGCATCATCGAAGGCGTTGAAGCCGCACTCGTAAGCCGAGACTTTCTCTTTATCTGGCGACTTCGGCGCGATCACCCAAGCCGCAATGAGGAAGCCCGCGCCGAGCACGATGGCCACACCCAAGAAGATGATAATTGGCGCGTAATTCAGGAGATCGAGGCCCATGCGCTCCACCTAAGCCGCATCGGGCCGCGCCGCCAGAAGATCAGGCGCCGCAGCCGCGAAATCGGCGCGGAAGCTATTGCGCGTCGCGGGTTGAAGCAACCTACGCACATCTGCGAACCACTCGCAGAAACCGCGCGCGTTTGCGGCGCCTTTGGGCACTGAAACGATCGTCGATTTTGGAATGGATTTTCGCGATGGCGCGAGTGACGGGGCTCGAACCCGCGACCTCCGGCGTGACAGGACTGAAAATACCGAAGAAAATCAATGGTTGTTCCATCAAATGGAGGAGTTTTGGCGTCTATACAAATCAATGACTTAGCCCGAAGCGATGGAACGCTATTATGGGAAATTC
>JBEBHI010000139.1:0-9446 GCA_040080935.1 Terricaulis sp.
GGGCAGGACGTCGAGGCGACAGGGCTGGTCTGGGAAGACGGTGACGCCGATCGCGTGGCGCGTCCGATTGCTGGGCGGATCACCCCGGCGCCGTGGCTGGGCGCCGACGTCGCCCAAGTGCCAATGACAATGTACGAGCTCGACGGCAAGCCGCACGATCTTGATCCGCGGCATGTGCTGCAGCGCGTGATTGATCGGTTCGAGGCGGACGGGCTCGTGCCGGTCGTAGCGTGTGAACTCGAGTATTACCTCGTCGACGCGCGACGGACGGCGAACGGCAAGATTCAGTTGCCGCCATCGCCGTTAACCGGCGATCGGGCGACGCAGCATCAGGTTTATGGGTTGCGCGAGGTTGAGGAGGCGTCCGGCTTCCTGCGCGATCTTTGGGCGTCTGCCGATGCAATGGGTATTCCGCTTGAAGGCGCGATTAGCGAGTACGCGCCGGGGCAATTGGAACTGACTTTGAAGCACCATGCCGATGCATTGCGTGCGGCTGACGATGCAGTTCTTTACAAGCGGGCGGCTAAGGGCGTCGCGCTGCGGCACGGGTGCGAAGCGACGTTCATGGCGAAACCGTTCGCCGATCTCGCCGGCTCGGGCATGCACCTGCACGTCAGCGTCAACGACAAGGCGGGCAAGAATATCTTCGCGTCCGACAAGCCCGAGGGTGAGCCGGTGCTGGCGCATGCGGTTGGCGGCATGAAGACGCTGCTCGGCGACTCGATGGCGATCTATGCGCCGAACGCGAACTCGTACCGGCGCTTCAAGGCGAACTCATATGCCCCCGTGGCGCCGACATGGGGCGTCAACAATCGCACCGTATCTTTCCGGGTTCCAGCTGGCGCGCCGAACACGCGCCACATCGAGCATCGCGTTGCTGGTGCGGATGCACATCCGGCTCTGGCGCTCGCCGCGCTGCTTGCTGCGGTGCACTATGGGATCACCAACAAGGTCGACCCTGGTCCGGCGATTGTCGGCGACGGGTACGCGCAGGCCGAAGGTGGCGAGAAGATCCCGACCAATTGGTTCGCGGCAACGGACCGGTTCGCAGAGTCGGCCGTCCTAAAAGACTATCTGGGTGAGCGGTTCGTGCGCATGTATTCGATCGTCAAGCGTGTCGAGCAGGATCGTTTTCAGAGCATGGTCCCGGATATTGATTATGATTGGTATTTGCGGGCTTGTTAGCGGCTGCATGCAAGCGCAGCATGAGACTTGAGGAACCGCCGCGGCGGACGAACGAAAGGCGATAGACTATGGCCAAGGGTAGATATCTCCGGGGCGCGTCGCGCCGTTCTTTGCTTCAATCATTCGGCGCGGCCGCGATCGGGATTACGTTTTCGGGTGGTCTCGCATCCTGCGGACGTGGCGGCGGCGGTGGGCGCACGGTCAACGTGCACAACTGGGATACGTATATTGCCGACGATACCGCGGACAATTTTCGCGAGGCCACGGGCATCACCGTCAACTACACAAACTTCGCCAGCAACGATGAATTGTTCGCTCAATTCCGCGCAGGCAACCCCGGCTATGACGTGATCGTCCCGTCGAACGAATACGTCACGCGCATGGCGCAGGCGCAGATGCTTCAAGAGCTCGACAAGACGCTGATCCCGAATGCGTCGAATGTGCTGCCGGAGTTTCAGGACGCGCCGTTTGATCCGGGGCGTGCCTATTCGATGCCGTATACATGGCTTTGCATCGGCATCGGCTATCGTAAGAGCAAGATGCCGAACCCGAATTTCGTGCCGAACTCTTGGCGCTATCTGCTGGACTCGCCGCAGTTCAGCCAGCGCATCGCCGTGCTGGGTGAATCCGCGGATCTCATCCGCTTGGCATCAATGTACAAGCAATACACGCCTGGGCACGTCGCCGAGCTGACGAACATTTCGCCGGCAGTACTGTCGCAAGTCGAGCAAATGCTCATTCGCCAAAAGCCGCACATCAAGCAGTTTCACACCGATAATGGTCAGGATCTCTTGGTGTCGGGCGAAGTCGACATCGTCATGGAATATAACGGCGACATCGCGCAGGTGATGCGTGACAATGATGACATCGCCTGGGCACTGCCGATTGAAGGCAGTATGGAAAACCAGGATTGCCTCTGCATTCCAGCAAACGCGCCGCACCTCGCCGAGGCGCACGCGTTCATCAACTACATTCTGGAACCACAACCGGGCGCTGACATCGCCGAGTACATTCAGTACGCGACGCCGAATGGCGCCGCGAAGGCGCTGATGCCGGACAATTATAAGAGCAACACCGTCGTCTATCCGACGCCGGAAGAGCTTGCGCGCCTGCGCTACGGCGCGTTCGAGGGCGACGAAAGTTCGCGCCGCTACGAGGAAATCTTCACGCGCATCAGCGCTGCGTAGAGGAGCGCATGGAGCAGACTTGGAAACAGGCGAGGGCGGCATTCGCTGCGATCAGCGTGCCGCCGATCGCTTGGCTGCTGTTTTTCTTTCTAATCCCGCTCGGGGTGATCTGGGCCTACACGTTCGGTGAAAACACCGGGCCGACGACGATCGATTTTACCGGCACGTTTGCGAATTACGGGCGAGCGCTTGAGCCGCTTTATCTCGGTATCTTCGTAAAGAGCGTGGTGGTTGCGGGCATCACCACGGTGCTCTGCCTTATCGTTGGCTTCCCGGTGGCGCTTGCCATCGCATTTGCGACTCCGAAACAGAAGGCGTGGCTGCTTCTGCTGATCATGCTGCCGTTCTGGACGAACCTGCTCATTCGCACGTTCGCGTTGATCGCGGTGTTGCGGGAGCAAGGCTATGTGAACTTCGCGCTCGAATGGCTTTGGAATAACGCAAGCGGATTTATGACGCTGATCGGCTTGCAGCCGCTTGGTGACTTTGAGCCGCTGACGCTGCTTTATAACAACTTCGCCGTGATCGTTGGTCTCGTGTACGTGCATCTGCCGTTCATGGTGCTGCCGCTTTATTCGGCGCTCGACCGCATGGATCGCTCGCTGATGGAGGCCAGCCTCGATCTGGGCGCCGGGCACATGAAGACGATCTTCCTCGTCGTTGTGCCGCTTGCAGCGCCGGGCATCGCATCGGGCATCTTGATTACGTTCATTCCTGCGCTCGGCTCGTACCTCACGCCGGACCTGCTCGGCGGCACCGATAGTCAGATGATCGCCAACGTTATTGAACGTCAGTTCAAGCGCGCGAACGATTGGCCCTTCGGCGCGGCGCTTTCTTTCCTGCTGATGTACCTCACTTTCATCGCGATCGCGTTGCAGGCGCTGGTGCAGCGCCGCAGCGATCGGAGGGCGTGATGGCTGATCAAGCGCTCATCAACACGCCATCGCCGCGTCTGCCGGAAAAGCCGGTGAAGGATAAGCCGGGACCGCTTGAGTATATGCGGCAATGGCCCCTACGCGTGATCGTCGGCGGAACGTTGCTGTTCCTCTATTTGCCGCTGATCACGCTGATGGTGTTCAGCTTCAATGACAGCCGCCGGAACATCGTCTGGCAGGGCTTCACGTTCAAATATTATGAGAAGGCATTCAACAACGACTCGCTGCAGCAGGCGTTCGTTAACTCGCTGACGATCGCATTCCTGTGCACGGTGGTCTCGGTCATTCTCGGTGCGCTAGCGGCGGTGATGCTGTGGCGCTTCAAATTTCCTGGAAAGACTGTGGTCGAAGGCTCGATGGCGCTGCCGATCGTCGTGCCTGAAATCTGCATGGGCGTGGCGATGCTCGTGTTCTTCGCGCGTGTGTTTCCGTGGCCGAGCGGTTTGCCGTGGCCACTGAACCTTGGCGCGATCACGATCGCGCATATCTCGTTCGCGTTTCCGTTCGTGGCGACGGTGGTGCGCGCGAGGCTGGCCTCTTTCAATCGCGAGTTGGAGGAGGCGGCCAAGGATTTGGGCGCGAGCGAGTGGCGAACGTTTTGGGATGTGCTGGTGCCGCACATGCAGCCTGGCCTGATCGCCGGCGCTCTGCTGGCGTTTACGCTGTCGCTCGATGACTTCGTGATTACCTTCTTCACCGCTGGACCGGACACGGTGACGTTCCCGGTGAAGGTCTATTCGATGCTGCGCTTCTCAGTGACGCCGGAAGTGAACGCGGCGTCCACTATCCTAATTGTCGTGACTGTGATCCTGACGGCTGTTGGGCTGCAGATGCAGAACAATGAGCCCAAGGACAAGAAGGCTTGATCCGATGAGTGACGCGTCTGTCTCAAACGCACCGGCCGCAAAGCCCGCGCCGCACGTGAAAGAGAACGCGATCATCTCGTTCCAGGGCGTGACCAAGCGCTTCGGTAAGATGGTCGCGGTCGACAATGTGAATCTCGACATTCGCGAAGGCGAGTTTTTCGCGCTGCTCGGCCCGTCGGGCTGCGGCAAGACAACGTTGCTGCGAATGCTCGCCGGGTTCGAAACTCCAACCGAAGGCAAAATCCTCATCGACGGCAAGGATGTCGCCGATTTGCCGCCGAACAAGCGGCCGGTGAACATGGTGTTTCAGAGCTATGCCGTGTTCCCGCATATGAAGGTGTCGGACAACGTCGCATACGGCCTGAAGATGGACGGCGTCGACGGCGGTGAGATCAAGAAGCGGGTCGACGAGGCGCTTGAGCTGGTGAAGCTCGGCGGTCTTGGCGACCGCATGCCCGACCAGCTTTCAGGTGGCCAACGTCAACGCGTGGCGCTGGCGCGAGCATTGGTGAAGCGGCCGCGTGTGTTGCTTCTGGATGAACCGCTATCGGCGCTCGACGCAAAGTTGCGTGACCAGATGCGTTCGGAGCTGACGTCACTTCAGGAGAAAGTGGGCATCACCTTCATCATGGTGACCCACGATCAAGACGAAGCGCTAGCGATCGCAACGCGTTGCGCCGTGATGAATCGCGGATTGCTGGCGCAGGTGGCGTCACCCGGCGATCTCTATGAATTCCCGAACTCGCGTTTCGTTGCAGATTTCGTCGGCAGCGTGAACATGTTCGAGGGCACGCTGGCGGAAGACGAGCCGGGTCATGCGCTGGTGCGCGTGCCGGAGCTGGCCGCGCCGGTTTATCTGGATCACGGCGTCACCGGCGCGCGAAATTCGACGGTGTGGGTGGCGCTGCGACCCGAGAAGATCGAGATGCACAAGCGGACCGAAGGTTCGACGGCGATGAAGATGGAGGACGCGCCGCAGGGGACGAACGTCGTTCCTGGCATCATCCGCGACATCGTCTATTTGGGCAGTGAGACCAATTACGAAGTGGAACTCGAAGGTGGACGGCGCGTGAAGACATTTCGGTCGAATTTGACGCGCTATGATCAGGAAGATTTTACCTGGGATGAGCCTGTATGGCTTGCCTGGCATGCCTGTTCGCCGGCGGTGCTCCTATCTTAGTGTCATGACCTTCAAAGACCGTCCCGTTCTCGGCGTTATCGCCTGCAACCGCACTGTAGAGACGCAATCGGCGCAAGCCGTGATGACGCGTTATCTGGTGTCGGCACTGAAGTACGCCGATGCGGCGGCGTTGCTGGTGCCGGCGCTGCCAGAGCTGATGCACGCCAAGGAGATCGCACCACGCCTCGATGGCATCATGCTGACCGGCACGCCGTCAAATCTGGATCCAAAGCGCTACGGGCAAATCATCGACGACGCGCCTGGACCATTCGATCCCTCGCGCGATGAAATGACGGCGCACTTGATCGAGGCCATGATCGAACTCGGCAAACCTGTGTTCGGTATTTGCCGAGGCTTTCAAGAATTGAACGTCGCGTTCGGCGGTACGTTGCGCCGCGACATGGCTGACAACCCCGATCTCATTCCCCACCACGCGCCCAGCCAGCAAACGTTCGCCGAGTATTTCGAGCACATCCATCCGGTCGAACTCGTCGAAGGCGGTGTGCTCGAGCGCGCTTACAAGACCGAGTCGCTCGACGTGGTGAGCGTTCATTATCAGGGCGTTGATAAGCTCGGTGCTGGCTTGAAGGTCGAAGCGACGGCGCCGGATGGCGTCATCGAGGCAATCTCGGCGAACGTGAACGGCGCCCAAGTTCTGGCAGTGCAATGGCACCCAGAATGGAAGGCGAGCGAGAATCCGCAGAGCCAGACCTTCTTCAAGCTGCTGGGCCGAGCTCTGCGCCGCGAACCGCTGGCAAGCTAGTCAGCCAAACGACATAAAATCAACGAGGAAACGACGATGGCCGCGCGCAACTACGACATTCCAGAACTGCGCCGTTTGGACGTCGCACACCATCTGCCGGCGCAAGCCAACTACGGTGAGATGCAGGCGCTCGGCGGCAGCCGCATCATCACGCGCGCCGAAGGCTCGACGATTTTTGATGGCGAAGGAAACGCGCTCCTCGATGGCATGGCGGGTCTGTGGTGCGTGAACGTCGGCTACGGACGCGACGAACTTGTGCGTACGGCGGCTGAACAGATGCAAGAGCTGCCGTTCTATAACACCTTCTTCAAAACAGCGACGCCGCCCACGGTGATGCTCGCGGCGAAGCTCGCGGAATTGCTCGGCGGCGATCTCCAGCACGTGTTCTTCAATTCCTCCGGCTCTGAGGCGAACGACACCGTGATGCGCATGGTGCGTCACTATTGGAATGTGTCGGGCCAACCGAAGCGGACTGTCTTCATCAGCCGTCGCAATGCGTATCACGGCTCGACGATGGCCGGCGCGAGCCTCGGCGGCATGAAGGCCATGCATCCGATCGGTGGCCTGCCGATCCCAGGCGTTGAGCACGTGGCGCAGCCCTACAAATTCGGCGAGGGTTTCGGCGAAGACGAGGAAGCGTTCTACGCGCGCTGCGCGCAGGAGATCGAAGACCGTATTATCGCCGTTGGGCCGGAGAATGTCGCCGCGTTCATTGGCGAACCCGTGCAAGGCGCGGGCGGCGTCATTATCCCATCGAAAGGGTACTGGAAGCGCGTTGATGCGATCTGCAAGAAATACGGCATCTTGCTTGTCATCGATGAAGTCATCTGTGGCTTCGGTCGTCTAGGCGAGTGGTTTGGTTTTCAGCATTTCGGTGTGACGCCCGATCTCGTCCCTATGGCGAAGGGCCTGTCGTCTGGCTACCTGCCGATTTCGGCCGTTGGCGTGTCGCACAAGATCGTTGAGGTGCTGCGCGAGAAGGGCGGCGACTTCGTGCACGGCTACACGTATTCGGGCCACCCGGTCGCGGCGGCCGTGGCGCTGAAGAACCTTGAGATCATCGAACGTGAAGGGCTGGTCCAGCGCGTGAAGACCGATATCGGGCCTTACTTTGCGCAAGCGCTGAAGCGTCTTGAGACGGACCCGCTCGTCGGGCAGGTGCGTTCGCTTGGTTTGATCGGCGCCGTTGAAATCGTGTCAAAGAAGGGCACGAACGAACGCTTTACTGGCGAGGAAGGCAAGGCCGGTCCGATCGTGCGCGATGCTTGCATCAAGAACGGTCTGATGGTGCGCGGCATCCGCGATTCGATCGTCATGTGTCCGCCGCTCATCATCACGCGCGACGAAGTGGATCGCATGGTCGACATTATCGGCCGCTCGCTTCGTGAGGCGGAGCCAGCGTTGCGTGCACTGAAGGCCGAGGCTTAGTTCTTCAACGCGACGTGGTCGAAGCCAGATCTCGCTGACCTAGTAAGCCCATGCCATCGGCGATGTCGCTCGCAATAGCGGCGCGCACGGCCTCTGCATCGAGCGATTCAATCGCCTTGATTGCAGCTTCGTGGCTATCGTTGAGATTGGTGTTTGAAACCCGCCCGTAGAGCACGCGCATGTAAGGACCAAACTGTAGCCACAGCGTCTCGATCAGCTGTGTCAGCGTCTTCTGCGGCTGGGCGCGATAGAGCGCGAAGTGAAAGTCGTAATTGGTCTGCATGTACGCGGCAGCATCACCCGCGATGATCGCCCCTTGGAGCAGCGTGTGTAGCTCACGAAGCTGGCGAACATCTTCAGGCTTCAAATGTGGCACTGCGAGTGCCGCCGCTTCTGGCTCGAGCAACAGGCGGCAACGCAGAAGATCGTCAAAGCGTTCGCTCGTCATCTCGGGGACGCGAACACGGCGCTTCGAGCGAATGGAAACGGCGCCTTCGGCCGATAGGCGGGAGAGGGCGTCGCGAACAGGTGTTTGGCTAACGCCAAGCTCGCCGGCGAGGCTACGCGTGGAGAGTTCGTGGTCTGGCGAAATGAGGCCAGTAACGATGCGCTTGCGCAGTTCTGCGTAGACGCTTGCGTTCAGGCCCTCATCCGGTCCCTTGAAATTCAAGATCATGGACGGCTCCTAACCGCTACCCGTAGAGCGTGCACGCGAAAAGTACAGAAAATCGCTCCTAACACGAAGGGGTGTGGCGCCTTGACTTGCCCCTGGGCGAGCCGGGATAGTGGATGCATCAGGTGACTTATGCGCTCCCGCTGCCTTCCAAAGAAGGCGAATGGGCGTGGTTTGCGAGTAGTTCTTAGAGAACTGCATAGTTTTTTCGCACCGCGGCCGTTTGAAAGAACTTCAGTTGCGGTTCTCGCGCGCCGTCTCGGCGCAACGCTTTGCTGCGTGCGCGAAAACATGTGTGTGTCATGAGCTTTTCGAACTGGATCAAAGAACGCGGCATCGGCGAAGTCGAATGCCTGATCCCCGATATGAACGGGGTTATTCGCGGGAAAGTCTTCCCAGCGCAGAAGTTTTTGCAAAGCGAGCGGGACGGATCGCTCCGTATCCCGTCGAGCATCTACCTGCTGACCGTCACCGGCGAGTACGCCGACGAGGCGGATGAAGCGATTTCGATGCAAGATCCCGACGTCGTGCTGCGGCCTGACATCAATACTATTTGCGTCGCTCCAGGCTACAAAACGCCGACCGCGTTTGTGTTCGCGGATGCGTACAATACGACTGGTGAACCTTACGACATCGCGCCACGTTACGTGTTGCGCCGCGTAATGAAACTCTACGAGGAGGCGGGCCTTAAGCCGATGGTGGCGCCCGAGCTCGAATTTTATCTGACCCAGGTAAACACTGATCCGGACCTTCCACTGCTGCCGCCAGCGGGCCGTTCGGGCCGCTCGGAAACATCACCGCAACCTTATGGGCTTGAGGCAATCACCGAATACGAAGATCTTATCGAGACTATCTACGAGCATGCAGAGGCGGCGTCTTTGCATCTCGACACCATGATCCACGAAAGCGGCACGGCGCAGTTGGAGATCAACTTCAACCATGGCGACCCTGTGCACGTTTCGGATCAAGTTCTGGTGTTCAAGCGCATCGTGCGCCAGGTGGCCTTGAAGCACGGCGTCTACGCGACGTTCATGGCGAAGCCGATGGAGAACCAACCGGGTTCGGCGATGCATCTCCATGTGTCGTTGGTGGATGCCAAGAAGGGCCACAACCTCTTCAGCTCGGCGCCGGGCGCGGGCGGTGATGGCAACACGGATATGTTTCGCCATTTCGTCGGTGGGCTGCAAAAGTATCTCGGCGAATGCACGCCGCTGTTTGCTCCAAACGTG
>JBEBHI010000140.1:0-9358 GCA_040080935.1 Terricaulis sp.
CACCCCCAACCCCGCCCCACAAGGGGGGCGGGGAGATGAAGCGCGTCAATTATGCGGCGGCATCGGATGAATGCTCTTAGGGGGCTGCGGCCGGTGCTTCACGTCCTCTAACGCACCCTCAATCCGCATCTCTCCACTCACGATACGGTCAAGCGCCAGGCCCAGGAATGCGCGCACTTCAGCGCTCAGTTCGTCGTTGCGAATGGACTTGCGGATCTCTTCACACAAATATCTCTCGCCGCGTTGCACTTCACCAAGCGCCGATTTTTCGTCGTTATCGAACAGCGCCCGCGCGTTCAAAAACGCTTTGTGCGCCGAACCCAAGAATGTGCCGTTTTCGCGCTGCTCGCCGCGCAGGCTGATAATGAGTGAGCGAATTTCCGTCAGCAGCCGGTCGCGCTCGGCCATGGTTCGTTCAATCCGATCCACCACTTTGGGATCATCGGCAATCCGGGCTGCTCGGGCGTAGAGCTTGCCGGCATCAACCAAAATCGTCGCCAGATGATTCAGGCAGGCAATATCGTGACGGCGCATGGGTTTCAAAAATCTCCTGTGAATCCAACCCGGCGCTCAGTGCAACGTTCCAAACAAAACGGCCCGAGCGAGGCTCGGGCCGTGAAGGACGTACGGGGGATGAAGTTTAGTTGCGACGATTGTTGTCCGGATCGACGTTGTCCGAGGCCTCATCCAAGCCTTGCGACGCGTCGTTGCGGATTTCATTGGAAGTGTCGTCGACCAGATCGCCAGCGCGATCCGCGCCTTCGCTCACTGCATCGCTGGTGCCTTCGGCGAGTTCGACCGCGGTACGGTCAATCTGCGCGCCGACACGTTCAGCCGACATGTCGTTGTCGACCCATGCATAGACCAGCAGCGCAACGCCAGCGACGAGCGCGAGCACGCCAATCGTCCGGCCGCTGCCGCCGCCAGTTATCGCATGTCCCGTCGCGTGGCCGCGTCCCAGTGAACCAAACACCAGCGACACAACGAAAAGGCCGAGAAAGACCCAGAAAAGAATGATGGCGATGCCGGTAAACGCAGAGGCGATACCGCCAAATCCAAAAACAGCCGCGACGAGCGCGGCGAGGAAAAAGCCGATTGCCCAGCCAAGCATGGAAAATCTCCGTTCACCAAATGTGATGTCGCTGAAACGTCAGCTACGGAGCGATGTTCCCTTGGCGTGCAACAAAAGGCGAAATGCGCCTTAGATCGGCATCCGCAGAATTTCTTGATACGCGCTGATCACTTGGTCGCGCACCGCGATCACCGTTTGCAATTGCGTTTCCGCCGCTGCGATCGCGGTGACGACATTGACGATGTCGCCTTGGCCCGCCGCAACCGCGAGCCCTTGTTGTTCAGCAGCGCCCGCGCCAGCGCCCGCCTGGCGGATCGCTTCTTGCACGAGGTTGCCGAAGTCGACGCCTTCGCCGGCGCCGCCTGCAGCACCGCCGCCTTGCATGGCTTGCGCGGCTTGTTGATAGGCCCGCGCGGCCGAGACTGGATCGATCGCCATCTATTTATCTCCGCAGCAGGTCGAGCGCGCGCGAGGTCATCGTTCGCGCGGCTTCGATCATGTTCAAATTAGCTTCGTAAGCGCGCGTCGCCTCGCGCATGTCCATCATCTCAACGAGCGTGTCGACATTCGGCAGCCGCACATAGCCGCGCTCATCAGCGGCCGGGTGTGACGGATTATATTCTTCGCGAAACTCGGTCATGTCGTTGACCGTGCCTTCGACCTGCACGCCGCGGGCGCCAGAGGCGAGGGTGGTGCTTTCCAGAAGCGGGATGCGGCGGCGAAACGGATCTTCGTTCGGATTGACGCCGGTCGAGTTCGCGTTGGCGATGTTTTCCGCCGCGATCCGCATGCGCGTTTGCTGCGCACGCATGCCGGAAGCGGCAGCAGAGATGGCGGCGTTGATATCGGTCATCTAACTATCTCCCAGGCGCGCGCGCGGCCATGCGAACGAGTTCGAGGCCTTTTTGGTAGAGCGCGATGCCCGTCTCAAATTCCATGCGTGTCTGCGCTGCGGCCGACATTTGCTCTTCGAGCACCACCGCGTTGCCGTCGATCGTAGTCTCGCTGTCGTCACGGGTGACGATGTTGACGCCGCCAGACCCACCACCGGGCGACATGTGCCCAGCCTTGGTCCGCGCCATCTGCAAACCGCCGCCGCCGCCGGCTGAAGCGACCATGCGCTCAAAGCCGGAGGTGTCGACATCGCGCGGGCGGTAGCCGGGCGTCGAAGCGTTGGCGATGTTTTCGGAGATGAGGCGCTGGCGCTCGCTCAGCTGATCAAGCCGGGCGCGCAGCATTCCGAAGAAGGGGGTATTGCCGAGGTCCATGCGGGTCCGACTCAGGGCTGCAAACTTTGCCTAGTGCACCTCAACGTGGTTAAGCGGGACTTAATTTCGACCGCGAAAATTAAGACCTCGTTTACCAAACCGGCCCAGCCACTGTTGCTCAAACTCCAGAACGGAGACGGTGGTGGACTTGCTGGACTTTGCGCGAACGGTGTTCGCGCTCCTCGCAACATTGGCTCTGATCGTCGGCGCAGCCTACCTCGCGCGCCGCTTGGGCATGCTTCAGCCGGGTGGCCCCGGCGTGAGGCGCATGCGCGTCACCGAAACGCTGCTGATCGATACCCGCCGCCGCATGGTGATCGTGCGCGTCGATGACCGCGAACACGTGATGCTGCTGGGGCCCGGCGGCGACGTGCTGGTCACCGACATGGCTGCGAAGGAAACGCCCGCGCCGGAGCCGGTCGCGGTGGAGACGACGACGTGAGCGACACTCCAAAACGCGCCAAGAAACCATTCCGCTGGGAGTCTGGCTGGGGCAAAACCGCGATCATCTTTGCCGCATCACTGACGATGTCGCTGATGATCGGCGTCGGCGCTGCCTACGCGGCCGCGACGAACCCGACACTTGCCGTGAACCTCGGCACCGGCGACGGCCTCACGGCGCGGGTGATGCAACTCGCGGCGCTGATCACGGTGCTCTCGCTGGCGCCGTCGATCATCATCATGACGACGAGCTTCGTGCGCATCGTCGTTGTGCTCTCGCTGCTGCGGACGGCGATTGGTTTGCAGCAAGCGCCGCCGAACGTGGTGATCATCTCGCTATCGCTGTTCTTGACGGCGTTCGTGATGCAGCCGGTTTGGAATGAAGCGTATCAGGCCGGCATTGGCCCGGTTATGAACGAGGAGATGCCGCTGGACGAAGCGTTCCCGCGCATCGTCGCGCCGCTAAAAGCTTTCATGGCGAGCCAGACGCGCGAGGATGATCTGGCGCTCTTCATTGACATGGCGCGCTTGGAAACGCCGCCCACCAGCGCCGAAGACACGCCGCTGCGCATCATGGCGCCGGCGTTTATGATCTCAGAGCTCAGGCGATCGTTCGAGATCGGCTTTATGCTGTTCATCCCGTTCGTGATCATCGACCTTGTGGTCGCGTCACTGCTCATGGCGATGGGCATGATGATGATGCCGCCGGTGACGGTGAGCTTGCCGTTTAAACTGATCTTCTTCGTGCTGGTCGATGGCTGGCGATTGGTGGCGGGCAGCCTGATAGAAAGCTTCAACGCCGGCGCGCCGCCCGGCGGATAGTTCGAGTAATTCGAACTCGAGCGCTTAGCGCTCGATGCCGAGATCGGCGATCAGAAGGTCTTTGAAGTTGTCGGCCTTGCGACCGAACAGGCCTCTGAAAAAGTTAGAAATCGCATTCAGCATTTGCAGCCCCCTGCAGGACGTTTCCTCGCGTGTTCTACGTTCGGAACGATCTTGTCGTTCCATGCACGCCTGACACCAAGATGATGCGGAATCGGCATTTTGGATGCCCTCCGCGTAAACTCAGTTACGGTGTGGCCTCGCAGGCACAGTTACATGTGCGAAAATTCACACAGTGCCGGTTTGCACAGACGTAACTCACTCTGAAACCTCGCATTAACCACGTCAGGCCGACGCCTTTCTTCAGGCGGCAGAATTTGCCGACCTCTCGGAGGCCCCGGATGTCTGGCGCGGAAGTTCTCGACCTTGGTCGCGATGCAATCTGGATCACTGTGCTCGTCGCCGCAGGCCCCATGATCGTGGGGCTGGTGGTTGGTCTGGTCGTCTCGCTGCTGCAGACGCTGACTCAGATCCAAGAGCAGACCTTGGTGTTCGTGCCGAAGATCCTGGCGATCTTCTTCGCCATCCTGCTCTTCCTGCCGATCATGGGCGGGCTGCTCGGCGGCTTCACCAATCAAATCTTCGAACGCATCGCGGCGTTCTGATGAACCTCACGCTCTACGGCGTCGAGATTTGGTCCACGGCGCTGCTGTTCGGGCGCATCGGCGGCATGATCATGTTGCTGCCGGGCTTCGGCGAACCTGCGGTGCCAGGGCGCATTCGTTTGGCGTTCGCTTTGGCGATGGCGATCGCGATTGGGCCGGCGTTGGCGAGCAACGTGCCGCCGCCGTCGGATTCTGCGATCGGCATGGCGTTTCAGATTGGCGCTGAAGTCCTGATCGGCGTGCTGCTTGGCGGCGCGGCGCGGATGTTGGTCTCGGCGTTGGCGACAGCAGGTCAGATCGTCGGCATGGAGATGGGCATCTCGTTCGCGCAAACCGCGGACCCGACTGCGACTGGCTCGGGGCAACTCGTTGCTGTGTTTCTCGGCGTCATGGGCGTCGCGTTGATTTTCGCCACCGGCCTGCATCATATGTTTTTGCAAGGCATCGCCGGTTCATACGAGGTGATCTCGATCGGCGGGCAGCCGCCGGTTGGCGATGCGGCGCAGCTCGCGTTGGAGGCGACGGCGACGTCGTTCCGTGTCGGCTTTCAGATTGCCGTGCCGCTGCTTGTCGCTGGGATGCTGTTTCGTGTCGGCATGGGCGTGCTCTCGCGTTTGATCCCGCAAATCCAAGTCTTTTTCGTCGCTCTGCCGCTGCAGATCATGGGCGGGCTGGTTGTGCTCGCGCTTGGTCTTTCAACGGGAATGCTGATCTGGCTCGACAGTCTCGAGCGCTACGCAAATTGGCTGAGGTAGCGCGACATGGCGGCTGATGATGACGATAAGACAGAAGAGCCGACCCCGCGAAAACTCGAGCAGGCGCGCGAGAAGGGCGACATCATCTACACGCCGGAAGTGGGCACAGCGCTTTCGCTGATCGCACTCACGGCTGTCGTGTCGTTCATGGCGGGGCCGATCGCGTCGCAGATGGCGCACGCGTTCATCGGCTTCCTTGCGATGCCCGAACAATTTTCGACGCAGCCAGGCGCGCTTGAGGCGATTCTTGGTCAGATTGGGCTGAAGCTGCTTGGCATCTTCGGTTTCATGTGTCTGACGCTTGCGGGCGCGGGCGTTGCGGCGCGCTACATTCAGGACAAGCCGACCTTCACCAGTGAGAAGCTGCAGCCCAAGCTCGACAAGCTCAATCCGATGGAGGGCTTCAAGCGAGTGTTCGGGCAGGCGGCGTTTGCCTCGTTCCTGAAATCGCTAGCGAAGCTTGGCGTCGTCGGCGGCGTGATGTTGTGGGCGCTGTGGCCGAAGGACTCGACGCTCGAAAACATGTCTCTGCTCGATGTGGCCGCGTTGTTGCCGTACGTGCAGGACCGCGTGGTGGCGATGCTGATGGCCCTTGCGGGCGCGTCGGCGCTGATCGCGGTGATCGATTATGTGTTCACGCGCCAATCGTTCATGAAGCGCCAGCGCATGAGCCGCCGCGAGATCAAAGAAGAACACCGCCAGCAAGACGGTGATCCGATGGTCAAAGCCAAGCTGCGGCAGATACGCATTCAGCGCTCACGCCAGCGGATGATGCAGAACGTGCCGCAAGCGAGCGTGATCATTACGAACCCGACTCACTACGCCATCGCGCTGAAATACGATCCGATCCAGACGCCGGCGCCGATCTGCGTGGCGATGGGTGTCGATGCGGTGGCGTTCCGAATTCGGGAAGTGGCCGAAGAAAACGACATTCCAATTGTGGAAGATCCACCTCTGGCGCGGGCGTTGTTCGCGACCGCCGAACTGGATCAGCCGATTCCAAAGGAACATTACGAGGCCGTGGCGAAGGTTATCGGCTTCATCATGCGACTAGCCCGGCGGCGCGGCCGTCGGCGCAGCAGGTTATGAGCGGAGACGCCCTATGGCGGATGGCTTTCCAACAGTCAGCGGCGGTGCTCGCAAGGGCGAATCGGGGTCAATTGGCGGCCACATGACCGATCACGCACATTCTCCGGCGCCGCGCAGCGGCGGGCGGCTCGATCCGCTCCAGATTTTATTCTGGTTTTCCGTGGCTGTTGGCCTCGGCGCCGCAGGCGTTGCGCTGACGGCGGGACAAGCCGTTGGCCAAGCTGGCGCCGTGTTGCTGATCTTGCTCGCAGCGGCGGGCTTGGTGTTGTTCTTCTGGATGTCGCGCGGCGTTGGGCGACGTGTTGGCGCGTTTCCAGAGCGCGGCGCGATTGCGGCGAACTCGCTGCTTGGCGGGCGCGATGAGTTTGCGTTTGTCGCGGCGCTCGATGAAGCGGCGCTGATCACCGACGCGCATCTTTCGCCGCTGACAGCGAACCACGCTTATCTTGAGATCGCGGAAGCGGCGGGTATCTTGGGCGAGAGCGATCGTCCGCCGATGATGAGCCGTCTGTTTGGCGCGGACCCGATGCTCTCGGCGCCGATGTTCCGTTTGTCAAAGGCAGCGCAGCTTGGGCAAACGCGGCGCGAGGAATTGCCGGGCACCTCGTCGATCACTGGTAGACATGCGCGCTATGAAGCGTGCGTTGGTCCGATCCCAGGTGGGCAGGTGCTTTGGCGCTTGCGTGAGCTTGGTGCGAGCGAGCAAGGCAATAGTCCTGACGATGGACGTCAGCTGTTCCTAGATGACTCGCCGGTTGGTTTCTTCGCTGCGAAGTCGGACGGGCAGATCATTTACATGAACCGCTCACTGCGTGCGGTGCTTGGTCTTGGCGACGATCCGCAGCTGCTGCGCGTCAAGGACATGATCAAGGAAGACGCGAGCCGTTTGATCCGCCGCGATCGCCGCGGCTTCGGGCCGTCGCGCGCGAAAGTGACGCTGAAGGGCATCGACGGGCAGGAGACGCAGGCCAGCGTGCTGAGCTTCACGCCGGTGGATGACATCGACGGTGCGGTGCGCGGGTTGGTGTTCTTCTCGGATGCGGAATCGCCGGAAGGCACGGTTGCGGCGCGTTCTGTTGATACGGCGAGCGCCGATGGCGTGTTCGCGCAGGCGCCGTTTGGCGTCGCGGTGCTCGATGGCATCGATCCTGGTTCGGCGGCGTTGCTGGATTCCAACGGCGCGCTGATGGAAATGACGCAAGGCCGGGCGACGCCGAGCGCGGCGTTTGCGGATTTGTTCGATGCTTCGGAAGGCCCGGCGCAGTTGGCGCACCGTTTGCGTCAGGCGCTAAACGATCCGATCGAGATCACGCTGGCGACGACGCCGCCGACGGCGGTGCACGTGCAATTGGCGCGCGGCGCTGATGGGCGGGCGCTGGCGTACATCTCCAACGTCTCGCAGCAGCGTGAGCTTGAGACGCGGTTGGCGCAGTCGGAGAAGATGCGCGAGATCGGTGAGCTTGCGGCTGGTGTTGCGCACGACTTCAACAATTTGCTCACGGTGGTGATGCAGACGTGCTCGTATCTTCTGCGCCGTCACCCGGTGGGCGATGCTGATTACCCGATGCTGAAAGAGATCGCGGATCACGCGACGACGGCGAAGGAATTGTCGGAAATGCTACGTGCGTATGCGCGTCAGCAGAACTTTGCGCGTGAAGTGTTCGACGTCGGCGACTTCCTGGGGTCGAAGCAGGAGCTAATCCGGCGCATTACGGGCGCGTCGATCCAGACGGAGATCCGTCACGGGCGCGATCTGCCGTATGTGAAGGTGGACAAAACGCAGCTTGAGCGCGTGATCGTGAACCTCGCGACCAACGCGCGCGATGCGATGACGCCGAAAGGCTCGCCGATGGCGCGCGACGGCAAGCTGATGATCCGCACGTCGGTGATCGAAGCCGCCACGGCGCGGGCGATGGGTCATACGCCGATGGAAGACGGCAAGTACGTGATGATCGAGGTCGAAGACACCGGCGGCGGCATTAAGCCCGAGCATGCGGCGAAGATTTTCCGTCCGTATCACTCGACCAAGGAAGCCGGCAAAGGCACCGGGCTTGGGCTGGCCACCAGCTACGGCATCATCAAGCAATCGGGCGGCTACATCTTCTTCACGTCGAAGCTGGGCGTCGGCACGACGTTCCGCATCTTCTTGCCGGAATACATGCCGACGCAGGAAGAACTCGACGAGATCGCCGCGAAAGAACGCGCGCTGATCGCGCCGGTGCCGAAGGACGTGTCGGGCCGCGGCAAGATCTTGTTCGTGGAAGATCTGGTGCCGGTGCGCCGCGCGACGGTGCGCAATCTGAAAGAGTGCGGGTACGAGGTCGAAGAAGCGGGCGACGGGCAGGAGGCGCTCGATATTTTGACGGCCAAGCCTGGCTCGTTCGACATCATCATCTCCGACGTCTCGATGCCGATCATGACCGGTCCCGAGATGCTGCAGGAAGCCGACGCAGCGATGATCGGCAACGCCAAGGTGCTCTTCCTCTCCGGCTACGCGCCTGAGAGCTTCAGCGATTTGCTGGAGAACTATCCGGTGCACTATTTGAGCAAGCCGGTGACGATGGAGCAGCTGGTCGGGCGCGTGAAGGAGCTGCTGGCGGCGGCTTAGTTTGCGGCTTTCAGTGTCCGGAGATGCTCGCCGAGGCGGTAGTGATCGGCCGGGTCTTTGACGCGCCAGCCTTTGATCTTTGCGCGTGTAAGAGCGTCGATCACTTCGGGTGATACGAAGACATTTTGCGGGAAGCTGCTGTCGCGAAAGACGTGAAAGTCAGCGGTGATATCCGCGCGTACGCCAATCGGACCGCACTCGCGACAAGCGACGCCACCTTGGTTGCCCACCAACATGAGATGCGTGCGGTCGAAATCCACGACGTCGATAATGCGGATGAAATTGATCATGTGCACGGGTGAGGCGGGCTGCTCACCTCCGGCAAACTCGAAGTTCAGGCGCTGGGAGGCGATCGCTTCCGGATCCAGTGCTGTGAGAATTGAAAGGACCTCATCAGGCACGATGAACCTGTGGCCATGCTTGGTGAATCCCGCAAGTTTGCGCGGCTTCTTGGCTGCACGAAAGACGGCGGTGTCTACGCCATTGGGAATTGCGACGTCGTAGTCGGCGCCGATGTGCAGCACCTTGCCGACGGCATCGAAGAAATCACCGCCGTTGACCGCAGCGTCGACGGGTGAGCCTTGCGAAAGCAGTTTGAAGCGGCTGTCACCGATCTGTGGCCATATTTTGGGTTCAAC
>JBEBHI010000013.1:0-32583 GCA_040080935.1 Terricaulis sp.
GCGAGAGACATGTGCCTAGCCCTGCGCCCAATCCCTTGCCAAAGCGCTAACCCATCGCCAGCATGCCTGAAACGATTGGGGATTTTCATGGGCGGTTGGATTCGGGCGCTGGTGTTCAGCGCCGTCTTTATGTGCGGATTTACGTCAGTGGCGGCGGCACAAGCGCCGAGCGCGGCGCAGCGCACGCAGGCGCGTGACATCTACCAACGCATCATCGCATTCGACACCTCGGTGGACGGCGCGCAAACGCCAGCCATGGCCGCTTATCTCGCCGGCCTCTTCCGCGCCGCCGGTTTTCCGGCAGAGGATGTTCACGTCCTGCCGCTAGGCGGCACGGCCGGACTCGTCGTGCGCTATCGCGGCAACGGCTCGGGCGGTCGCCCGATCCTTCTGCTCGCGCACATGGACGTGGTGCCCGCCCTGCGCACGGACTGGGAGCGCGACCCGTTCACATTGGTGGAAGAGAACCACTTCTTCTTCGGCCGCGGAACGATCGACAATAAGGGTGGCATTGCCCAACTGACCTCAACATTTCTGGCGCTCCGCGGCGAAGGCTTCGTGCCGACACGCGATTTGATCCTCTGGTTCTCAGGCGACGAAGAAACCAGCGGCGCGACGACTGAGGCGCTGCTCGCACAACATCGCGAGTTGCTCGGCGAAGCCGAATTTGCCCTGAACTCCGACGCCGGCGGCGGCCAACTCGACGGCAACAATCGCGGCATCTCCTACGTCGTTCAAACCGCCGAAAAGACCTATGCGACCTTCACCTTCACGGCGCGCAACCCAGGTGGTCACTCCTCGCAACCGCGCGACGACAATGCCATCTACGATCTTGGCGACGCGCTAGCGCGCCTGCGCGCCTTCCAGTTTCCGGTGATGTGGAACGACACGACTATTGAAAGCTTCCGCAACGCGGCAAGCGTGTTCTCAGGCCCAGAAGGCGCGGCGTTACGCCGGTTCTCCGAGCACCCCGGCGATCGGGTTGCCGCGCGCACACTTTCGCGCAACGTCTCCCTCACATCGATGATGCGCACCACCTGCGTTGCGACCATGTTGACGGGCGGCCACGCCGAGAACGCGTTGCCGCAGAGCGCCGTCGCCACGGTGAACTGCCGCATCTTTCCTGGTGTGCCCGTCGCCGACGTCCTCGCGGAATTGCGGGCAATTGCGGGCAGCAAGGTCAACGTTGAGCCGCTGGGTCCTTCAAACTCAAGCGACGCTTCGCCATTGCGCGCTGACGTGATGCAGGCGGCCGCACGCGCGGTACACTCGTCGTATCCAGATGCTGTCATTTCGCCGTACATGTCAGCCGGCGCCACAGACGGCCTCTTCTTCCGCGCCGCGGGCATCCCAACCTACGGCGTCGGTGCGATCTTCATCGGCGACAGCGACGACTTCGCGCACGGCCTCAACGAGCGCGTCCCGGTCGACAGCTTCTACAACGGACTGACGCAATGGCGCTTGTTGCTGACCAATCTCGCAGGCCCACAATGATGCGACAGAGAGTATCCGTAGCGGCGCTGCTACTTGCGCCGCTACTTATGGCGCAGACCACGCCGCCGCCCGTCAGCATCACGGATAACGGCGCGCCCGTGTTTGAAGCGCAGGCGGTGGAATTGTCCGCAGAGCCGCAGACGGCGACAGGCACAGCTATTCTGCTCTCGCAGCAAGCCAATGTGATCGGGGTTGTGCGCGTGGACGCGCCGGTTGCTGGCTCAATCGCGGTGGGCAACGCTTCGCTGACGCTGCAGGTAGCGCCGGGAACGGAGCTTTTCCCGGTTCTCCTGCAACAGCGTCGCGAAGTGCGGCTCTTCTGCACTGTCGCAACAGACGTAACCGTTCTCACCCCATTGCGGCCGCCACTCGTCACGCGCACGTGCCTCGCTGAAACCAACGGCGATCGCGTGTTCGACTATATGGGCTACATGCAGATCAACGTGACGCCGACGCGGAGCGTGTCTGGCGCTTGGCAAACACCGCCCGTGCCGCACGTCAGCGGTGGCGCGGTGACGCTCGCGACCGCGCCGATCCCCTCTCCGGTTCCGTTCACGCCGCTCCAACAGCATCGCATCGCGCCAGTCACGATCGAGATCACAACCCGCATCGTGGGCGATACAGCGACCACCGAGTTGCGTTCGCGCGAGGGCGAAGCGAGCGCACCAATCAACGATCAGCGTGTGAATACAATCGCCGCAAACATGCCGCGCACGATCACGCTCAGCGGCGCGCAAATCGAGATGCAATCCCTGAGCGCGGGAACGCTGACTTATCGCGTTGTCAGCGCGTTCGCGACCGATCGGCAGATCGCGATCACCAACGGAGCGCGGCGCTGAGGCGTTAGCCTCAGGCCGTCGCGGCTTCTTGGCCGTGGCAGTACTTGAACTTCTTGCCTGATCCGCATGGGCACGGCGCGTTGCGCGAGACTTTGCCCCACGTCGTCGGGTTGTGACGATCAAAGCCATCCGGCGCGAGCGGCGGCGCATCGGAGCGCGCCATTTCGTTCTCGCCGGTATCCGGGTTCTGGTGGATCTCGTACGTCGTCGTTGGCATTTGCGGCTTCGGCAATTGCTCTTCGGCTTGGCCGATTTGCAGACGCAGCAGCATGCGCGTGATCGTGGTGCGCAAATCCAAGAGCATGCGCTCAAACAGTGTAAACGCTTCGGTCTTGAACTCGTTCAGCGGATCGCGCTGCGCATAACCGCGCAGGTGGATCACTGAGCGCAGGTGATCAAGGAACGACAAGTGTTCGCGCCAGCGCATGTCGACGACGCTGAGCAGCACTTGCTTCTCGACCGCACGCAGACGCTCCGGGCCAAGCATGGCGGCCTTCTGCGCGTACGCTTGATCAACTTCACGCGTCAGGCGCTCGATGATTTCTTGCTGAGCGATGCCTTCCTCGGAGGCCCACTTGTCGACCGGAGAATGGAAGCCGAAGATTTCTTCAGCTTCGACGATCAGCTCCGGCGTGTTCCATTGCTCCGGATAAGCTTTCTCCGGCATGTGACGCCAGACGAGCTTCTCGACCACGTCGTGACGCATGTCCTTCACGATCGGCGCGACGTCGGCGGTGCGCATGAACTCAATGCGCTGCTCGAAAATCGCCTTGCGTTGATCGTTGATGACGTCGTCGTACTTCAGCAGGTTCTTACGAATTTCGAAGTTGCGTTGTTCGACGCGGCGTTGCGAGGTTTCGAGCGCCTTGTTCATCCACGGGTGGACAATGGCCTCGCCTTCCTGGATGCCCAGGCCGCGCATGATGGCGTCCAAGCGTTCCGCCGCGAAGATGCGCAGCAGATCGTCTTCCAGGCAAATGTAGAATTTCGACTTGCCCGGGTCACCTTGACGGCCGGTACGGCCACGCAGCTGGTTGTCGATACGACGGCTTTCGTGACGCTCGGTGCCGAGCACGTAGAGACCGCCAGCTTCGAGCGCGACGCGCTTCTTCTGCTCAACGTCGACCGTGATCTGGCGCTTCAGCTGCGCGATCTGGTCGGGCGTTTCATCGCCCTTCAACGCCGCTTTCATACGCATATCGACGTTACCGCCGAGCTGAATGTCGGTGCCGCGGCCGGCCATGTTGGTGGCGATCGTCACCGCGCCGGGCACGCCGGCTTGCGCAACGATCTGTGCTTCTTGCTCGTGGTAGCGCGCGTTCAGCACTTGGTGCGGGATGCCGCGCTTCTTCAGCATCTCGGAGAGCAATTCCGACTTCTCGATCGAGACCGTGCCGACGAGCACCGGCTGTTGCTTACGGTGCGTCTCTTCGATGTCGGTGATGACGGCTTTGAATTTCTCTTTCGCGGTTCGGTAAACTTCGTCGTCCGAATCTTGGCGCTTCACCGGGCGGTTCGTCGGCACTTCGACAACGTCGAGCTTGTAGATGTCGCCGAATTCCGCCGCTTCCGTCGATGCCGTGCCGGTCATGCCGCCGAGCTTGTCGTAGAGACGGAAATAGTTCTGGAACGTGATCGAGGCGAGGGTCTGGTTCTCAGGCTGAACCTGCACGCCTTCCTTGGCTTCGATCGCTTGGTGCAGACCTTCCGACAAACGACGGCCAGCCATCATGCGGCCGGTGAATTCGTCGATCAGAACAATCTCGCTGTCCTTCACGATGTAATCTTTGTCGCGATGGAAAAGCTTGTGTGCGCGCAACGCTTGGTTGGCGTGGTGCACTAAGGTGATGTTCGACGGCTCGTAGAGCGAGCCTTGCAGCAAGCCGCGCTCGGTCAGCATCTCTTCCATGCGCTCAGAGCCTATTTCGGTATAGACAACCGAACGCTGCTTTTCGTCGTGCTCGTAGTGCTCCGGGCGGAGCAACGGAATGAGCGTGTCGATCGACTTGTAGAACTCGCTGCGATCTTCGGTCGGACCGGAGATGATCAGCGGCGTGCGCGCCTCGTCGATGAGAATGGAGTCGACTTCATCGACGATCGCGTAGCGGTGGCCGCGCTGGACCATCTCGCCCAGCGAGTATTTCATGTTGTCGCGCAGATAGTCGAAGCCGAACTCGTTGTTCGTGCCGTACGTGACATCCGCTGCGTACGCTTGGCGGCGCTCGTTATCGTAGAGGCCGTGAACGATCACGCCGACTGAGAGGCCGAGGAAGCGATAGACTTGGCCCATCCAATCGCTGTCGCGCTTGGCGAGATAGTCGTTCACCGTGATGACGTGCACGCCGCGGCTCTCAAGCGCGTTGAGATAGGTCGGCAGCGTTGCGACGAGCGTCTTGCCTTCGCCAGTGCGCATTTCGGCGATCTTGCCGTTGTGCAGCATGATGCCGCCCATCATCTGGACATCGAAGTGGCGCATGCCGAGAACGCGCTTGGACGCTTCGCGAACCGTCGCAAACGCTTCCGGGAGAACCTCTTCAATCTTGCCACCGCGGGCGAGGCGATGGCGATATTCGCTTGTCTTGTTCCGGAGCGCTTCGTCGGAGAGCGCCTCGAAGGTCGGCTCAAGAGCGTTAATCCGCTGCACCGTCGGCCGCAGATGGCGCACCTTACGCTCGTTGACGGAGCCGAAAATCTGCTTGGCGAGGTTCAGCATTTGCACGTTCTATTGGTTAAGGCGCCGCTTGGGAGGGGGCGCGGGAGAGAGCGTCTAGTGCGTTGAGTTAATTGGATTTTTAGCGACCCACAGACGCGCAAGCGCGTGCGAAAACACCCTCGACACGTGCGCTGGCGAGACTTAAGAGCGGCCCCTGGCAGTGTCAATGCGGCCCCCTGAGCGCGTTCTGGGGCGCAAGCCTTGCACGCGCCTTGATCAGGAAAGCAGAACGCATGGCCACGCTGAAGCGCGCCCTCCTCCCGGCAGTCCTTTTCGCCGCAGCTTTGGCGCTCGCCAGCTGTGGTCTCGGCCGCGATTCCGGCGCTGACGGCGAAGGCGGCACTGACCCTATCGTCGCCGCCACAGTGAACGGCCGGCCAATCTTCATTGAGGACGTTCGCGCGCACGCTGTCGCGCGCGGTTGGTTGCGTGAAACCGAGGATTTGGACGCCAATTCCGACGCTTTCTACTTGGCGCTCGAAGAGCTGATCCAAGTGCGTTTGTTCGCGATGGAAGCTGAAGCGCGTGGCTTTGATCGCCGTGCCGATGTGCGCCGTCAGGTCGAGAACGCGCGCGAACGCGTGCTGGCCAATTCCATCTATGACGAGATCGACGCGCGCGCGACCGACCCTGAAGCGATCGAGCGGCTCTACCGCGAGAACGTCAACCGTTTGGGTCAAGGCGAGGAAGTCCATCTCCGTCAGATCGTGTTCCCAACACGTGAGGCCGCGGATCAGGCCAAAAGACGGCTGGATCAGGGCGAACGATTTGAAGTGATCGCTTTCGAGCAAAACACCAGCGGCGACGGTGGCGATCTTGGCTTCAGCGCCGTCGATGACCTCACCACTGCGATGAAGCAGGAGGTGAACTCCACCACCGTTGGCAATTTGATCGGCCCGATTGAAGCTGAAGGTCATTGGTACATCTACCAAGTGCTCGACCGCCGCACGCGCGGTGTCCCAAGTCTTGAGACGTTGCGCCCCCGGATCATCGACTGGCTGCGCTATCAAGAAATCACCCAACTGGACGAGCGCCTTGCTCGCGACGCGCGCGTTGAGCGCCTGCGTCAGCCGGAAGAAGGCGTTGAGCCAGGCGGCGAAGTCACCGCGCCGGAAGACGCCACGCCGGCGCCTGTGACTCCAACCACGCCAGCGCCCGAAGCGAACGCGCCGCCCTTCCCGTTCCCGATGGGCCCAGGCGGCAACGCGCCAAATCCGGCCGCGCAAACACCGGCGGCGCCAGCGCAGACGCCTGCAACGCAACAACAACGTCCGCCTGCACAAGCGCCCGCACAACGGCCACCAGCCCCGGCGCCCACACAGCCCGCGCAAGAGACCGGCACGACACCGTAAGCGAACGAACGGCAACAATGACGTCACCCTGAGCTTGTCGAAGGGCGACGCCGTGCGCGCTGTCTGATACAGCGGCGCGCATGAAGCCTGACTCGCAAATCAGCCCGCTCGCGCCGGCGAACTTTCCTGAACTGCCACACATCGCCGGCCTCGAAGCCGCGATTGGCCGCGCCGGCTTCTACAAACACGAACGCCCGGACTTGCTGCTCATCCGCTGCGCCAAAGGGACGAAGGCTGCAGGCGTGTTCACGTCGAACGCAGTCGGCTCGGCGCCGACCGATTGGTGCAAGCAGGCGCTGTCCGCGACGCGCGGCGGTTCACGCGGACTTCTCGTCAACGCCGGCTGCGCAAATTCTTTCACCGGCCCGGCGGGCGATGCTGCTTGTAAGCGCTCGCTTGAAGCCGCCGCTGAAACGCTCGGCGTCGAAGCGCGCGAGATGCTTTCTGCTTCGACCGGCGTCATCGGTGTTGTGCTTGATGATTCAAAAATCACCGCCGCACTCCCGAAGATGGAGCTGGCGCCGGTAAGCTGGCCAGCCGCCGCCGCCGCGATCATGACGACCGACACCTTCCCCAAAGGCTCGGGCGCCACCTGCAAGATTGACAGCGTCGCGGTGCACATCGCCGGCATCGCCAAAGGCTCGGGCATGATCGCGCCTGACATGGCGACAATGCTCGCTTTCGTCTTCACCGACGCCGCACTCTCTGCGCCGATCCTGAAAACGATGCTGCGTCAGGAAACTGAGACTAGCTTCAACTCAATCACCGTCGACGGCGATCGCTCCACCAACGATTGCGTGCTGCTCTTCGCCACCGGCCAAGCGAACGTGCCGCCGATCCCGGACGCGAACGATCCGCGTCTCGCCGACTTCCGCGCCGCGCTGAGCAAAGTGCTCGCCGATCTCGCCATTCAAATCGTGCGCGACGGCGAAGGCGCGACCAAGCTGGTCACTGTCAACGTCGAAGGCGCCGCCAATGATGCTTCCGCCAAGGCCATCGCGCGCACCATTTGCGAAAGCCCGCTCGTGAAAACCGCAATCGCTGGCCAGGACGCCAACTGGGGCCGCATCGTCATGGCCATCGGTCGCAGCGATCAACCGGTGAAGCGCGACATGATCGGCGTGCGCTTCGGCGATCTTCACGCCGCCCGAAATGGCATGATCTCGGACGAATACGACGAAGCCGCGATGAGCGAGTACATGAAAAACGCCGAGCTAGAGATCAGCGTCACAGTCGGCCCAGGCAACGGCCGCGCCAAGATGTTCACCTGCGACCTGACCAAACGCTACATCGAGATCAACGGCGACTATCGGAGCTAGCATGATGGGACGCCTGTTTCCGCGAAGCCTCGATAACAGTTACGAAGGCTCATGGGTCGCCGTTTGGCTGTTCGCGCCGGTTCTGATCGTGAAAACGCTGATGGGTTTCAACTTCAGCGGCCTCAATCCCATCATCGATGTGAGCGAAATCCTTCGCACCGTTGATGGCGTTCCGCTCGACACGTTTAGCCAAGAAGCAGCCGCTTCGGTCGTGGACTCAGCCGCCGCTTGGGGCATGGCGCTGTTCACGCTGTGCTTGTTTGCTTGGCTGGTTCTCTTCCGCTATCGCGCGGCGCTGCCATTCGCGATTTTATTGCTACTGATCGAGCAGGTCGGCCGCACCGGGCCGGATACTGTTCGCGTGGTGACTGCGCTGATCGCGGGATCGTCGACGATGAGCATGGGAGCGATCATCAATCTCACCATGTCCACACTCTTGATCGTGGTGGCCGTATTGTCGCTGTTACGCGTGCGACGCGCTGGTTCTGACTCAGCCTAACCCGAAAGCCGCTTATGTATTTCGTCGTCATCGCCCTCTTCATGTTTATCCTGCCCGCAGGAAGCGTCGCCGTTGAGTATGCTGCGCTTCATACCGGCGGCGATCTGGTCGCGTTGATCGGCAAATGGTTTGCATTCTGGGGCGTGGGCATGCGCCTTGGCATTGCTGGGCTGCGGCAAGCGTTCAATCCGGCGTTCACGGCGCAAGATATTTTCGAGATCGAAGACCCACGCGTGCATCCGATTGTGCGCGAGCTCGGCTTCGCCAATCTTTCGCTCGGCTTGCTTGGCTTGCTGGCGCTCGTTCCTGGCTGGCCGCTGCCCGCCGCGATCGCAGGCGGCCTCTTCTTCGCATTGGCTGGCTGGAAACACGTGAACGCAAAAGAGCGCAATCTCACGCGCACCGTTGCGATGGTCTCCGACTTGTTCATCGCAGCAGTCTTGGCGACATTCGTGGCGATAACGGTCTTCCGTCTTCTCACCGAAGCCTAAGACCCGCGCTCCGCCTCGCGCCGTAACGCCGCGAGCGTGCCGCGCACATTGTTCACCAACAGCGCGCGCGAAATGCCCGCCGGCACCCCGCCCGCGACAGCAGCGTTGATGCGATACGTTACGTGCGTACCCCGTCCGCCATCAATCGGCGCCAATGTCCACTCGCCATCGGACCGGGTCCAATCGCCTTCGATCAAACGGAACGACAAACGCCGGTTCGGCTCCAACGTGATCCGCGAAACATTGCGCATGACCGGATGCAGCACCCAGCCGCGGCTACGATGCTCCCGCACGTCCCAGCCATCGCCGCGTTCCAAGACACGACAGCTGATGAGGCTCCTCATGAAGCTCTGCGCCTTCGCGCAATCGCTCAGGATCGCCCACACTGCGCTCGGCGGCGCGTTCACATCCATGGAGGCTTGCGCTTCGCCGCCATCGCCCTCGCGCTGAGCGCTGACGACCGGCGCCGCCCCGTAGTTTTGGGCGGCGGCACACGGCGCAATCAACAGCGCCGCCAGAAAGATCACCCGGCGCATGCCCATCAACCTGCCACGGTCGGCGGCGTTCCGCATCAGCCAACCCCAGGAACACTGCTGACACTTGAGCCCTACGTGCCGGGCGCTAATTCAGAGCCCTCGCAACGCGGAGAATGAACGATGAAGCTGTTTTACGTCCCAGGCGCCTGCTCGCTCGGCCCGCACATAATCGCCCGCGAAGCCAATCTGGACGTCGAACTGGTCAAAGTGGCCTTTGGCAAAGAACGCACCACCGAAGACGGGCGCAACTTTTACGACATCAATCCCCAGGGCGCGGTACCAGCATTAGAATTGGACGATGGCCAAGTCCTCGCCGAAGCCCAAGTGATCTTGCAATTCCTCGCCGCTCAGAAACCCGAAGCCCAACTCGCGCCCACCGAAGGCATGGCGCATTGGCGTTTGCTGGAGACACTCAACTTCATCGCCACCGAATTGCACAAAGGCACGAGCCCCCTTTTCAAGAGCAATCCGGACGACGTGAAGGAAGCGGCCAAGGCCAACTTGGTGAACCGTTATAAACTTCTCGAGCAAAAGCTCGGCGACAAGGACTACCTGCTCGGAGATTTCAGCATCGCCGACGCCTACGCCTACGTGGTGCTGAATTGGGCCCGGAGATTCGAAGTTTCTGTATCGCCGAAGCTCGAAGCCTACTTCGCGCGCGTCCGCTCGCGCCCTGCGGTGCAAAAAACGCTGCAGGAAGAGGGCTTGCCAACGTCGTAAGCGCGCGGAAAGGGTGGTGTGCTTAATGCGCGTCAACCACCCCGCCTCACCGGATTTTCATGCAAACCAGCGATAGTGTCCCTTCATCGCGGCGACTGCTTCTGGTTGCAGCCGCAGCGTTGATCGATTCATCGGGGCGCGTGCTCATCACACAGCGACCCGCGCATAAACAGCTCGGCGGCCTCTGGGAATTTCCCGGCGGAAAAGTCGAATTGGGGGAAGCGCCTGAACAAGCTTTGGTTCGGGAGCTGAAAGAGGAGCTGGATTTGACTGTAGAGCCCGATGCTCTCGATCCGTTCGCGTTTGCTTCGCACGCGTATCCGGATTTCCATCTCCTGATGCCGCTTTACGTCGTCACCAAATTTGCCGGCGTCATCAAGCTCGACCCCAATTCCGCTCAAGCCGCCAAATGGGTTCAACCGGCAGAGCTGCGCGCGCACGATATGCCGCCGGCCGATGTCGTCCTCGTCAATCGCCTCATCGAACGGACCGCCGCATGATCATGAAGTTCTTTCGCGACGAACGCGGCGCGACCGCCATCGAATACGCCCTCATCGCCTCGCTTATCGGCATGGTGATCATCGGCGCCGTTGGCGCGATCGGCGAGAGCCTGAACAGCACCTTTACCGACGTTGCGGCGGGTTTCGGCTAAGCCCCTTCTCAACATTTCAGCTTTGTTTCAGCGCCGACGAACAGTCGCAAAGAAGCGTCGCTAGACACCCTGGCTAAGGGAGCCAGGGACATGAATCTCGCACAAGCACTTGCGATCGCCGCGGCCGCATGGGTGACAGTGGCAGCCGCTGACCCGTCTTCGATCGCGATGGTCCATGAATCGCATGCCCAAGCGGGCTGCCTCGCCGCACGGTTGGAGATGGCCGTGGCCAGTGTGCATCTGCGGCAGATCGACGGTGGATTTAGCGCCACGCCCGATGGCGTGCGCATGGAGCGCGCGGCGGCGCTGCGTTGATCGGGGCCTTACGCCTCCAGCTCAACATCCCAGTAGAGATAGTCCATCCAGCTTTCGTGCAGATGGTGCGGCGGGAAACGGCGGCCAACATGTTGCAGCTCATGCATCGTCGGCCGGCGCGGACGCTTGTAGGGCCGCATGCCGGAGTGGTGAGCGTATTTGCCGCCCTTCTTCAAATTGCAGGGCGCACACGCCGTGACGATGTTCTCCCACGTCGTGCGGCCGCCTTTGGAACGCGGCAAAACGTGATCGAACGTTAGATCGTCTGGCGTCCCGCAATACTGGCAAGCGAAGCCATCGCGCAGGAACACGTTGAAGCGCGTGAACGCCGGTGGGCGATCCTGATGCACGTAATCGCGAAGCGAAATGACGCTCGGCAGCTTCATCTCGAACGACGGCGAGTGCACGACCTGATCGTAATGCGCGACGACATCGACGCGCTCGAGGAAGACGGCCTTCACCGCTTCCTGCCAGGGCCACAACGACAGCGGATAATAAGATAGCGGGCGGAAATCGGCGTTGAGAACCAGCGCCGGAAAACCCGCTAGAGGGGCGCTGGAAACGTTCATTGGCGGCCGCTCCAATGCAGCCGCTCAAGAATCTGGTGTCGGATCACATGCGCTGGATTGAAGACGCCGCTCCTTCTGCACCGCGATTATAGCACACCGGCCAGGGCCGATGCGAACCAGCTTTAACTGATTTGCGGCGACAGGTTCGTGACACTCCGGCCACGTGACCCAAAAACCTCATCTAGCGCCAACCAAGCCCTTGGTTTTCAAGTACATGGCGAGAAATTCGCCGCCCAGCTCCAACCCGTCCGGACCGATGGAATGCGGTACCCCGTACGAAATGTGCCACTGCGCGCCGTGATCTGCGGCAGCGAGCGCCTCCGCTGAGTCGAACATCGCTGGAATCGGAATGGTCGGATCGCGGTCGCCGTGGATCAGCAGCACGGGCGGCTTCGAGCGCATTTGCTCCTTCAGGTTGCGCCCTCCAACGAGCACGCCTGAGAAGCCGAGGATGGCGCCGATCTGTTGCTCGCGGCGCAACCCCACGTGCAACGCCATCATTGTGCCCTGGCTGAAACCAACCAGCGCGACGCGGTCCGGTGTAAGGCCGTATTTTTCCATCTCGCGGTCAATGAAGCGATCCACCGATTGCGCCGCAGAGCGCGCGCCCTGCTCCATCAAATGCGGATCGAGATTGGAGATCGGAAACCACTGATAGCCGCCTGGGGCCATCGGCACTGGCTCGATCGCGTTCGGCGAGACGAACGCCGTGCCCGGCAGCGCCTCCGCCCAATAGGGCGCGAGCGAAATGAGATCGGCGCCGTTGGAGCCGTAGCCGTGGAGAAAGATGACCAGGGAATCTGGCTTGCCGCCACGCGCAGGCGGCATCCGGGGGCCGTCGAGGAAGAGTGTCATGGGGCGGTAGGTAGCGGCTCAGCGCCGCGAACGGTAGCCTCTAGCGGCATGAGTTTCGTCACCCGCTTTGCGCCCTCGCCGACCGGCCATCTCCATTTGGGCCACGCCTTCTCGGCGCTGACAGCGTTCGACGCGGTCCAAGCGGCGGGCGGGCGATTTTTGTTGCGCATCGAAGACATCGACCAAGGCCGCGCGCGCGCAGAGTTTGAAGCAGCGATCTTCGAAGATCTCGCTTGGCTTGGCATCACCTGGGAAGAGCCGGTGCGACGCCAGTCCGAGCACATGGCGGACTATGAAGGCGCACTGCAGAGCTTGATCGAACGTCAACTCGTCTATCGCTGCTTCCGCACACGCAAAGAAATTGCCGAGGCGATTGCGTCCGCGCCACACGGCCAAGCCGAGGAGGCGTTTCGCTCCGAAGCACTGCATGCGGACGAGGAAGCGGAAAAGCTTGAAGCGGGCGAAGCGTTTGCGTGGCGGCTTTCGCTGAAGAAGGCGCGCGCGGCTTTGGGACCAGCCTATTTCGCTTTGGTGTTCGAGGACGAAACCGGGCCTGTGCGCGCCGAGCCGGAGCGACACGGCGATGTTGTGCTCGCACGCAAGGATTTCGGCACGAGCTATCACCTCGCCTCCGTGTGGGACGATGCCCTGCAAAGCGTGACGCACGTGATCCGCGGTGAGGATTTGCGTGAGGCGGCGCATCTGCATGTATTGCTGCAAAAGCTGTTGGATCTTCCGCAGCCGGTCTATCGCCACCACCGGCTCATCCTCGGCGAAGGCGGCAAGCGCCTGGCTAAGCGCGACCAGGCTAGTACGCTCAAATCATTGCGTGAGGACGGCAAAACACCGGCAGATGTGCGCGGCATGATCGGCCTCTGATGCTCAGTGCCTCGCGCGAACCGATCGTCACGCCGCGGCTTGAGCTACGCCGCACGCGCGTCGAAGATTCCGCCGCCATCTTCACGGCGCTGCGCGATCCGCTCATGTACCTCTACGTCCCGCGTCGGCCGCCGACAAACGTGGCCCAGGTGGAGCGGCGCTTCGCGCACGTCATTCAAGAGACAGCACCAGACCGCTTGGATCAATGGCTCAATTGGACAGTCTGGCTGCGCGATAGTGGTGCCGGCTTGGGTACAATCGAGGCGACGGTGAAGCCCGATCAACGTGTCGAGATCGGTTACCTCTTCGATCCGCGCGTCTGGCGGCGCGGCTTTGCGCGCGAAGCTGTTGGCGCGATGATCGATCATCTGTCCCAAAATGGCGCCGCGTCATTCGAAGCCGTGATCGACATCCGCAACACGGCGTCAAAAGCGCTTGTTGCATCACTGGGATTTGCGCTCAGCCAAACGCGCGGCCTCGATGAACATTGGCGGCGCACGTAGCTAACGCGCATTCACTGCGATTGTGTATTTCGCAGCTGCGAACACACTTCTCTAAGCACGTTGCGCTATTATCTACACACGCAGAAAGCGCCAGCTGCAAAACGCGGCAATGTGGAAGAGATGTTGTGGGTCGATCATTCTAGCTATTTCGGACCTGACCGCCGTCGCAAGTCAGTCGGCATGCGCCTCCGTGAGCGCCGTCGTTACGACTACGCCGGCAACGCGCCGCCGCTGAACACAGCGCTCCGCCAACTCCGCATGCGTATTCTCGAAGCTCAAGGCGCTGGCGCTGCCGCTCTCTCGGACCGTGCGCGCGGCGTTGCTATGCTTGCCTCATCGTACGGCGAACACGAGTCAGCGCATGAGCTTTCAGCCTTCGCGGCCACAGCCCTGCGCGGCCGCAACGGCGACGTACGCCCTGTTCTTTACAAAGATCTCGACCGTGCCTGCGCGGCGATGCGCGACGCTTATCACTGATTAGTCCGGATAGTGCCGATCGCCCGGCCAGCCTTCGATGGCTTCGATCGTCTCATGCGCGCGCTCAAGCTTATGATCCGGCACGTTCGACAGACGCGCAGCTTCGATCCACGATTTGATCGCCGTCGGCGCCAAGCGGTCACGTCCGCACAGCAGGAAGAACGGCTCGTCCTTAGCCAAGCCAGAGAGCGAGCCGAACTCAAGTTCAGCTGAGAGATATTTGAAACCGGCTTCTTTCAGCATCTTCGCGCAAGCGAGCTTCACGTCGCGACCGTCATCTGACATTTCCGCCTCCTGATGCTTGCGGGCGATCACCGAAAGCGCCGATCAAGCGCCCTGCCCAATCGCCCAGCGCATCCCACGCTTCGCTGCCGCCGTCAAAGCGCCCGAGCCGCACCATGACGAGATCCTTTGACGGCACGACGACAATGAGCTGGCCCTCGTGACCCTCCGCCGCAAACGCATTGGCCAGCGCTGGATTTGTCAGCAGGGAGCGCGATGGCCGGCCCGGCCCATGTGCCGCCATCAGCCACCATTGCGCCCCGTACGTATCAGTGTTTTGCGCCGGACCCGGCGTGCGCGCGAAATCGACCCAACCTTCGGGCAGCACACGTTCGCCGTTCCAAACACCATCGCGCAAATAGAGATAGCCGAAGCGCGCATAGTCACGCGCCGTCGCCCAATAGAGCGAGCTGCCGTAGAACACGCCTTGCGGGTCGAACTCGACAACGGGATGAATACCGATGCGATCAAACAGCGACGTGTTCATCCAAGCGCGCATGCGTGCGCGGCGATCGTTGGTGTCGCGCGGATCGGGCACGACAACGCGCGTGAGCGCATCCGCCGTGAGCATTGTGCCGGCTGACGTGTAATTCCAATTCGTGCCCGGATCGTGGATCAACGGGCGGCTTGCCGTCCAACGCGCAACGTCGCGCCGTCCCTCGCCGAAGAGCATGATGGCATTGCCGGCTTGCGAGATGTCGGCAGCGCTTTCGTTATAGTCGAGGCCATCGACCATCTGCATCCACTGGCGCCAAGTGATCGACGCGCGCCGATCGCCCGCGCGCCACGCCGGATTTCCCATTGGCGCTTCGATGCCGAGACGGCCCTGCAGGACCGCGACGCCGACGAGGGCATGCGTGATCGACTTTCCAACCGACCAAGAATTCAAACGCGACTCGCGCGTGTAGCCATCGCCGTAGCGCTCGAACACCACACGGCCACCTTGGATGATAACGACGGCGCGCGTTTCGCCCATAAGCGGATGCACACCTGAGAAAACTTCGGTGACAGCGAGATCGTATGCGGCGCGATCGACGTCGCTCGGCAACGCCGCCGTTTCCCAATCAGCGCCCGGCCAAGCGACCCCGGCAGGCTGTGACGGCAGTGGGTGGAGCTGTTGCGCGCCTGCTGACGTCGCGAAAACCAACGCCGCCGCCATGATCATTCCGCGCAGCATGACGTATCCCCTCGCCTCGGCTATGCTCAGTTCAAGCATACGGGGAGGCGGCGGTGTCGCGCAAACGCTGGATTTGGGTTGGCGTGCTGGTAGCGGCGCTTGTGGTGATCGGCGCCGGCGCGTGGGCGTCACGCGGGCAAGTTGCGTACGCCGGTATTGCGACTGGATACGCGGCGAAGCAGACGTGTTCGTGCTTGCACGTCACAGGGCGAACGCTTGAATCTTGCCTCGCCGATTTCCCGGAAGAGGCGCGCAACAACATCATCATCGCGCAAGATGGCGACACGGTGCGCGCCAGCGTTCTGTTTGGCGCGATCAGCTCTGAATCCACGTACGAAGAAGAGTACGGCTGCCGGATCGTCGACTAGAAGAGCAGCCCGCGCGGATTGCGGATCGGCTTGCGCATAAACGCAAGCACAACGCCCACGCCGCTGCGCAAAATCGCCCATAGCATGATGACGACGTGCGCCCAAAACGCGACGATGCCGAATACCGCGCTGATGTAGGTCAGCGCACTCGACAGCGTCCAAAGCACAAAGCCGATCATCAATGTGCGGATCGCGTGTTCATGATGGGTCGTCGCCCATGGCATCCCGGAGTAACGGTTGGGCATCGCCATCGTCACAGCGATGATCGCCAACGCGAACGTTATGCAGCCGGCCACATAGAGAACAATCGGCGAGCCCGGCGGCGGCGGAAACGGGAAGAAGAACGCGCAGACGTACGTCCCGATGGTCAGCAGATGAACCAGCACTGCCTTGCCGCGATGCGTGCCGAAGCCGAAGCCGCCCTTCTGTTGCGGGCGCACCGGCTTCGGGCGGCGAAACGGCGTGACGTTGTCGGACATGACGCTGAGTCTAACTCCGACTACAGATTCAGCAATTGCGGATCACCGCCTTGCGCAGCGATGTTGTTGCTGACCGCGCGTTCTTCGGCAAAGCGCGGCAGATAGTTCGGGCCGCCAGCCTTTGGGCCGGTGCCTGAAAGTCCGGAACCGCCGAACGGCTGCACGCCCACAACAGCGCCAACAATGGTGCGATTCACATAGACGTTGCCCGCAGGTACGGCCGCGATGACTTCTTGCGCGAAGCTTTCGAGCCGAGAGTGCACGCCGAGCGTCAGGCCATAGCCCTTCGATGCGAGTTGCGCGCCGATCTTGGAAACCTTCGCCGGATCGTAACGCACGATGTGCAACACCGGGCCGAACACCTCGCGGCTAATCTGATCGAGACTGCTGAGTTCGATCACCGCCGGACCAAAGAAATTGCCGCCAAGCTTAGACACGTCGAGTTGCTTCAGCACTTTGGCTTCGCTCTTCATACGCTCCATGTGCTTGTCGAGATTGGCTTTCGCTTCGGCATCGATGATCGGGCCGATATCGGTGCGCGGATCGGCTGGATCGCCGAGCACCAAGCAATCCATGGCGCCGGTCAGCGTTTCGATCACGCCATCGGCCGTGTCGTGCGGCAGGAAGAGGACGCGGAGGCTTGAGCAGCGTTGACCTGCCGAGTTGAACGCCGAGATGCAGACGTCGTCGACGACCTGCTCTTTCAACGCCGTCGTATCGACGAACATGCCGTTCAAACCGCCGGTCTCAGCAATCAGCGGCACGATCGGGCCGTCCTTGGCGGCGAGCGTGCGATTAATGAGGCGCGCGACTTCAGTTGAGCCAGTGAACGCAACGCCGGCAATGCGTGGATCGGCAACAAGCTTGCCGCCAACAACGCCGTCGCCCTGCACAAGTTGCAGCACGTCACGCGGCAGCCCGATGTCATAGAAGAGCTTCACTGCGGCTTCCGCGATCAGCGGCGTCTGCTCGGCCGGCTTGGCGACAACGGTGTTGCCCGCCGCGAGCGCTGCTGCAAGTTGACCCGTGAAGATCGCCAACGGGAAATTCCACGGGCTAATGCAGACGAAGACGCCGCGCCCGTGCATTTCGAGGTGATCGATCTCGCCGGCTGGCGAGGGTAACGGCTTCGGGCCAGAGAACAGCCGCTCCGCCTCCGCCGCATAGAAGCGGCAAAAATCGACGGCTTCGCGAACCTCATCGATCGAGTCCTGAAGGTTGCGACCGGCTTCCTGCGCCGTCAGCGCAATGAGCGTGGCTTCGTTCTTTTGCAGAACATCGCCCATCTCTCGGATGATCGCCGCGCGTTCAGCGCCTCCGAGAGCATTCCAGCTTTCGTGCGCCTTAAGCGCAGTCGTGACCGCCTGTTCTGGATCAGCGACGCTGACCTTTTCACGGGTTGGCGCCTTTGTTTTCTCCAGAGCGTCGCGCTCTGCAGTGATCGAGAGATCGGGGCCACCCGAATTGCGGCGACTCGCGCCGAAAATTTGCGGCGGCGGCGGAAGGCGGCGATGGCGATGCGGGTTGGCTTCCAGCGTCGCGATCGGATCGGCTGCGACGATCTCCGGTGAAACGTCGTCATCAAGAAACGAGTGCACGAAGCTGGTGTTGGCGCCGTTCTCCAGCAGGCGCCGTACAAGATACGGCAGCAGATCTTCGTGCCCGCCGATCGGTGCATAGACACGCACCTGCGGCGGCGGGTCGACGGCGAGGTAAAGCGCCTCGCCCATGCCGTGCAGGCGTTGGAACTCAAACCTGTCGCGTCCAGCGCTTGCGGCCATGCGGCGGACAGCGGCGACCGTGTGCGCGTTGTGCGTGGCGAACTGTGGGAAGATCGCATCGCCAGCGCGGAAGAGATCGCGCGCGCACGCCATGTAATGGACATCGGTCGCGGCTTTCGTGGTCCACACGGGAAAATCCGGACGGCCCATCACTTGGGCGCGTTTCACTTCGCCGTCCCAGTAGGCGCCCTTGACCAAACGCGTCTGGATCGGCGCGCCGCGGCGGCGCGACAGCGAAACCAAGCGTTCGATCACCGCACGTGTGCGCTTTTGGTAGGCCTGGATGACAATGCCGAGACCTTCCCAATCCTTCAGCGAAGGCTCCAAGGCCAATTTCTCGAACAACTTCAATTGAAGCACCAGACGATCGGCTTCTTCAGCATCGAGGGAAAGCCCGATGTTCCACTTCTTGGCCGCCTCAGCGAGTTGCAACATGCGCGGATAGAGTTCGCGCATGACGCGCTCTTCCTGGCGCGCCTCGTAACGGGGATGCAACGCCGAGAGCTTCACCGACACGCCGTTCGACGCGTGCGGGCCCAATCCGCCGGCTGCTTCGCCGACGACATCGATCGCGTTTCCGTAGCTCACGAGATAGCGCTCGGCGTCTTCGTTTGTGCGGGCGCCCTCGCCTAGCATGTCGAACGAGTAGCGGGTGGCGAGACCTTGGCGGACCATGGCGGCGCCGCGCTTCAGTCCTTCTTGGATGTCGCGGCCGAGCACGAATTGCTCGCCCAAGATCCGCATTGCCTGCATCGCGCCCGCGCGCACAACTGGCTCGCCCATACGTTTCACCAGCTTGCCGACAACTTCGCTGGCTTCGCCTTTCAACTCTTCCGGCAGATTGACGACTCGGCCGGTGAGCATCAGGCCGAACGTGCCGGCGTTGACGAGCCAATGATCCGACTTGCCGAGGTGCGCCGCCCATTGGCCGGTGCTGATCTTCTCGGCGATCAGCTTGTCGGCGGTTTCGGCATCCGGCACACGCAGCAGAGCTTCAGCCAAACACATCAGCGCCAAGCCCTCGGCGTTCGAGAGTCCGAACTCTTCGAGAAAGCTCTCCATCACGCCCTTGCGGCGCTTCAGCCCTCGTGCGCGCTCAACAAGCGCCCGCGCCTCAGCGTTCACACTGGCGCGCGCCGCAGGATCGAGTGGCGCATCAGCCAGCAAAGCCGCTACCGCGGTGTCCTCGTCCTGATATTTCAGCGCGTCGAGCGCGTCCCAATCGATGGTGGCGGCCGGATGCGGCGTCGGAGCGGTTTGCATGCGCCGTCATTTGCGCGTCTCGGGCCGTAAGGGCAAGTCACTGGACCCGCCCCCTTGCGCCGCAGGCTGCCCCGCGTCAGAACCCCGCCGGTGAGCACCGACGCCCAAACGCCGCCCGCCGAGGCCGCGAGCCCTAACGGCGCTGGCGAAGCCCCGCTAGCGCACAAGATCCTCTTGGTCACCGACGCCTGGGAGCCGCAGGTGAACGGCGTCGTGCGCACGCTGACCAGCACGATGAACGAACTCAGGGCGATGGGTTGTGGGGTCGAGGTCATCTCGCCGGCCGACTATCCCAACTCGATCCCGCTGATCACGTATTCGGAAATTCGTTTGGCGCTGGGCGCCCGCGAGGACGTCGAGGACCGCTTCCTCGAGTTCAAGCCTGATGCGGTACACATCGCGACCGAAGGCACGCTTGGCTGGGACGCACGCGCGGTGTGCCTCAAGCACAAGTTTCCGTTCACGACGAGCTACCACACGCAATTCCCGGAATACGTGACGGCACGCTTCAACTGGATCCCGCTCTGGGCCGGCTATCGTTTCATGCACGCGTTTCACGACAAGTCGGGCCGCGTCATGGTGGCGACACCGACGATGCAGAAGCAACTGGAGCTCCAAGGTTTCCGCAACACCGCGATCTGGAGCCGCGGCGTCGACATCGAACAGTTCCATCCGCGCCTGCGTGGCGTGGACGGCGGCGTCTATCCCGCCGACCTGCCGCGCCCAATCTTCGCTTATGTCGGCCGCGTTTCAGTCGAGAAGAATATCGAAGCGTTCTTGAAGTTGGACTTGCCGGGCTCGAAGGTCGTCGTCGGCGGCGGCCCCGCGCTTGAAGAGCTGAAGGCGAAATATACGAACGTCGTTTTCACCGGCCCGAAGTTCGGCGAGGAACTCGCGCGCCATTACGCCGACGCCGATGTCTTCGTCTTCCCGAGCTTCACCGACACCTTCGGCCTCGTGATCCTCGAAGCTGCCGCTTGCGGCACGCCCGTCGCCGGCTACGTCGCACCGGGGCCGCAGGACATTTTGCCAAACACTGGCGCGGGCATCGTTGATGACGATCTGCAGAAGGCCTGCCTGGAAGCGCTTAAGCTGAAGCGTGAAGACGCTCGAGCGCTTGCGGAGCGCTACTCATGGCGCGCCTGCGCGGAAGATTTCCGCCGCAACCTCGACCCTCTGCCCAAAGAGCACGGCCGCCGTTTCTGGCATAAACTCGCCGACTTGCGGAAACGCGCCAAAGAGCGCCGCCAAATCGCGCGCGACAAGAAAGCGGCCGAGCGCGCGCGGAAGTAACGCCGCGGCTAGCTCACCACTTGATCGACTTACGCAGCCTGTAGCGCAGGTAGATCGCGGTGCCGTTCATAAGCAGCGTGATCGCCAACAGTACGATGCCCGCCGCTGCTGCGAGTTCGAGAAACTCTGCCTGCGGACGAGACGTCCAGTTGAACATCTGGATCGGCATCACCGTGAACTCTTGGCCCAGCCAGTGGCCCGGATTCCAACTCGCGAGCGCATCGCCCCAGTCGGCCGTGGATTGGATGCTCGAACCATGCGGCAGCTCAAGCGTCTGGCCGGCCTGCACAGCGCGCTCGGTGAAGTCCGGCAACACCACGACGCCATCATGGGTGATGTGAACCGTCTCGGTCGCGTTCGGATCAACCGCGGCGCCGTATTCGTCCAACACGCCGATGGTTTCGAACGTCGCATCGCCAGGCCGCGTGATCGGCAAGAACGCCACAAACGTCAGGCCGCCGATCATGATCAGCGGCGCTGTCTCACCAAGCGCACGCGACACGCCGATGATGACCCCCGTGACGACACCCGGCAGCGCGTACGGCAGCACGTGATGCTGCGTCGCTTGCAGCTTTGTAGCGCCGACAGCGAGGGCGGCGTGACGAATTTCCTGCGGCACGCCGCGCACCGCTTCACGCGTCGCGACGATGATCACCGGCAGGATCAGCAGCGATAGCGTGATGCCCGCAGTGAGAATTGATTGACCGAAGAGATGCGCACCCGCCTCGCGGAAGCTTTCGGGCAGGAACGCGAACCACTTATTTGGGTTGCCGAGAAACTGCACGAAGATGCCGACGGCCATCAGGCCGAACAGGATCGAGGGAACGCCCGCCAGATTGTTCACGGCGATTTCGATCACGCTCGTGAGCGGATTTTTCGGCGCGTACTCTTCGAGATAGAGGCCGGCCAGGATGCCGATCGGAATAGCCACAAGCGCCGTGGTGAAAATCACCAACAGCGAACCAACCCATGCCGACAAGATACCAGCGAGCGCCGGCTCCGATGAAGGAAAGCTCGTGAAGAACGCAAGAGTAAGACGATGGCCGCCGTCGTGCACGAGATCCGTCACCAGCGTGACGAGTGTGCCGAGGCCAATAATCGTGGCGACGATGCCCCAAACGATGAAGGCAGCGTCTTTGAACTTTCGCGCGCCCAGGCCACGCGGTTGCGCGGTGATATCGCGCACCGGCTGAGCAGCATCAATCGCGGTCATTAGTACGCCTCCCGATAGCGGCGCTGCAGCCAGAAGGCCACGAGATTGAACATCAATGTCAGCACCAGGAGCGCCAAGCCCGCGGCGAAAATCGAATTGTACTCAAGCGTGCCGAACGGCAAATCGCCGAGCGCGACTTGCGCGATGAAAGCCGTCACCGTCGCACCCTGCTGAGCTGGGCTCGACACCATTTGCGGCAGCTGGCCGCCGGCGACGACCACAATCATCGTCTCACCGATCGCGCGCGACATACCGAGGATCACGGCGCCGACCACGCCGGACACAGCGGCCGGCACAACAACACGGAAAGCCGTTTCCAATCGCGTCGCGCCCATCGCGTACGAGCCTTCGCGCATCGAGCGCGGCACGGCGCGCATCGCGTCTTCGGAGAGAGAGGCGATATACGGGATAATCATGAGACCCATGACAATGCCGGCGGAGAGAAGATTGAAGCTCGGCAGCTCGATGCCGAACGGCCGCAGCCAAACTTGCAGCACGGGCGTTACGAAGAGCAGCGCGAAGTAGCCGTAGACAACTGTCGGCACCGCCGCGAGCAGCTCGAGCGTCGGCTTGATGGTTTCGCGGGTACGCGAGCCGGCAAATTCAGAGAGGTAAATCGCGACCAACAAACCCAGCGGCACGGCGACAGCGAGCGCGACCAAGGTGGACATGAACGTCCCGGTCAGCAGCGGCGCGATACCGTATTGCGGGTTGTCGAAGAGCGGCGTCCAAGTCGTCGAGGTCAGGAACTCGATGACCGACACGTGCGAGAAGAACTTCGTCGATTCAGATGCAACGACATAGATGATGCCGATGACGATCGCGACCGCGAGGGCGGCGGCCGCAAAGAGCAGCCCCTCCACGCCACGCTCGCCGAAGCGAGCCTTTTTCTTGGTGAAGTCTCGTTCCACGACCAACTCCCGGGCGAACCCCAATCGCGGGGGAGCCATAATTCAGTTTTGTGACACTTTGACTTCGAGTCGCCCAGCGCGGGCGCAGAAGACGCATGCAGAACCGGAGCGCGCAGACAAAAAGGGCGGGAGACCAATGGCCTCCCGCCCTCCTCGTTTCAGTTATTCGCTAACCGGCGTCTGAACCAGACGGCGGGCGACGACATCTTCAATGCTCGCGCCGATGGCGGCGCGGCCACCGAAGGCGGTGCCGACTTGGCGGCGCTGAGCGCGCTGCAGGTACGTCGCGTAGGCAGCTTGCGGCAGGGCCACATAACCAACGCGCTCGGAAACCGAGGCGGCGTTGTTGATGTAGTACTGCACGAATTGCTGCACTTGCGGACGGCGCAGAGCGGCGGCGTTCACGTAGATGAAGATCGGGCGCGACAGCGGCGCGTAGGTGCCGTCACGAACCGTGGCTTGGCTTGGTTCAACCGGGCCGTGGCCGTTGTCGATGGCGACAGCGTGCAGCCGGCTGCGGTTTTGCTCGTAGTATGCGAGGCCGAAATAACCCAGGCCGCCCGCATTGCTCGCGACGCCTTGAACCAGCACGTTGTCATCTTCTGACGGCGTGTAGTCAGTACGCGACGAACGGGCAGTACCGTTCACGGCCTCAGTGAAATACTCGAACGTGCCCGAAGCAGAGCCCGGGCCGTAGAGTTGCATGGCCAGGTTCGGACCGCCGACTTCGTTGAAGTTGCTGACGCGCGAGCCTGCCGACCAGATCTGGCGCAGTTGGGCAACCGTCATTGAACGAACCGGGTTCGATGGGTTGACGACAACGGTGACGCCGTCGAAGGCAACCGGGATTTCAACGTATTGAATGCCGGCGGCGGCGCAGGTCGCCATTTCGCTCGAACGGATCGGACGCGAAGAGTCGGCGATGTGAATTTCGCCGCGGCAGAACTTACGCAGGCCAGCCGACGAGCCAGACTCACCAACCGCAACGCGGATACGCCCAGCGGTGGTTTGCTGGAAACCTTCAGCGACAGCTTCTGAGATCGGGAACACCGTCGACGAACCATCGATCTGGATCGTGAACGGAGCAGCCGTTTGGGCAGACGCTGGGCCCGCGAGCGCGAGCACGGCTGCGGATGCGACCGCAACCTTGCCGAGCGCCTTAAAAAATTGAGTGTTCATGTAGTCCTCCAAGAACCTTGTCCCTCGAAAATTGCGCGGAGGCCCGGCGGCTCGCCGGACCTCCGCCCAGTCGGGGTCTAGAAATCGAATTGCGTACGAAGCGTGACGACGGTTGCTTCTTCGTCGACGCCAACAACGCGATCCATGTCGGATTGAGCGTAGTTCAGCATGAAGCGGACGTGGTCGACCGGCACCCAGTTGAGGCCGAGCGCATAAGCAGTTTGTTCACCGCGCGAGGCGCCGGCTTCCAGGTCGCTCAGATCGATGAAGTCGTAGCGCGCGCTGACGTCCCAGTGACCCCAGCCGCCCTCGCCCATCGGGCTTTGCGGAACCGTCGCGCCGAACGAGCCTTGGTTGCCCTTGTACGAGCGGGGCTCACCGGTCAGCGACCAGTTAAGGTCGATGTAATAGCCGTCAGACTCGATCTCGAGGCCAGCCGGCGTTTCGCCGCTAATGGTTTGGTATTCGGCGGTGAAGCCGAACGCGTTCCACTGACCGGCGACTTCGAAGCCGTACGCCGTATCCGATTCCATCGCGTTGCCCGAGGAAGACTCGATCCAGCGTGTGCCGCGGCCGTTGAGCGGGCGCGTGCGATAACGGAACAGGCCGTCATCGCCGTTGTAACGCTGGCGAGCCGAAACACCGAGGTGCAGCAGTTTCACACCTTCAGGCGACGTTTCGAAGATCGGCGCCCAGGTGAAGCGGCCGCTGATAGAAGCTTGCTCGTCTTGCGCGAAGTTGCTGTCCGAGTTGTTGAGCGAGTCGCCATAGACGCCGACAGCGCCCATCCAGTTGGCGCCCGTCATCAGGAACGCAACGCCGGCGGCGCGGCCGTAGCCGTAAGCGTTGATGATGCTGGAGCGTTCAATGAACGGAATGTCGAGCGAAGAGGTACGATCTTCGAGCGGCGAGGTGACGTTGTTTTCGCCGATGACCAGCGAATAGAAGTCGCCAGCGTATTCGAGGTACGCGTCATCGACCGCAACCGCGCCGTCGCCCGTGGCGGCGTCATCAACGCCGGCACCTGGGTTCAGCACGAAGTCGACCTTGTAGCGCCAATGGTCCGTCAGACGGCCTTGCGCGCCGATGAAGGCGCGGCGAACGTACGAACGCTGCGCGTCTTCGTCGAGGACATCCCAGTCGCTGCTGTAAACGTCGAACTGGAGACGGCCGCGCACCTTGAAGCGCTGTTGGCCATCACGGATTTCCGGCGCGCCGTTCATCGCCTGGATCGATGGCGTGGATTGCGCGTTTGCTACGCCGGCAGTGGTGGCGAGGCCACCGGCCGCTGCCAACGCCGCGAGAGCGGCTTTGGAAAGAACATTCTTCATAGAGAGACCCCCTGGTCAGACCGAGCCCCAAATTGGCGGGCGGGCGACTCAATGTCCGCTCGCTCCCTCGGGCGAGGCGGGGGTTAGTCCTCGTGAATGACGGCTGCGCGAAACTTGCGCAAAGGGTTGGCGACAGTTCGATCTCAGTTTTGTGACGTGTCGAGAACGCCTCAATTGCGCTTTTGGATAGCGTGCGAGTTCCTCGTCACATCGTTTTGACCGCGCAAGGGAAATTAACCATCAATCACTCTTTACATTGGGGAACGATCACCATATTTGCGCTCGTTACCGGCGGACCTGGAAACAGCGTCCACTAACGCCCCCTCGGCCCAGGCCACCTGGGCGATCGCGCGAAACAGGAAGCAAAACGCTTCTTGGCGATCGTCCGGCGCAAGCTCCCAAGGGCGGACCTGACATACGAAGCATGTCCGACTAACGCCGGCCTGGGAATGAACTGAACCGCACGAAAGCGGTTAGAAGTTTAGGGAGCTGCCGGATGGACTCTGTCCTCTCGCCTCTTGACCTGACTGCGCGCGAAGCGCCGGACGGTCCCGTGGCTATTGCACGTCCGCACCGCGTCACCGCGGCTGCGTCGTGGTTTCTCGACAATTTTCCTGGCGAGACGTTTTACGCCGTGAAGGCGAATCCGTCCGAGTGGGTGCTCGACGCACTTTGGGCCGCGGGCGTCCGCAGCTTCGACGTCGCGTCGGACAACGAGGCCGCTTTGGTCTTCAAGAAGTTTCCGACAGCGCAGCTTGCGTTCATGCACCCGGTGAAGAGCCGCCGCGCAATCGGCCGTGCTTTCCATGATTTCGGCGTGAAGACGTTCGCCCTCGATAGCGAAGACGAACTCAACAAGATCCTGGCCGAAACCGGCTTCGCGAAGGATCTGACGCTGGTTGTCCGCTTCGCGGTTTCCGGCGATGGCGCAGCCTACCCACTCACACGTAAGTTCGGCGTGTCGCCCGAAGAAGCGCCTTCGCTGCTGCGCAAAGTACGCCAAGCGACGGAAGAGAGCCTCGGCGTCTCGTTCCACGTCGGCAGCCAGTGCATGCGCACGGACGCCTATCGCACGGCGATGGACGGCGTGAACCGCGCGATCGTTGAAGCTGGCGTGCTGGTCGATGTTGTCGATGTCGGCGGCGGCTTTCCGGCGATTTATCCGGGCATGGCGCCTCCGCCGATGATCGAGTACGTCAATTCGATCAAACAAGGCTTCGAAGAAATGTTCGTCGCCCAGAACGCAAAGCTCTGGGCTGAGCCCGGCCGCGCGCTCGTTGCTGAAGCTGGCTCCACTGTCACGCGCGTAGAACTCCGCAAGGGCGATGCGCTTTATCTCAACGACGGCGCCTTCGGCACGCTGTTCGACGCGACGCACTTGAACTGGGCGTTCCCGGCAAAGCTACTTCGCGAGCAACCTTCACGCGCCAAGCTTGCACCGTTCCGCCTCTACGGCCCGACCTGCGATAGCATGGACGCCGCCGCCGGCCCGTTCATGCTGCCGGCCGACATCCAAGAAGGCGATCTTATCGAGATTGGCTCGCTCGGCGCCTACGGCACGGCGATGGGCACGCGCTTCAACGGCTTCGGCGAAACGGTGACGATCGAGTCCAAGGACGCGCCGTGGCCGACGATGTACGGCGACGCTACGGCGAAGGTCGTCGCCATGCCGAAGCGCAAGCGCACGACGCGCAGTAAGCCGAAGCAAGTCTAAGGCGCGCTTTAATGATGAAATTGAACGGGGCTCGCGCAAGCGGGCCCCGTTTTCGTTTAGGCGCCCAGTACGCGCTTCACGAAGATCAGCGTGTAACCAACGATCCCAGCAGCCATGTACGCGCTCGCGCCGAGCACGAGCACAGCCATGCCCACGCGTGCAAAGCCCGGCCCATTCTTCGCGCGAAGATAGAGCTCCATCAGCATCAACGGCAGCAAATACGAGAGATAGGTCAGCACTTCGAACAAGACGTCGCTTGGCGGCGCCTGCGCGAGCACGATGTAGCCAAACACCATCAGCCGCAGGAAGAACACACCGTTCACGACTACGAACGTGCGCAGCGCCCAGCGCCGGTGCGAAACGAAATTGCGCGCGGCCGCCGCACGCCAAGCCAGCGCAGCAAGAATGAGCACCAGCACGCCGTTGAAGCTGATCGAGAAGTTGGCCGCCAATCCTTCGACCGCAATCTCACGCGTTACGTCCATCCAAAGCCCGGCGATGCTGGCAAGCACGGCGGACACCAAGAACACACGCCCGTTCCAGCGGTGAAACCACGGCGCGTGCTTACGTATCCACGGAATGAGCTGCAGCGTTCCAACGAACACGATGACCATCGCCATCAGCACGTGCCCCGCGAACGCGAGATTCCCCATCGAGTCCCCAGCGACGTAGCCGTGGCTAATGAAAGGGTTCTCGTCCCACGCTTCGAAATTTCCCGACAATGTCGAAGGGCCATAGAACGCGGCGATGAAATAGAGAAACACCCACTGCCCCGCGAGCAGCACGAAGAACCACAACGTCGTCGCTGCATTCAGCAACGCATCCGGCAACCCCCCGCGACGCAAGGGAGACGAGGCGACAGTTTGGCTCATGCAGAATCTTCCTTCGTCGCGCTCACAACGCGACTATCGATCTGCGATATGTTATTGTTGACTACCGATATCGGCCCATGACGCGTCGCGCCAAAAACATGATCTTACGTAACAAGCAGACACATGACTGAAGCGACGGTCTCCGCGGGCTACGCAAAAGCCCTGGTCGATTTCGCAATCGCGCAGGGCGCAAGCGAACAGCGTCTGCTTGCGCGCGCCGACATCATGGCCGAAGCGCTATCGGATCAGGACAATCGCATCGCCTTCGCACGCTACGTTGCGCTTATGCGTGCGGCGAAGGCGGACACAAATAACCCGGCGCTCGCGCTCGAATTCGGCGCTGCCAGCGACTTGCGCAAATTCTCGGTCGTCGGCCTCATCAGCCATGCCTCAGCGAACATGATGGAGGCCCTGATCCAGCTCAATCGCTATGGCAGGCTTGTCGTTGAGATCGAAGGTGTCGCCGATGGTGCGCGATTCAATCTGACGGACGTCGATGGCCAACGCTGGATGGAAGATCGTCGCGCCAATCCGAACGACTTTCAGGAGATGACCGAGTCCACTTGGTCGCGCTTCATTGTCGCAAGTCGCCGCGACTTTCCCGATCACACCTACGCCCTCGCCGCACATGTCACGCACGCGGCGCCCGCCTATCGCGCACGCTACGAGGAGATTTGGCGGGTCCCTGTCACCTTCTCCAGCCACTGGAACGCGATCCGCAGCGACCCATCCTGGGAGCGCGTGCAGATTCAGCCCGACAACCGCTACGTATTCGGCGTCCTCACCGATCGCGGCGACGCGTTGCTGAAGGAGCTCGAAGACTCCAAGACAGTACGCGGCACAGTTGAGGCATTGATCATGCCGATCCTGCACACGGGCGAAGTCAGCGTGGAAACCATCGCCGCAAAACTCAACACCAGCCGCCAAACACTCTATCGCCAACTCAAAGACGAAGACGCTACCTTCGAACAGGTGCTCGACGATCTGCGTCATCGCATGGCGCTGGATTATATTGCCGCGCGCAAAGTCTCGGTGAACGAAACCGCCTATCTCGTCGGCTTCTCCGATCCCGCCTCATTCTCCCGCGCGTTCAAACGCTGGACCGGCAAAAGTCCGCGCGAGTATCGCGGCGGCTAGACGCACCCGTTACGGTAAGCTCTGGCGTTTGCGCGAAATGAGCAGATGCTCGCGCCATGAACTGGCTCCTCATCGTTTCCGCGATTGCAGGCTTCGGCTCGGCGATCGGACATTCGTACTTGAGCGAACGCTTCGTGCTCGGCCCGTTACTGGCCGCGCCAGGCGATAATCGCATCTGGCGAAGCCCGTCCAACCATCGACTTATGCGCGCCATGTGGCATCTGCCGTCGTTCGCTTGGGCGCAGGTTGCGGCGGCGACGCTCTGGATCGCGTTCAGCTCCGTAACGCCAGACGCGCAAGCAACAGCGGTGCTCGTTTTTTTTGGAGTCGGCGCCTACGGGCTTTCCGCCGCCATCAACGCGTTCTGCATGCAGAAGCCGCACGTCGGCAACATCTTGCTCGGCGTGGCGGCCTTGACGTTGTGGTTCGGACTCTACGGCTGAGCCGCTAGGGCATCACACGACGATAGGTGAAGGTCTCACCTGCTTGCGTCTGCACGAGCGACGAGGCGGCTCCACCATCTGCAGTCTGAAATTCGAATGTGACATTGTCTTCGCGCATGAAAAACAGCGTCGGCGTCTCCGCATACAACCGAAACCGGTTTGGCCCGTAAACGAGCGCAACGCGCTCACCATCGCGTACGATCGTTAGCTCATCACCGGGTGCGTACGCGTAGTGACCGACGTAGCGGTCAAGCACTTCCGGCGGCACGCTGATCTCAACGCGCAACGGGATCGGCGTCACATCTACTGGTGATGCCGGATCCAAAACATGCAGACCGATGTCATCCACACCGATGCCTGTCTGCATGTTGGCGTATGCGATGACGCCTTCGTCGCCTGGCGCGACCGCCATGTACGAGCGAACGCCGCCGCCGCTGCCATTGCTCCAGCCCAGAGTGCGTCCGCCGCGTTCGATCACGCGCCAGCCGAGAGCCATTTGGGTGGTTGGGTCTGGGCCGGACCTACGTGGCGCGAACATGCTGCGCGCGGCATGCGTGAGCGGACGATCGTCGGCGCCGCTCCATAACGCAATGAACTTTCGGAGATCGCGCGCGGTTGAGAACAGGCCGCCCGCCGGCGCCAGCGCACCGAAGTCCCAGACATGCGCCGGCGCAAACTCCATGTCGTAGCCTTGGATGAAGCGCGACTGCATGGCGCAGCTCGGCGCCAATGTCGTAGCGCGCATGCGCAATGGCGTCAGGATGCGCTCCTGGAGGATATCGGCGTACGCGCGCCCAAGCCTCTCGCTCAGTGCCGCGCCGAGGAGCCCGAAGCCGAAGTTGGAATACTCGAACGCCGCGCCTGGCGCGCGAGACAATACTGTCGCCGCGATGTCCGCGCGCAGATCGTCGTGCGCATAGCCTGCGTAAGGATTGTCTTGGCTTCGATCGACGCGGCTCGGCGGCCGAAGCGGCAGCCCGCTCGTATGCGTCACCAAATCAAGCAGCGTGATCGCGCGGCCATCGAAGCTCGGAACGGGGCCGGGAAAATGCGACGTCAGCGTGTCGTCCAGCCTCAGCTCACCTCGCTGCACCGCATCCGCAAGCAAGAGTGCCGTGAAAATCTTCGTCAGCGACGCGATCTGAAACGGTGTATCGAGTAACACTTGCTGATGGCTCTCGCGCGAGAGCGTGCCGTGCCGCACCGTCCAGGCGTCACGCGCCCGCACCAGCGAGACGAGACCACCGGTGCCACGATGTTGCGCTTCAATCCGGCGAGCGAGCAACATCGCCACGTCGTCGCGTGAAGCTGCCAAGCTCTCAGCCTCCGCGCGGCCGAGCGCGCCAGCTGCAAGCGCGAAACCCAACGCGCTCCGTCGCGAGATGCGTGACGCTATCAAGTTCAAATCGCCGTCATGCCGCCATCGACGACAAGCTCCGAGCCTGTCACGAATGCCGCCGCATCCGACGCCAAGAACGCCACCGCGTTCGCCACGTCGATATCGCGCCCCATTCGTTTCAACGGGTGACGCTCAGCGAAGTTGTCACGGATGGAATTCGCGCCCTGCCCGGTGACTTTGCCGATCACGGTCGCCGCTTCAGCCATCATTGGCGTGTCGATGATCCCCGGATGCACGGAGTTTACGCGCACCTTCAGCGGCGCAGCCTCCAGCGCCGCGCCCTTGGTCATCAAGCGCACGGCGCCCTTCGACGCATTGTACGCCAAGATGTTCGGCCCGCCGACGATGCCGGCAACCGACGAGATATTCACAACAGCCCCGCCGCCGTCCCATTGATGCGCGCGCTCCGCGATCGCCGGGATCGCATGCTTCAATCCGAGAAACACGCCTTCGACGTTGATCGCTTGCATCTTGCGGAAGCTCTCAAGCGTCTCCGCCACCATCGGCTTCACCCAGAACACGCCGGCATTGTTCACCAGAATGTCGAGCCCGCCGAATTTGTCCTTCGCAAACGCGATCGCCGCGATCCATTCTTCCTCGCTCGTCACATCGTGCTTCACGAATGCACCGCCTACGGCCGTTGCGCTCTCCTCGCCATCGAGAATATCGCTGACAACGACCTTCGCACCCTTCGCCGCCAGCGCCTTCGCCGACGCGGCGCCAAGCCCGCGCGCCCCGCCCGTCACCAACGCCACGCGCCCTATTAATTCGCTCATCGTTTCCTCCACGGCGGAACCTGCCACTCTGGGCGCGGCATGTCATCGCTCTCGCAACGTGACACTGCTTAGCCGGCGTAGGTCTGGACACCGATCTTTTCGAGCACGCCGTCCCACACCGTCAGACACACTCCGCTCTCGCGGTTCGTAGCAATACACGGGAGCATCAGCTGCGCTCAGCGCCTCATAAATTTCGCGCATCACGCGCGGCGCGGGATGAAACGGCACTTCGGCAAACGATGGCTCGGCGGCAAAATGAACGCGGTACCCATCGGCGCCTTCCCGAAGCCAAGCTGACATGCGCGGCACCACCGCGCCAGACAGCAAGATGAAAGCTATGCCCGCCTCCCGCGGCGCTGAGAGCATGCAAAATTCAGGAACTTCGGCCGGGGGCCTTCATGTCGCTTTCAGACCTCGCTGCGATCGGCAGCTTCATCGGCGGCGTCGCCGTCGTCGTCTCGTTTGGTTTTCTGGTGTTCCAGCTGCGCCAGAGCACCCACAACCGGCGCACTAGCATCGCCATCCAGCGCGCCAAAGCAACGCCAGCGCCAGCCGCGGCCGAGGTCACGCCGTGATGAACGTCGACACCTTCGCGCTGCTACAAACCGTGGCCACCATCGCCGTCACCTTCGCCGGCTTCGGCGCGATAGCCAGCAATCTGCACGGAAGCTCGACGGCCAGCCCAATGCACGGGAGCCAACTCCGCACCATGGTTGAAAGCAGCCTCATCGCGATGACGTTGGCACTCGCAC
>JBEBHI010000141.1:0-9336 GCA_040080935.1 Terricaulis sp.
TCCGCATTCAGGCACTCCTCCCGCGTTCTCGCGGCGGCTCTGTAGCACGCCGCGGGGCCGGGGTGCGATGCCTCAAAGCGGTTTAAGCTTCGTAATAATCAGCGGATAATCAGCTGGCGCGGGCCAACAAATTGCCACCTTGTTCCAGCTCCAGCAGGATTTGCTTGCGCTCCATACCGCCGCCAAAGCCGGTGAGGCTGCCATTGGCGCCGATCACGCGATGGCAGGGGATAATCACAGGAATCGGGTTGCGGCCGTTGGCAGCGCCAATGGCGCGCGTGGCTTTGGGCGCACCGATGGCTTTCGCCTGCTGTGCATAAGATCGCGTCTCACCATACGGGATCGTTTGCAGCGCGGCCCACGCCTTACGCTGAAACTCGGTGCCCTGCGGATCGACCTTCACTTTGAATGCGAGCAGCTTGCCGGCGAAATACTGATCCAGTTCGCGGCGCGCTAGGTCGATGATCTTATCGTTGCCGAGTTCGTATTGCGGCAACGGATACTTGCCGCCTTCGAATTCGACTTGGATCAGCGCCTTGCCGTTGGAGGCAAGCGTGAGCGGGCCGATCGGGCTGTCGTGGATTGCACTGATCACGTCTGAATTCCTTTCTTCGCCACGCGCCGCCACAAGCGGATGGCTGCATACGCGCGCCAAGGTTTGAGATGTTCGAGCGTCTCGCCCTTGCGGCCGAGCGCGTTGATGAGAGCGATGTCAGTTGCGGGATAAGCATCCGGATCGCCAAGCGCACGCATAGCGACGTACTCGATTGTCCAAGGGCCAATGCCGGGGATTTCTGCGAGTGCCGCGCGACCGGATGCGTAGGCGCCACGCGCAATCGGTAGTTTGCCGTCGCATGAGGCTACGGCGAGACGATGCAATGTCTCCGCCCGCTTCATCGGCAGACCAATCTTAGCGATCGCGGCGGCGCCGGCGTTGGCGAGCGCGGCTGCATCGGGGAATGCGCAATCGAGGCCTTCAGGGCCGCGCTCAAGTGCTGCGCCGTATTTCGCGACGAGACGCTCGGTGAGCGTGCGGGCGCCCTGCACTGTTACTTGTTGACCGAGCACGGCGCGGATCGCGGTTTCAAAGCCATCGAGCGCGCCTGGGACGCGGACGCCGGGCTCTTGCTTTACGTCCTTCGCCAGCGACGCATCGTTCGCCAGATGCGCGTCAACCGCCGTCATTTCCGCATCAAGATCAAATGCGCCGCGTACGTTGGCTACGAGTGGACGCAGGTGCGGTGCGAGATTTTCCGAGAGCGTCAGCGCGAGGCCCTTCGGCCCCATACCGATTGTCAGCCATCCAAGCGCGTCGCCCCATTTGAGAACGCGCGTGTAGGTTTTGTCGGTAGCGACCTCCACACCCGGCAAAGCGCGCATGCCGAAGAATTGCAGCATCGGCGCGAGGTTGTAGTCGCCGCGAGGCGAGAGGCTCACGGTGAACGTCTCGCCGCGTGTGAGCGCTTTGCGCCCACGCATCTTTGAAGGCGGCGCGCCGTAGCGATCTTTCATCGTAGCGTTGAAGCGCCGGAGCGAACGGAACCCTGAGGCGAAGGCGATCTCGGTTATCGAGAGCGCCGTCTCGTTCAGAAGGCGCCGCGCTGAAAGCAAGCGGCCGGTTTGAGCGATCTCGATGGGGCTAGCGCCGAATTGCGCATTCATCACGCGGCGCAAATGACGCGAGGTGACCCCGAGGCCGTCGGCAAGCGCCTCAAGACCCTGCTCTTCTAAAGCGCCCGCTTCGATGCGTGCGTACGCCGCCGCTGCCAGCCGCGCCGGCGCATCGATCGGAGCAAGACCCGGTGCACGCTCCGGGCGGCACAACAGGCATGGACGAAAGCCCGCAGCTTCGGCTGCCGCGGCGGACGGCCAGAAGGTGCGGTTGATGCGCTTCGGGTTACGTGCCGGGCAGATGCAACGGCAGTAGATGCCCGTTGATTTGACGCCAATATAGAAGCGCCCGTCGAAGCGGCGGTCTTTCGCGTCGCATGCCGCGTGGCAGGTATCAGCGTCCAACATCATAGGCCGAATATGGGCCGTTTCGCCTCGCCCGTCTCGCCGGATTCGGACATGTTTGTGGAACGGCTTTACGCCAGTTCCTAGCTCTCGTACCCATGACGGGCGGGAGGCGGGGTCACATGGCGCGATTTGAAGCGTGGGCGCAACGAGCATTTGCGAGCTTGGCGCTGCTGGCATTCGCTGCCGCTCCTGCTGCCGCTCAGCCGCAACCGACAGCGCCTACGCAGCGTCCGAACATCGTCGTGATTGTTGCCGACGATGTCGGCTTCACCGATCTTGGACCATACGGCGGCGAGGCGCACACGCCGAACATCGACGCGCTGGCGCGGCGCGGCGCGCAATTCTCGCGCTACTATTCTTCGCCGCTCTGTTCGCCGTCACGCGCGATGCTGCTGACGGGGATGGACAACCATCGCACCGGGCACTCGACGATCGTTGAAGTGCTCCCGCCGGAGATGCGCGGACGCCCCGGCTACACAATGCATCTTGAACCGGGCGTCGTGACGTTGGCGTCGCGGCTTCAGCAAAGCGGCTATCGCACGTACGCGACGGGCAAATGGCACTTAGGTCACGGCGACGGCGATCTGCCGAACTCGCACGGGTTCGATCAATCGTTCGTGCTCGACGCGTCGGGTGCGGACAATTGGGAAGAGCGCACGTACGTGCCGTACTACGATACGGCGCATTGGTTCGAGAACGGCCGGCGCGCGCATCTACCGGAGAACTTCTACTCGAGCGAATTCATCGTCGACCGCATGATCCATTACATGGACGCCAATGCGGATGCGAACGACGCGAACCAGCCGTTCTTTGCGTATCTCGCATTTCAAGCGGTGCACATACCAGTGCAAGCGCCGCCCGAATATCGCGATCATTATCGCGGCGTGTATGACGGCGGGTGGGAGCAGCTGCGGACGCAACGTTGGCGGCGTGCGCAGGAGTTAAGTTTGCTGCCTGCAGCGGCGCAGATCGATGCAGCGCATCCAAGCTTCAGGCCGTGGTCTGCGATCTCGGGCGATGAGCAGGCGCTCTATGCACGTAGCATGGAAGTGCACGCCGGAATGATCGAGGCGATGGATCATCACATCGGGCGCTTCATCGCGTATCTGCAGAGCCGTGGGTTGGAGGAGAACACGATTTTCATCGTGACCTCCGACAACGGGCCGGAGCCGAGCAATCCGGTCGCGGATGCTGACTTCCGGCGTTGGATGCGCATGACGGGCTACACGCGGCAGGTCGAGAATTTAGGTGAGCGCGGTTCGTTCGTGATGATCGGACCGGAGAATGCGAACGCGACGGGCACTGGCTCGCTGTTCAAGTTCACCGCCGGCGAAGGCGGCCTGCATGTGCCGTTCATCATCGCGGGGCCCGGCATTGCGCCGGCGCGGATCGATGCGCGCGCATTCGTGACGGACGTAACGCCTACTCTCCTAGAACGCGCTGGCGTGCCACTCGATGCGCCAGCGATGGATGGCGTCAGCATGAACCCGTTGTTGAACGGGCAAGCGACGTTTGTGCGCGATGTGAACACGCCGTTCGGCGTGGAAGTGTCAGGACACTCGGCGCTGTATCGCGGCGCCTACAAGCTGGTGCGCACGCCGCTGCCGCTCGGCGACGATTCGTGGCGGCTCTACAACATCATCCAGGATCCGGGCGAGACGACAAACCTCGCGACGCAACAGCCTGACCTCGCAGCGTCGATGCTGGCGGATTATCAGGCGTACGCCACGCGCAATGGCGTGTTGGAATTGCCGCCGGGATACGACCCGCAGGCGCAAGTCGCGCACAATACGCGGATGAAGACCTACCAGCGTTATTGGTGGATCTTTGCTGGAATTGGCTTGGTCGGCCTGCTGTTGCTAGGCGGCTTGGTCTGGCTGGTGCGGCGGTTTTTCTTCCACAAGCGTACGACCTAAGTCGTCATTCCGGGGCTCAGCGAAGCTGAGAACCCGGAACCCAGGGGCAAACGTACAGCTTGCGGCCCCTGGATTCCGGATCGCGCTTCGCGCGTCCGGAATGACGAAGTTTAAGCCGCGTTCTTCTGGTTCAACGCCGTGAAGCGGCGCAAGTGATAGTCGACATTGCCAAACGTCGCGTCGAGCATCGTGGTGCGCTTGAAGTAATGGCCGACGCGCATTTCGTCGGTGACGCCCATGCCGCCGTGGATTTGCACCGCCGCTTGGCCAACGAAGCGCGAGTGCTTGCCGATCGAGACTTTCGCGGCTGACACAGCTTTCGCGCGTTCTTCATCGCCCTCGCCGAGCTTAATCGTGGCCCGCAACGCCATCGAGTAGCTTTCCTCGGACGCCATGAACATGTCGACCATGCGGTGTTGCAGCACTTGGAATTCGGCGATGGCTTTGCCGAATTGTTTGCGGGTCTTGGCGTACTCGCGCGTCAGATCCGTCATCATCCGCATGCAGCCGACGGACTCGGCGCAGTACGCAGCGTTAGCTTCATCAACGACGCGCTCAATCACCGGCAGCGCGCCATCGGCGGCGCCGATCAGCGCGTCCGCGCCGACGCTGACGTTTTCGAAATACACTTCCGACGCGCGCGTATCGTCCATCGTCGGATAGTCGCGCGTGGTCACGCCCTTGGCGTTCTTTGGCACGAGGAAGAGCGAAATGCCCTTGGCGTCGCGTTGACCGCCGCCGGTGCGGGCGGTGACGAGCAGATGATCGGCTTGTGGTGCGCCGGTCACGACGGCCTTTTGGCCGTTGAGCACGTAACCTGCGCCATCCTTCTTTGCAGTCGTGGACACGTCATTCAGCGCCCAGCGGCTCTTTGGCTCGGCCTGCGCGAAGGCGATGATGCGTTCGCCGCCGGCGATGGCGTTGAGGTGCTCTTCCTTCTGTTCAGCTGAGCCTGCGTACTTCAGCGCGCCTGCGCCGATCACGACTGTCGGCACGTAAGGCTCAACGACCAGCGCCTTGCCGAACTCTTCAGCCACGACACTGACATCGAGCGGGCCGCCGCCGAGGCCACCATACTCTTCCGGTAACGGCGCCATCAGAAGCCCGAGTTCGGCAAATGTCGCCCAATTGGATTTCCAGGCGTCTTCACTCTTCAGCGCTTCGCGGCGCTTGTCGAAATCATACTGCTGCTGCGCCCACTTCGAGAGCGAGTCACGAATGGCGTTCTGTTCGTCGGTGTAGTCAAAGTTCATCGCGCGTTTCCCGTATTCTTATTGTTTGCGAGGCCGTTAGAGGCCGAGCACCATCTTCGCGATGATGTTGCGTTGGATTTCGTTGGAGCCGCCGTAGATGGAGGCTTTGCGCCAGTTGAAGTACACCGGCGCCGCGGCGCTGGCATAGTCCGGACCGACGGCGAACTCATTGCCACCCAGGCCGCGCGGATAAGGCTGCGCGTAGTTGCCGACGGCTTCGAGCGTAAGTTCGGTCAGGCGCTGTTGGATTTCGGTGCCTTTGATCTTCAACAATGAGCTTTCCGGGCCAGGGCCCTTGCCCGCTTGTTCGCGGGCCAGCGTGCGGAGTTCGGTCATTTCGAGCGCCGAGAGGTCGATCTCGAGTTCGCTGAGTTTGCGCTGGAATTCGTCATCCTCGATCAGCGGCTTGCCGTCGTCCCCGATCTCGGCTTTCGCGATCGACTTCAGACGTTCAACGTTGCGCTTCGAGCGGGCGACGCCGGCGATGCCCGCGCGTTCGTGGGCGAGCAGGAATTTCGCGCAGGTCCAGCCTTTGTTTTCTTCGTAGATGCGCTGATCGACCGGCACTTTCACGTTTTCAAGGAAGACGTCGTTCACTTCATAGCCGCCGTCGAGCAACTTGATCGGCCGCACGGTGACGCCCGGCGACTTCATGTCGATCAGCAAGAATGAGATGCCTTCTTGCGCCTTGGCGCTGGTGTCGGTGCGGACGAGGAAGAAGCCCCAGTCGGCGTATTGGCCGAGCGTGGTCCACGTCTTCTGGCCGTTGACGATGTAGAAGTCGCCTTCGCGCACGGCGCGGGTTTTCAACGATGCGAGATCCGAACCGGCGCCCGGTTCGCTGTAGCCTTGCGCCCACCAAACTTCACCGGAGAGAATGCCTGGCAAATAGCGTTGCTTCTGCTCGGGCGTGCCGAATGTGTAGATGACGGGGCCGACCATCGAGACGCCGAACGGCAGCGGCGGGATCGTCTCACCGCGCGCATTCTCTTCAAGCCAGATGTAGCGCTGCGTCGCGGTCCAACCGGTGCCGCCGTATTCCTTCGGCCACGCCGGCGCGGACCAGCCTTTCTTGCCGAGGATTTGGTGCCAAGCGAGGAAGTCTTCCTTCGACAGATCCTCGCGCAGCACCTTGCCTTTGAGGCGCTTGGGATAGTTCTCGTCGATGAACGCGCGCACCTCGTTGCGGAACGCGATCTCTTCCGGCGAAAAATTCAGATCCATGATGTGTCGAGCCCAAGCGCGGCATGCGCGTGGGCGACTATAATCACGTTGATCGTTGCTTCAACTCAGAGTGCGCCGCGCGGTTGGATCAATTGCGCATCTGGAATTGGCTTGCCGCTGCGGCGCCGCTCCGGGACCGCTGGGCGCGGCGAGTCCGCCGCCTCGCGTTGCACGATGTTGGGACGCGCAACCGCGACCGCTGGTGAGGGCGGCGCTTGATCTAGCCGCTCCTCGGCCGCGGCGCGGCGCGTGGTGGCTTGGCAATCGATGTCGTTCTCAGCGGCTGAGGCAGCGGCGAACGGCGCGGTCGCCGCGGTGATCAATCCGGCTAGAAGCAGCACTCTCATGACACGTCCCCTCCGCGCACTGGCCCTTAGCGTGACCCGCGCGCCGTTTGCGAGCTTCAGACTGCGTTTGCTTCCCCTGCGCCATTCGCGAAAGTGGCGCCCGAGCACGCGGTCGCCCGCTGTGCGCGCAGCATAGCCTGATCCGCAGGGGTTTGACTGTTCACGGCTTGGAGAGCGATCGCGCCCACCTCCGCCGCGGCGGCTGCGACGGTCTCGGCCGATTGGCGGCGACCCTCAGCGTTCAGCGCGTATTTGGAATCTTGCACCTGGGCGCCGGAGACATCCTCGTAAGCCGCGCAACGGACGGCAGCGAGGAACTCGTTGCTCGACATCTGCGGCCCGGCCGCCGCCACGGCGAACGGAACAGCGACCACAGCAGCCGCAGTGGTGGCGATGAGAGCGAAACGCATAAGACTGACCCTCCAAGTCGAAAACTGGTTACTTTCCAGCCCGTCTCGCTTCTGGGATGCCGCGCCGGGGGGCGTTAGATGCGTCCTTGCTGCGTTTTCAGGCTGATATCGATATACGATAAGGGTCATCGATAGTCAATGTGAATTTATCGAAAATCGATACATTCCGCTTGGTGACCAATTTGCGCCCTGGATTTCAAGCGCTTAGCTAACGGCCGCATGCAGCCACAGCCTATCTCCACGCCGTGCATCAAGGTCTGCGCCGTCAGCGGGCTCACCAGTCAGTGTATCGGCTGCGGGCGGACGCTTCAGGAAATCGCTCGCTGGGGCGCGATGGACGAAGCAGAGCGCAAAGCGATCATGGCGGAGTTGCCTGGCCGGCTCGCTAACGTGCCCCGCTAAACAAACGCCTCGCGCAGCATGTTGAGCGCCAGCACTGCGAGCATCACAGCAAACGCGCGCTTCAACGTGAGCTGCGGCAGCCGGTGTGCGAGGCGCGCCCCGATCGGCGCAGTGATCGTCGTGAGCAGCGCCAAGAAGACAAAGCCCGGCAAGTTCACAAAGCCAAGTGACCAGGGCGGCAAGCCCTCGCGCCCCCAACCCACCACCGCATAGCCAAGCGCGGCCGGTATCGCGATGGCGGCGCCGAAGCCAGATGCTGTCGCCACCGCTTGATGAATGGGGCGCCCACACAGCGTCATCACCGTGACGCCGATCGCGCCTCCACCGATTCCCATCATCGCGGAGAGCAGGCCAAGCGCGCCCGCAATAACCGCGCGTACGACCCCAACGGGCAACTCCGCAAACACGCGCCATTTCGGATTGGCCAATCCCATCTGCGCAGCGATCAGCAGCAAGCCGCCGCCAAAGATCACGAGCAGCGCCTCGGTGTTGGCGAAACCCGCCGCCGCTGCGCCGAGCAAAGCGCCGAACGATATCCACGGCGTCCATGATCGCAGGACGGCGAAATCCACTGCGCCCGCCTTCGTATGTGCTGAGAGCGAACGCCACGACGTTGCGATGATGGTCGAGAGCGAGGTGCCGACGGCGACGTGCATCCGCACCGCCTCGTCGATTCCCAATGCAGTGAACACGAAGTACAGCGCCGGAACGATGACAATGCCGCCGCCAATGCCGAACAGGCCCCCGACGAATCCGGCCGCCAATCCCGCAACGATCAACCCCGCAGCAAACCAGAGAAGCTCAGGATTCATGCGGCCTGCGCGGTCGCCCGAGTCACTTGCGCCAGCGCTTCGCGCACCACGTCAACGCCGGCGCCGGCGCGGACACCGCGCTCGGACAGCACGCGCCGCCACAGACGCCCGCCCGGCTGAGACGCAAACAAGCCGAGCATGTGCCGCGTCATCGCGTGCAGATGCACGCCGGCCGCGAGGTTGCGTTCAATGTAGGGAATGTAGGCCTCAACAGCCGCTTCGCGTGTCGTGCTTGGCGGGCCGCGACCGAACACGCCTGGATCAACGTTAAGCAACATCGCTGGCGTTTGATACGCCGCGCGGCCGAGCATAACGCCGTCGAGGCCGACGCTCTCGGCTATAGCGTGATCGAGATCGCGTAGCCCACCGTTGAGGATGATTTCCAGCGTAGGACGCTCACGCTTCAGCTCACGCACGAGTTCGTAGTCCAGCGGTGGCACGTCGCGGTTTTCTTTCGGCGACAACCCGCTCAGCCACGCCTTGCGGGCGTGCACGGTGAAGCTCTTGCAGCCCTCCCGCGCGCACGCATCTACAAGCGAGAAGAGAGCGTCGCGGGGTTCCTGGTCATCGACGCCGATGCGCGATTTGATCGTTACTTCGATTTGCGGCGCGGCCGCCTGCGCCGCGGCCCATAGCTTCGCGACCAAATCTGGCTCGATCATAAGGCAAGCGCCGAAGCGCCCTGCCTGCACGCGATCCGATGGGCAGCCGATATTCAGATTGATCTCGTCATAGCCGAGCGCTGCGCCGATCCGCGCCGCTTCGGCCAACTTCACGGGATCGCTGCCACCGAGTTGCAGCGCGACCGGATGCTCGACATCGGAGAAACCAAGCAGCCGTTGGCGATCGCCGTGGATGACCGCGTCCGCGGTCAGCATCTCGGTGTAGAGCAGCGCCTCACGCGTCAACTCACGGTGAAACGCCCGGCAATGCCGGTCCGTCCAATCCATCAT
>JBEBHI010000142.1:0-9305 GCA_040080935.1 Terricaulis sp.
TCATCGATCTTGCGAGGCGAGACGGCGCGAATGAGAGTCCGAAACTCTCGCTCAGCCCGCATCTGGTCCAGCGCATCGATGCCACGCTCAGCGATTTGCACGCTGCCAGAAGAGGCGCGCGGCAAGAGCGGTAGAATGAGCAGAGCCAGAAGCGCCGTAATCGTCACAACGACGATGGCCTCTATGAGACTGAGGCCGCGCTCGCCGACGCGGCGTGCGTTCACGGCGCGTCGCCGTAACTTATGTCAGCGGCCAAGCCTTCACCGCCGACTTCACCGTCAGAGCCCAAGCTGGTGACGCGGGGGCGTTGAAAGTCCGCACGCGGCGCCTCGTACACATATGCGCCGCCCCAAGGATCAACCGGAGTGTCCGCGTCGAGATACGGACCTTGCCAAAGATCAGAGTCGCTTCCCGCCGGCGCAGCGTTGAGGATCGTCAAGCCTTCTTCGCTGGTCGGGTAGCGGCCGAGATCGAGGCGCATGGTTTCAATCGCCGACGCTATGGCGCGAACTTGAACGCGCGCCGCGGTCACCTTCGAGCGATCAAGCTGCGCCATCAGGCGCGGACCGACCAATGCTGCGATGAGCGCGATAATGGTCAGCACAATCAGAACTTCGAGCAGGCTGTAGCCTCGCTCGCGCTTACGCCGCCGCTCGGTGTTTTTGCCCTTCCGCACGGCGCTAGTATCGGCAGGCCCGCGACGCGCGCAAAGCAAATTAGCGCGCCATAGCTCTGATTTCTGCGGACCATCCGGAAACGGGAAAAACGCTCGCGTCGCGCGCGCCTCGATTGGCCGGGCGCCCGCTGCGCCTTTAGCGTAAACCCACGCGTCTGCGGCCACGGCGAAGATATGCACCAACTGGGCGAAATCCTGATCGAACGCGGCCTTGTGTCGGCGGAAGACTACGCCTCGGCGTTGGCGGCGCGGCGCGACGGCGTCACCGACGTCCTGCCCTCGTTGATACGCATGGGCGCCGTTTCCGAAGATCAGCTGATTGATTTTCTGAGCGATCAGTTCGCGATGCAGATCTTGCCAGCCGAGGCGCGGCCTTCTGTCGAGTCCGTGCGCGAGACGATCGCCGCCATCGGGGCGCCTGGACACTGGTTTGTCGAGCATGACGTGATCGTCTGGCGCGAAGGCGATGGACTCTTCAAAGCGGCCGGCCCCCGGCTGCACGATCCGGCGCTGCAGGAAGCGATCGAGCAATGGGCTGGCGCAAGCCCGATCCTCTATCTCGCGAAGGCGATGACAGTTGATCCGATCCTCATTGCGCTCAGCGGTGACAGCCATCGCGGCGCTGAGTCCGATCCGCGGCGGCTAGCTGAGTTGGCCGAAGAAGCGCCGGTGATCGACTTCGTAAACTCCGTTTTCACCGAAGCGATCCAGCGGCGCGCCAGCGACGTCCACTTCGAACCATTCGAGGACAAACTCATCGTGCGCCTGCGCGTCGACGGCGTGCTGTCGCAGCGGCGTGTTGGCGGCTCGGATATGTTCGATGCGGTGGCGTCACGCTTAAAGCTGCTCTCGGGCATGAACATCGCCGAGCGGCGCCTGCCGCAGGATGGCCGCCAAAGCATACGCGTCGCTGGCCAAGAGATTGACGTGCGCGTCTCCTCGCTGCCGACAACATGGGGTGAATCCATTGTCGTCCGCCTGCTTGGCGCGACGCACCGGATTCCGGAATTGAGCGAGTTGGGGCTTACAACGCCACAGCGCGCACTGATGCTCGAAGCGATTGGCCAGCCACACGGGCTGGTGCTGGTCACAGGGCCAACCGGCTCCGGCAAGACCACCAGCGTCTATCGGCTGCTTTCGCATCTCAATGACGGCGTTCGAAAGATCGTCACCATCGAAGACCCGGTCGAGTTCGACTTGCCGGGCGTTCTGCAAATGGGCGTACGCGCCGATATCGATCTCGATTTCGCGGCGGGTCTTCGGTCGATCCTGCGTCAAGATCCCGATGTGATTTTCGTTGGCGAAATTCGCGACGCCGAGACAGCGCAGACCGCTGTGCAGGCGGCGCTGACTGGGCACCTCGTAATCTCCACCGTGCACACGAACTCAGCCCTGGCCGCCGCCGCGCGTTTGATCGACTTAGGCGTCGAGCCATTCTTGTTGGCCGACGTGTTGCGGACTTTGGTCGGTCAGCGGCTTTTGCGTTCCGTCTGCGGAAGCTGCGGCGCCGCCGATCCAGATGTGGATCATGAGGCGAAAGCGCAGACTTTGTTGCCGACGGCAATGCGCACCACGCCAGCGCGCTGGCGCCTTGGCGCCGGCTGCAAAGCTTGCGGCGGTTCCGGCTATCAGGGTCGCAGCGGCGTCTTCGAAGCCGTACGGATCACGCCAGCTATCCAGCACGCCATCCGCAACCGCGAACCAGAGTCGCAGTTGGCGGCGCTGGCGCGAAGCGATGGCTTTTCCACGCTGCTAGAGAATGGTCTCTCGAAGGCCCGTGACGGACAGACGACCTTCGTGGAGGCGCTGCGCGTGCTTGGAGCGGGCGCGTGAGCGACCGGCGCTTCGTCTTCCGCGCTGTCGCCGACAACGGGCAGACGACCACACAGACCGTGGAAGCGCCAACCCGCGCCGACGCCATGCGCCTGGCGATGCAGAGCGGGCTCGCCGTGCTCGACCTCGCCGAGGAGAAACCGGCCTCGGCCCCGCGACGGCGCAAGATCACGCGCGATCACGCCATCCTCTTGCTGCGGCAACTCTCGGTCATGATCGGTGCAGGCGTGCAACTGCTCGACGCTATCGAAACACTGGCATCGTCTCTGCCCGGCACGGAAGCGTCGGAAAAGCTCCGCCTCACAGCGCAAGCGCTACGGCGCGGTGATCGCTTCGGCGATGCGTTGGAGGCGTCGCTGCCGATGTACCCGCCTTACGTTTACGGACTGGTGCGCGCGGGTGAGAAAAGCGGAAAACTAGCGCGTGTGTTAGAGGAAGCGGCTCAGCAGCTCGCCTTCGAGCGGCGCGTTGAACGCGACGTGCTGAACGCACTGACCTATCCCGCGTTCCTGGTTGTGAGCGGTGCAGGCAGCGTGGGGTTCTTGCTCTATTTCGTCGTGCCGCGATTTGCGACCATGCTGGAAAGCTCGCGCACAGCGCCGACGGGGATCTCCCGGTTTGTCTTAGATGCAGGCGTCGCGTTTCATGACAACGCCGCCTCCATTCTCGCGCTACTCTCTGGCGCGCTAGTGTTCCTCTTCGCGATCTCGCGCACGCGTGCGGTGCGCGCCGCGCTTTCGGACTTAGCGCAAGCAACACCGGGCGTCAGAGCGCTAATCTTGGCGCGACAGCGAACGGCATGGTCACGCGTAGCGGCGCTCAGCCTGGATGCCGGCGTGGGCATTCTCGACGCGATCACGCTCGCGGCCGGCGCTTTACCCGATGGCCGGCTAAAAAAGGCCGTGATGGGCGCCATCCCGGCGCTCCGCGCTGGCCGCGGCATTGACGCCGCGTTCCGCGACGCCGGCGCAATATCGGAAGTTGATGCGAGTCTGCTGCGCGCGGGCCAACGCTCCGGCGCGCTGGCGAAGATGATGCACACGATCGCCGAGCGCCACGAAGAAGACCTGCGCGATTCATTGAAGCGCCTTACAGTCATCGTCGAGCCCTTGGCGATCGCAACGGTCGCGCTCATGGTCGGCGGCATCGTGCTCGCTCTCGCCTCGGCGTTGGTGGGCGTTTACGAGACGATCGGGTAGGCGCCATGCCCTCCACGGCCTCCATCACGGTGATGAGTGTCTCGGCGCTGCTCTGCGCGTGGGGCGCGCGACGCGATTTGCAGGCGCCGATTTGGGCCACGCTCGCTGTCTTCGCCGCCGCCATCGCCGTCACTGCCTGCGCTTTCGGTAGCGCGTACGCTCCGCTCGCGGCGCTCGCGATCACCTGCGCCTTGATCGTCGAGGCAGACCGCCGCCATCACCTTATTCCAGATCCGTTCACGCTCTCCGTTCTGGCGCTGGCGTTGGTAATGCCGTTTGGCGACGCACCCACGACACAAGCGCTCGGCGCCGCAGCGCTCGGCGGTACGTTCCTCATCATTCGCCAAGCGTGCTCAGCTTGGCGCGGCGTTGAAGCTCTGGGCTGGGGCGATGTGAAGCTCGCGGCGGCCATGGGCGCAGTGTTGGGACCGATCCACGGATTCAGCGCCGTCGCGATCGCCGGCATTGCGACACTCCTCACCATCGCGATCCGCGGACGCGACGGCGCAGTTACACTGGGCGCCCCATTTGGCATTGGCCTCGCTGCCGCGACCGCGGCAGTTGCGTTTATCCGGGCGGCGGTCTCGTGAAGAACCGCCTCGAAACCGGCTTCAGCACGCTCGAAGTGATCGCCGCTGTGGCGATCATCGGGATCGCGCTCGTCCCGATCGCTGCGCTGCAAACACAATTGGCGCGGAGCCAGGCCCGATTGGCTGAGACCCACACGCAGACCACCGCCGTCCAGAACGCGTTGTCGTTGTTACGTGAGGTCAATCCGATGCTCACCCCATCAGGACAGCGCGACCTCGGTGGTCGCACGACCCTGAATTGGACCAGCGCGCCGGTCTCGGGCATGCACCAAAGCGTCAATCCACCTGGGTTCGAGGTTCAACTCTACCGTCTGAGCGGCCAAATTCGCGCACATGACGGAGCTGTGACAGCTGTGCAGCTCGATCTTGTCGGTTGGCGACGATTGGACAGCGAAACTGCAGCGCCTTCGGAATAAATTTCCGATTTGATCGTAGTCACCTAGCCGGTTTGAGCCCCCGGCGGGACGAGGACAACGTGTCGAACAACACGGCGCGACATCTCTATCTTCTGGTCAGCACAACTGAGCCCGAGCGCACCAAGGCGCCACCGGCGGCGCAACGCGTTTCCGGCGTTGGCCTAGCCGCCGCGGTCGTTGTCTCGTTGCTGTTGTGGGCGGGCCTGTTCTGGATCGGCGCGCAAATCTTGGCCGCGATTACGCGTTGAGCAGCGTGTTCAATCGGGCGTCGATCACGTCCTGCTCCGAACCATATGCGATCACGTCTTCGACCCGACCGGCGCGATTGCGCAAAAACACAGTCGCGGTGTGATCCATCGTATAGTCGCCGTGCTCAAGCGGCACGCGCCGGGCCGTGATCTCGAACGCTGTCCGCAAACGCCCCAGCGCATCTTCCGCGCCAGTGAACCCAGTTACTTTCGGACCGAAACCGGAGAAGTATTCTCGCATGCGTTCCGGCGTATCGCGCTCGGGATCGACGGTGACGAAATCAATCCGCAAGTCCTCCGCGACAGCGCCCAAGCGTTCAGCCGCCGCCGTCAGCTCATAAATCGTAACCGGGCAAATCACCGGGCAATTCGTGAACCCAAAGAAGAGCGCGCGCGGCGCGCCGTTAAGCGAACGCCAGCGCACATCCTCACCAGAAGAACTATTGAGCACCAGATTGTCGATGCCGCGCCCAAGGCCGGAGAATTCATTCGTCGGCGCCGGCGTACACGCCGCGGTGCCAAGCGTCGCTAAACCTCCCGCCAACACAAGCCGGCGAGACGGCCACTCACCACATGTCATCGTTTTCACGGATCACCGGCCCAGGTCTGCGTTCACGGCGTGGATTAGCGACCCGCTCCAGCCCAAGCAATGGCGCGATAATGCCGATCGACGACGCAAGCACGCGCTCGGCGATCACCAAATCACGTTCGGCCTCAGCAACTGCAACGCGAGCGCTGAGCCACTCTTGCTCTTGGTTCAACACATCGATCATCGACCGTTGCCCAAATTGCTGCTCACGGCGCGTACCGCGGTTCGCAAGCTCCGCTGCCTCAAGCCGTGCGCGCGACGCCTCCAAGCGCACTAGCCCGGACTCGCGCTGCGACCACGCGACGTTCACACGCTGACGAACACGCCGTTGCGCGTCGATCAAAGAATACCGGGCGGCGTCACGGACATAACGTTGTTGGCGCGTCCGCGAGCCATTGGCGCCGCCGGAAAACAACGGCACGAACACCCGCACCGACACTGTGCTCTCGAATTCCTGACTGAAATCCTGAGCGCCGCCGATCGCGTCGAACGTCGAGTTCGTGGAGTCGAGGAAGAGCCGCAGACGACCGCCGGATGCGGCAAGGTCCACTGCGGCATTGGCGCCAGCGATCTCGGCGGCGGCCGCAACAAGCGCAGGGTGCTCGTCTTCTGCATACGCCAACGCATCGTCGACATTGGCGGGCAAACCCTCAAGCGCCGGTGGCGCCGGCAATTCGCCAGGCGGATGACCAGCCACGCGCGTATAGAGTTGCATGGCTTCAACCACCGCAGCGCGGGCGCGCGCTACGTCGGCACGCGATTGTGCGACACGCGCTTCGGCCTGCGCCACATCCGTTCGGGTGAGGAAGCCCTCGCGTTGGTTGGCGCGCGCGAAGCGCACTTGTTCTTCCAGATTAGCCAGCGACTCTTGCTGAGCGGCCAAAGCCTCACGCGAATAGATCGTCTCGGCATAGGCCTGCGTAAATTCTAACGCGACGTTCTGCACCGCCTCCTGATAGAGCGCGACGGCGGAAGCAATCTGCGCCCGTGCTTGACGCGTCGACGCGAGCACCCGGCCAGAGCCGAAAAGCAACGTCGATGACCGGACTGATGCGATCCAATATTCCGGCTGCTCACGGATGGTGAAGGCCGGCAGGAACTCGTCTTCCGAGCTGTCCTGTTCAATCGCGCTCGCATCGACCGTGACTTGCGGGAGCATTTCCGCCCAGGCTTGCGGCAGAGCTTGGCGAACAGCCCGCACGCGCGAACGCTCCGCGGCCAATGAGGGATTGGTCGAGATTGCGTTGACGGCTTCCGACTGGAACGTCGGCGCATCGGACGACTGGGCTGGCGTCTGCGCCCACACCGGGGGTGTAGCCAGCGCGACGATCGCGAACACTGAAATGAGGTCACGCACCCGGCGCATGATCAGTTCTCTCTGAAGGAGCGCCAAACCGCCTGGCTCAGGGGCTCGAGCAAATATTGCAGGGCCGTGCGCTTGCGGAGCGGGATCACGACTTCGACTGGAAGACCCGGCGACAGACGCAGATCACGACCGCCCATAGCGTCGGATAGACGCTGCAGTTCGGAGCTCGGCGCGCGAACCTCGGCGACGAAGTAATGCGCACCGCTGCGCTCATCTTCGAAGCGGTCCGCGGAGATACGGCTCACGGCGCCCCGAAGGTAAGGCATTTGCCGGCCTTCGAACGCAGCGAGGCGCACATTGACAGCTTGCCCGACGGCAACGTTGTCAGCGTCCAGCGGACGGATGTGAACACGCATGACCATGTCCTGTTCGTCCGGCACGATCTCAAGGATGTGTTCACCCGGTCCAATCACGGCGCCCTCGTTGAAGAACGACAGACCAACGACAACACCGGCAGCGGGCGCGCGGACACGCGAGGCTTCCAGTTGCGTACGCACCGCGTGGAGACGCGGGGTGAGTTCGCCGAGTTGGGTTTCAGTCACACGAAGTTCTTGCGCGATCAGCTGAGCCCGATCTTCACGGATCGAAACCGATTGCATCCGCGCTTCGCCGATGCCGCCACGTGATTGTTCAATGAGGCCCTGCAGTTCGGCGCGACGGCCGATCAGCTCAGACTGTGCGCGCTCAACACTGCGAACCCGTGTTTCGGCGGCGAAGCCTTCTTGCGCGAGCGTGCGCAAGCCTTCGAGCTCCTCACCAATCAGCGCGCTCTGCCTATCGATCGCAACGATCTGCTCCTGATAGCCGGCGATACGGGCGCTCAATTGCCCCTGACGCTCGCCCTGCACGCCTGTCTGCGCCCAGACCGCAGAGCGGCGGGCACGAAGCTCATCTTGGTGACGCGCGAGGATCCCATCGGCGAGCTCAACGTATTCCGGCGGCAACGAGTCCCAGCTGGCGGGACGCTGCACTTGATCGCTACGCGACGCCTCAGCCAGCAGGCGCTCACGCGACGCTTCCAGTTCGATCGCTTGGCCAGCGAGCGCGCGCTCCTGCGCGGCAAGCTCAACGGCCGAAAGCTCAATCAGGATCTGACCCTGCTGCACATGATCGCCTTCGGCCACGGCGACACGAGAAATCACGCCGCCCTCACGGTGCTGCACAACTTGGCGATTGCCCGAGACGATGACTTCGCCAACCGCAACGACGCCAGCGTCGAGCGGTGCGAATGCCGCCCACAACCCGAACACGCCAAAGAAGATCGCGAGCACAACCACACCCATGCGGCCTTCGCGCCAGGGGTTGTCGTTCATCAGTTCGGCGTAGTCGGTAGGCGGGGGCTCCATTTTCATGACGGAACACCTCCAGCTGGGGCCGGCGCCAAGGCCGCTGCCTGCGCCTGCAACTTTGCGAGCACGGCCTGCCGCGGCCCATATTCAACGATGCGCGCGTCGCGCATGAAAATCAGCTTGTCCACCGCGTTGATGATGCCGGCGCGGTGCGCAATCACGATGGCGACGCCGCCCCGCGCACGGATGGCTTGGATAGCAGCGGTCAGCGCCGCTTCACCTTCGCCGTCCAAGTGTGAGTTGGGCTCGTCGAGCACGACAAGGCATGGATCGTCATAAAGTGCGCGCGCCAGCGCGATACGCTGCGCTTGTCCAGGCGAGATGCCCGAGCCCGATGGGCCCAATTCAGTTTCGTAGCCCTTGGGCAACCGGAGGATCAGTTCGTGGGCGCCGGCTTGAATGGCGGCGGCGACAACCTTCTCGCCAATGGACTCGCTGTTCTCGCCACCCTTTGGGGCGAAGGTGGAAATGTTGTCGGCAACCGTGCCGTCGAACAATTCAATGCGCTGCGGCAAGTAACCAATGTGGCGCGCCAGCGCCTCTTCATCCCAATCGGCATAACGCGCGCCATCCAGGCGCACCGCGCCAACGCGCGCCACTGCGGCGTTTGCCAGCACACGCGCCAGCGTCGTCTTGCCGGCGCCGCTTGGGCCGATGACACCAACCGCGTCGCCAGGATTCACCGCGAATGTAGCGCCGTGCAGAGCGACCGTGCGTCCGTCTGGCGCGGTGGCGGTCACGCCCTCTACCTCAAGCTTGCCCTTCGGCGTCGGCAGCGGCGTGCGTTCGCTGGTCGACGACGCGTTGGCGAACAGTTTGCGCAGCGCTTTATACGATGTGAACGCCAAGCCGATCTGGCGCCACCCGCCGACGATCTGCTCAACAGGCGCGAAAGCCCGCGCGGTTAGAATGGTCGCGGCGATGATAGCGCCGGGCGAGATTTGGCGTTCGACGGCGAGGAAGGCGCCGAGGCCCAGCGCCGCCGATTGCAGCAGCATCCGCGTGGCCTTGGTGGCGGAGGCATAACCTGCACCGGTCA
>JBEBHI010000274.1:0-2440 GCA_040080935.1 Terricaulis sp.
ATGCGCACTGCTATTTCGCTGCTCGAGCTCGCAATCGGCAGCGCCTTTGCCATCGCCGTTGTGGCGTACGTGGCTCAAGGCGCGGTCTTGATGGCCAATTTCGTGCTGTGAGGCGCATCGCGTCGGGAGCGCAGGCAGAACGCCCGCGCTCCCGCGCACCTTGATTGCTCACTGAATCAAAACACCGACGGCTTTAGCGCGTCGGCGTCGGGGGATCGGTCCGGTAGTCGTAGAAGCCGCGTTGGGTTTTGCGGCCAAGCCAGCCTGCTTCGACATATTTTACGAGAAGCGGGCACGGGCGATACTTGGAGTCCGCAAGGCCTTCGTACAGCACTTGCATAATGGCGAGGCAGGTATCGAGCCCGATAAAGTCGGCAAGCTCAAGCGGGCCCATCGGATGGTGTGCGCCAAGCTTCATCGCCTTGTCGATCGCTTCAACCGAGCCGACGCCTTCGTACAGCGTGTAGACGGCCTCGTTGATCATCGGGATCAGAACGCGGTTCACGATGAAGGCAGGGAAGTCCTCGGCGTTGGCGATGTTCTTGCCGAGGCTTTGAATGAACGCGACCGAAGTGTCGTACGTTTCTTGGCTGGTGCCGAGGCCGCGAATGATTTCGACAACCTCCATTACCGGCGCCGGGTTCATGAAGTGAAGCCCGATGAATTTATCAGAGCGATCTGTCGCCGCTGCGAGGCGTGTGATCGAGATCGAGGACGTGTTGGAGGCAAGGATCGCGTCCGGGCGTAGCACCGCTTTCAGATCGCTGAACACTTTGCGCTTCGCTTCGTCCTGCTCGACGATCGACTCGATGACGATGTCGCACGCCGCGAGATCGCTCATTTTAGCGGCGCCCTTGGTGCGCTTCAGGGCGCCATCCATGTCAGCTTGCTTGATGATGCCGCGTTGGACTTGGCGCGTCAGGTTTTTAGTGATGGTCTGGATCGCGGAGTCGATACGGGAAGGATCCGCATCGTTGATCAGCACGTCATAGCCGCCCAGCGCGCACACGTGCGCGATGCCATTACCCATTTGCCCGGCGCCTACGACGCCGACCGTGGAAATCTTGCTCATCTTGACCGTCATAGGCGCTTACGCGCCGCTGAATTGCAATTGTTGTTGCAGTGCAGCATGGCGAAGCGGCTGGCGCAAGGGGCATCAACCTGCAGCGGCTCAGTCGGGATCATTCGCCCCAGGGCCCAAGTCTGTGCCTGGCGGCCACAAACGGCCGTCTGCATCGAGTTCGGCCCCGCACCCTTTGCACGTCCAACCACCGATCAATGCTGTCAGTGAGTTGGTGGGCTTGCGGATCATCGGCAGGCGCATCCCGCATTGCTCGCAGGACTTTCGACCCTGCAGCAGGGCCAATGCGAGGATCGCCAGGAACGTCAGCGCGACGGTTGCGACCATCCCACCGACGATCAGCAGCAGTATTCCGCCGATCAAACGCCTGCCTTGGTCAGCTCTTCCATCAGCTCTGGGACCGCAGTTTTATAGTCCGCAACCAAGCCGTAATCGGCGACTTGGAAGATCGGTGCGTCTTCATCCTTGTTGATGGCGACGATGACCTTCGAGTCCTTCATGCCGGCCAAATGCTGGATGGCGCCCGAAATGCCGATGGCGACGTAAAGCTCCGGCGCGACGACTTTGCCAGTTTGGCCGACTTGGTAATCGTTCGGTGCGTAGCCAGCGTCGACCGCAGCGCGCGAGGCGCCGACAGCTGCGCCGAGCTTGTCGGCCAGTGGCTCAAGCACTTTGTGGAACTCTTCGCTCGAACCAAGCGCGCGGCCGCCCGAGACGATGCGCTTCGCAGCCGTCAGTTCCGGACGATCCGACTTCGCCATCTCTTCGCTGACGAATGCCGACTTGAACGGGCCAGCCGGGGCAGCCGTCGTCTCAACCGAAGCGTTGCCGCCATTGCCCGCGGCTTTGAATGCCGTCGGCTGCACAACCAGCACCTTCTTCGGCTGCGAGTCCTGCACTGTGATGATCGCGTTGCCCGCATAGATCGGGCGCACGAACGTGTCCGGGCCTTCAACGCCGATAACGCCAGACACTTGCATCACGTCCAGCTTCGCCGCCACGCGCGGCGCAGCGTTCTTGCCGGTGGTGGAGGCGGGGAAGAGGATCGCGTCATAGTTCGCCGCGAGCGGCACGATCAGGGCTTCCAGCGGCTCAGCCATTTGCTTGGCCAACGTCGCGCCATCGGCGTGCAGCACTTTGCGGACGCCATCGATTTTCGCGGCAGCGGCAGCAGCGCCGCCCGCGTTCGAACCAGCGACCAGCACGTCCACATCGGCGCCCATCGCCTTCGCGGCGGTGACCACTTTGTTGGTTGCGTCCTTCACGGAAGCATTGTCGTGCTCAGCAATAACGAGAACGGCCATCTTAGATCACTCCCGCTTCTTTGAGTTTGCCGACGAGTTCAGCCGTCGTCTTCAC
>JBEBHI010000275.1:0-2435 GCA_040080935.1 Terricaulis sp.
GAGTTGCGCTTCGCCGTTCTCGCGTGCTTGCACGAGATCTTCGGTGAGGTTGCCCTTCTCGTCGATGATGGCGTTGGCCTGCGCGATCTTGTGCTTGGCCTCTTCCATCGCCGAGAGATAGACGATCTCTTTCGACGGCTTGCCGTGCGAGACCTTGCGGTACGGGCTCTCGATGAAGCCGTACTTGTTGACGCGCGCGTGCGTCGCCAGCGAGTTGATCAGACCGATGTTCGGGCCTTCCGGCGTTTCGATCGGGCAGATACGGCCATAGTGCGTCGGGTGCACGTCGCGGACTTCGAAGCCCGCGCGTTCGCGCGTCAGACCGCCCGGGCCAAGCGCCGAGAGACGACGCTTGTGCGTGATCTCGGAGAGCGGGTTGGTTTGGTCCATGAACTGCGAGAGCTGCGACGAACCGAAGAACTCGCGCACGGCAGCGGCCGCCGGCTTCGCGTTGATCAGGTCATGCGGCATCACGGTTTCGATGTCGACGGACGACATACGTTCCTTGATCGCGCGCTCCATGCGCAGCAAGCCGATGCGATACTGATTTTCCATCAGCTCGCCGACCGAACGCACACGGCGATTGCCGAGGTTGTCGATGTCGTCGACTTCGCCGCGGCCATCGCGCAGGTCGGTCAGCGTCTTCAGCACTTCCAGGATGTCTTCCAGACGCAGAACGCGGACGGTGTCGTCCGTGTCGAGGCCGAGGCGCATGTTCATCTTCACGCGACCGACCGCGGAAAGATCGTAACGTTCGCCATCGGAGAAGAGGCCGTTGAACAGCACTTCAGCCGTGTCGATCGTCGGCGGCTCACCCGGACGCATGACGCGATAGATGTCGAACAGCGCTTGTTCGCGGTTCTCGTTCTTATCGAGCTTCAGCGTGCTGCGGATGTACGGGCCAACCGTCGCCGGATCGATGTCCAGGATCGGCAGGTCGTGGATGCCAGCTTCGATCAGCGTCGCGAGCACGTTTTCGCTAAGCGCGTCGCCGGCTTCGACGAAGATCTCGCCCGTTTCCGGGTTGACGATGTCTTCGGCGATGTAGCGATCGAACAGATCTTCCGACGGGACTTGGATGTCCACGACGCCATCTTCGACGAGCTTGTTGGCGTTGCGGGCCGAGATTTTCTTGCCGGCTTCAGCGACGACCTTGCCGGTCTTCGCGTCGACGAGATCGTAGGTCGGCTTCACACCGCGCCAGCGTTCGGCACGGTACTTCGTCGTCCAGCCCGCTTTCACGCGCTTGTAGATCGACGTTTGGTAGAACGTCGAAAGGATTTGCTCGCTCGACATGCCGAGCGCGTAAAGCAGCGTGGTCGCCGGCAGCTTACGCTTACGGTCGATGCGGACGAACATGATGTCTTTGGCGTCGAACTCGAAGTCGAGCCACGAGCCGCGGTACGGGATCACGCGCGCAGCGAACAAGAGCTTGCCCGAAGCGTGCGTCTTGCCCTTGTCGTGGTCGAAGAACACGCCCGGCGAACGGTGCATCTGAGACACGATCACGCGCTCGGTGCCGTTCACGACGAACGTACCCTTGTCCGTCATTAGCGGGATATCGCCGAGATAGACGTCTTGTTCTTTGATGTCCTTGACCGACTTCGCGCCCGTCTCTTCGTCCGTTTCAAAGACGATGAGGCGCAGCTTCACCTTCAAGGGAGCCGCGTAGGTCATGTCGCGCTGTTGGCACTCTTCGACGTCGAACTTCGGCGTCTCGAATTCATACGACACGTATTCCAGCACCGCGCGATCCGAGAAATCGCGGATTGGGAATACGGACTTGAAAACGGCCTGCAGGCCCTCTTCAATGCGCTCATACGAGTGAGCGTCTTTTTGCAGGAATTGATCGTAGGAGCTCTTTTGCACCTCGATCAGGTTCGGCATCGAACCTGCTTCCGGGATCTTCCCGAACGACTTACGAATACGCTTCTTACCGGTGTAGGACAGAGCCATCTGTTCTTCCCAATGCGCGCTGCGCTCGTGTGCGAACCCCGGCCACTAGGTTCGCCAAGCGCGGCACATGAGCCGCCTCTTCCGCCCTAGCTCCGCGAACCGTCTTCGGCTCACGAACCCGACCCAGCTACGGAACATCCCGGGCGGGAGACGTTCCGGCGCGCCTCAGAGGCACGCAATGACAGAAGCGGGGGCCATTGCGGGCCCCTGCTTCCGTCTGTTGTCTGCGAGTTACTTCAGATCGACCTTCGCGCCGGCCTTTTCAAGTTGGGCCTTGAACTTTTCGGCATCAGCCTTGTTCACGCCTTCCTTCACCGGCTTCGGTGCGCCTTCAACGAGGTCCTTGGCTTCCTTCAGGCCGAGACCCGTGATCGCGCGGACTTCCTTGATGACTTCGATCTTCTTGTCGCCAGCGCTGGTGAGTTGGACCGTGAAGTCGGTCTTCTCTTCAGCGGCGGCGGCCGGGGCGGCGCCAGCGG
>JBEBHI010000276.1:0-2421 GCA_040080935.1 Terricaulis sp.
CCTGGCCTCTCTGCAAGCGTCACGGTGGACACACGCGAATGAGCGACGCCGCTCTCGCGGCCAAGCCAGACGATTCACCGCCGCTCTACATTTGGGTCGGCTTTATCGCCATGGTCGTCGGGCAGTTCATGGCGATTCTGGATATCCAAATCGTCGCAAGCGCCATCGGCTCGATTCAGGCGGGCGTCAGCGCCAGCCGCGACGAAATCAGCTGGGTGCAGACTTCGTATTTGATCGCGGAAGTCATCGGCATTCCGTTGTCGGGCTTCTTGGGTCGCGCGCTGGGGACGCGACTGCTGTTCTGCATCTCCGCGCTCGCGTTTTCGTTTTCGAGTTTGCTGTGCGCATTTTCATGGGACATTAGCTCGCTGATCGTCTTCCGCGCGCTGCAGGGTTTCTCTGGCGCGGCGATGATCCCAACCGTGATGGCGACGCTTTACCTCGTCTTCCCGCAGCGTCTGCAGCCGATGACCGGCGCGATGATGGGGATGGTGATTACGCTTGCGCCGTCGCTCGGGCCGACGATTGGCGGCATCGTTGCCGAGACGCTGGGCTGGCGCGCGTTGTTCTGGGTGAACGTCGTGCCGGGCATTCTGATCACGATCATCATCTGGAATACGATGGGCTCGTTAGGCAAACCGCAGTTTGATCTTTTGAAAAAGATCGATCTGATCGGTCTGCTGGGGCTCGCCATGTTCTTAGGCGCGGCTGAGTACACGCTTGAAGAGGGGCCGGCGAACGAGTGGTTTGCGTCTAGCGAAGTGACGATGTGGGCCTTGGTGTCGTTAGCCGGCGCGGTGCTCTTCTTCTATCGCGCGTTTAGGGCTGAAACGCCCATTGTGGACTTGAAGCCGTTTAGTTCTCCGACGTTTGCGATCGGCGCGTGCCTTGGTTTCATCCTTGGGCTTGGGCTGTTTACTTCGGTGTTCTTGACGCCGCTCTTCCTTGGATCGGTGCGTGGCTATAGCGCGCTCCAGATCGGCCACACGATGTTCGTGCAGGGCGCGGTGATGTTCTTGACTGCGCCGATCATCGGACAAATCGGGCGTAGGATGAGCGATACGCGGCCGCTCGGCATTCTTGGGTTCTTGCTCGTCGGGCTCTCGTGTTGGGTGCAGGCGCACCTCACCGCGGAAGCGGGCTTCTGGGAAATGGCGCTGCCACAAGTGCTGCGCGCGTTCGGCCTGATGATGACGTTCAACTCGGTGATGCAGCCGGCTTTGCAGTCATTGCCGCCGCATCTGGTGCATTCGGGCGCTGGGCTGTTCAACACGTTCCGCAATCTGGGCGGTGCGTTTGGCATTGCGGCGTTGGCGACCGTGCAGGCGCATTCGTTCGCGCTGCACCGGCAGGAGCTTTATTCAGCCGTCGATCCGAACAACCCGCACGTTGCTGGCATGATTGCCGGCATGCAGGTCTATCTTGAACAGGCGGGCGCGGCAGACCCCGAACGCCAAGCGTTGATGCGCTACGCTGCGCTACTGGATCGCGAAGCGTTGGTGATGACGTTCAACGATCAGTTCTTGATGTTGGCGGTCGTGATCAGCTTGTCGGCGTTTGCGATGCTGTTGCTGCGGCCGCGCCCGAAGATGGGCATGGGCGCTGGCGGTCCGCCGCCGAAGCTCGATGAAGCAGCGATGGCGCACTAGGCGCCGCACGCTACTGGCCGGCGCAGATCGCGCCTTTGATGGCTTCGAGCATGTCGGGGGCGAGTGGCGCGGTTTTTGAGCCGTAGGCGCCGACGAGTTCGCCGTTTTTGCCGATCAGGTATTTGTGGAAGTTCCAACGTGGCAGCGCACTCTCGCCGAGCTCTTCCGCAACCCATTGGTAGAATGGGTGACGGCGTTCGCGTGAGCTGATCTCAGCTTTCGCGGTCATCGGGAAGGTGACGTGATACGAGGTGTCGCAAAACTCGCGGATCTCGCGCGCTTCGCCTGGCTCTTGATGGCCGAAATCGTTGCAAGGCACGCCGATGATGACGAGGCCTTTGCCGACCTTGGCTTCGTAGAGCGCTTCGAGATCGCGGTATTGCGAGGTGAAGCCGCAGGCGCTTGCAACGTTCACCACGAGGATCGCTTTGCCGGCATAGTCGGCAAGTTTCACTTCACCCGGCTCATCGAGTTTGGCGAAGCTGAAATCGTACGCGGTGGTCATGGTTTGACGAGCAAGTCTCTCAGGAAGGCGCGGCATGTAAACCTCTGGGACGCCGCAATCAATGGCAGAGGGGGGGCAATGCATGTGGCGTTCCGCGGGGCGTGGTGTTACAGCCCAACACGTGACCGTGAACCGCCGTTCCCCCATAGAAGCCTCTCGAATTTGAGGCCCGGCCCATGTTGAGCCCGAAAAATCGGTGCTCCGCGGGACCGGGACGGCTACATCACATTCGCTTCACTGGAGAATAGACCTCATGGCCGATGCGCC
>JBEBHI010000277.1:0-2420 GCA_040080935.1 Terricaulis sp.
CCATCACCCGTCGGTTACGGGTGGTTTGGGGCGAAGTTGGGATGGATTGGGGCCGAACCCGGCGGCTTTTTTAGGACATTCAGCAACTTGCGCGACGAACAGCATGGTTCTCGCGACCTTTACCTCTCCCCCTCCTCGGGGGCGAAATCCACTGCTGCGGCCCTTCGTCTCCGCCGCCCAGCCAGGATCGCGGCAAGACCAGCGCCGCCCAGCAAGAGGGGCGCCGCCCAAAGCGCCCAAGTGCGGGCGTCGAACGGCGGCCGGAACAGCACGAAGTCGCCGTAGCGTCGGCGGAAGAAGGCGCGGATTTCGGCGTCGCTATCACCGGCGGCGACGCGTTCGCGGACAAGCGTGCGCATATCCGCGGCGATCTCCGCCGTGGATTGCGCGATCGGCTCGTTCTCGCACTGCACGCAACGGATCTCGCTCTCGAGTGATTGGGCTCGCGCCTCTTGGGCGGGATCGCCAAGCGTGGCAGGCGCGACGGTCGCCAGGAGCAGTGCGGCGATGTTCATGATGCACCGCCTCGTTTGCGCGCGAGCGCGGTCAGGCTCAGCGCGCCGCCGAGGCCCATCATAATGACACCAATGAAAATGAAGTGCACCAGCGGGTTATGATAGAGGCGCACAGTCCACGCACCCTCGCTGCCGCGCACTTGTTCGCCCAGCGCGAAATAGAGATCGCCGTCGAGCGCGCTTAGGATGCCGACCTCTGTTGTCGGCATCGGCGATGTCGGGAAGTAGCGGCGCTCGGCGGAGACGCTGCGGGCGCTGCCGTTTGTTTCGTCAACACGGAAGTTTGCACGCGTGGCCGAATAGTTCGGTCCTTCAACGCTGCCAACATCCAGCAACATCACATGCCTTCCAGCGAACAGTGTGCCCTCGCCTGGCGCGAGCGCCACGGCGCGTTCGGACTTGAACGCTGTCTCAGCCACCGCGCCAAGCGTCAACACGCCCGCGCCAACGTGCGCGAGGCTCATCGACCACACAGCAAGCGGCAAAATCGCGACCTTGGCCGAGAATTTTCCGGCGCCACGCTGCACGCGCGTCCAGAGGTAAATGAGCCCGCCGGCCACGAGCCAAACGCCAAGCATCAGTCCCAACGCCGGCACAGCGCGCCACTGCGTTGCAACAAGCGCAATAACGAGCGTTGCGAGCGCGAGAACCACGGCCGGAGCGAGTTTGAGAAGTGCAGCGCGCATGTCGCCGACACGCCAGGTCAACATTGGTCCAAGCGGCAACAGCACGAATAACATCGCCAGCAACGGCACGACGGTCGCATTGAAGAAAGGCGGCCCAACCGAAATCAATCCGCCGCCGAATGCCTCGACGAGCATCGGATAGATCGTGCCGATCAACACGACGCCAGCGGCGACTGCGAGCCCGAAATTATTCCAAACCAACATGCTTTCGCGGCTGACAGCTGCAAAGCCTGAAGGTTGCGCCAGTTTGGGCGCACGCCATGCGTAGAGTCCGAACCCCGCACCAAGCGCAACGCCAAGCAAGATGAGTACGGCAATGCCGCGCTGGGGATCGACGGCGAACGCATGGACCGAAGTCAGAACGCCGGAGCGCACGAGGAACGTGCCCAGCAACGCCAAACCAAAGCCCATAATAGCAAGCAAGATCGTCCAGCTCGCAAGCGAACCACGGCGCTCGGTGACGATGGCGGAATGCACGAGCGCGGCGGCGACAAGCCAGGGCATGAAGCTCGCGTTCTCAACTGGGTCCCAAAACCACCAGCCGCCCCAGCCGAGTTCGTAATACGCCCAATAAGAGCCAAGCCCGATGCCAAGTGTAAGGCATGTCCAGGCGATCAGAGTCCATGGGCGTAGCGCGCGCGCCCAAGCTTGGTCGGCGCGGCCTTCGATGAGCGCGGCGAGCGCCAACGAGAACGGCAGGCTCATGCCGACATAGCCAAAATAGAGCAGCGGCGGATGCGCTGCGAGCGCGGGGTCTTGCAGAAGCGGATTGAGCCCGCTGCCGATCATGGGCGCAGGATCGAGACGCGCGAACGGGTTGGACAAAAACAGCGTGTAGATTAGCGCCCCGGCGGTGACCAAACCCTGCACGCCAATCGTTCGCGACCACAGCCCAAGCGACTGTTTGCCACGCAAGGTCGCGAAGATCGCACCGAACGATGCCGACACAAGACACCAGAGCAGCATCGAGCCTTCGTGGTTTCCCCACGCGCCAGCGATCTTGTAGATCAACGGCTTATCAACATGCGAGTTCGCAGCGACGACTGCGACCGTAAAGTCAGACTGCAAGAAGAGTGTGATCAGGCAAGCAAACGCGAGCGCGCAGCTGAATGCAGTGGCTTGCGCCAAAGCCGCGGCCCCAGCAGCGCGCGCTTCGCTATTGGCATAGAGTATGCCGAGCACGCCCTGTGCAATGGACAACGCCAACGCCAAGGCGGCG
>JBEBHI010000143.1:0-9195 GCA_040080935.1 Terricaulis sp.
GGCACAGCCCCCGGTTTGGGGGTGCGGCACACGTGGACAGTGGCGTCCGCCAAGGTTAGGCGGTTTCGCGAACGGAGGAGGGAATTTCATGCGTCAGTTTCTGATCGCCGCTGCGGCGGCTTGTATGCTCGCGGCTTGCGGGGCCGGTGCGGATGGTCCGGCGTTGCCGCAAGTGCAGGCGGGCGCGACGCCGCCGTCGACGCAGTCGCCGGGCTCGCCGACTGAACAAACCACTGTCACCGACGAAGTACGCCAGCAGCTGATCGCGCAGATTGGTCAGTTCCTGGGCGCGACGCAGAACCAGTTCGCGGCGGGCTCAAACACGGTCGGCAACGACACGATCATTCCGATGCAGCCTGGGCACGATCACCGCGTGGTCGTGGATCTGGTCGCCGGTCAGCAATACGGCTTTATCGGCGCGTGTGACGGCGATTGCACTAACGTCGATATCGAGCTGATCAGCATGACGACGGGCGGCGTTGTCGCCAACGACATGCTGCCGGACGATTTTCCGATCGCGACGTACCGCCCGGAAGCGAACGGCCAGTACATGGTGCGTTTGTTGATGCAGGCGTGCACGCGTTCGCCTTGCTATGCGGGCTTCCGCGTTATCAGCGACACGCCGCAAGCGGCCACGAACACGCCAGCGCCGCAAGCGCCAGCGGGAACGAACGCGCCAGCGGGCGCCGGCGGCACGCCGGGCAAGCCTTAAGCGTCAGGCGTAAGGAAAGCAGGTCTCGCGCGGCAGTTCGATATTGAAGTGCTGCGCGAGCGCCTCAATCGCTGGTTCGTACGCCTCGTACGGATCGGCGTTTTCCGGGCCGACAATGACGATCCGGAAGTTGACTTGGTTGCGCCCGCCGGGCGGCAACATCGCCGTGGCCAGGCCTTCGCCGTCGGCCGCGCGGAGGGTCAAGAAAAGCGGCATCGCTTTGGCGATGTGATCCTTCAGACCGATACCTTGTTCAAAAGATGCCGCGGTTTTGGGCGCCCGATAGCTCTCGCGGGCTGCGCCTTCGTGGCGGCGATAGTATTTATCGACCGCGTGACGCATCAGCCCCGCTTCGGCTTCCGCCTCAGCTTCAGTCTCAAATCTGAACCAGGTCGCGCCGTCCGGCGCATCGCACACGTACTGCATGAGATGCAATGTAATGCATGAACCGGAACAAATTATGGAATGAGCTGCATTCAGATGCGCGAAGGCGCGCCCTGTGGTCCACAGGGCACGCCTCCGCTTAGCAGTCGGCGATCAAATTAGCAGGGGACGTCGACCATGACGTAGCGGTTGGCGTAGCGATCCCACTGACGTTCGCGGCGCGTGCATTGTTGTTGCTGCGGCGCGGCGTAGCGATCGTTGTCGTAGCCACGGTTGTCGTAGCGGTCGTCGTAGCCATCGTTGCGGCTGTTGTTGTTGCCATTGGCGATGGCGGTGGCGACCACCGCGCCAAGGACGAGGCCAATCACGCCGGCGGCGACGGCGTCGTCGTCATCGTCGTGACGGTCGTAGCAATGGTTGCGGCCTTGGCGGTCATAGCACTCGCCGCGATTGTAATAATCGTCGCCATAGCCGCGGTCATAGCCCCCGCCATTGCGGGCGAGGCGGCGGTCGCGATCGCGCTCACAGCCGTAATTATTGTCATTGCGGCAGCCATAGGCGTCGCCGCGGTCGTGGTGACGATAGCGTTGGGCCGAGGCCTCGACCGGCGTCAGGGCTGCGAGCGCGAACGCCGCGGCCGCGAACATGGTCATAAACTTGCGCATCATTTCAGTGCTCCCGATGAGACACTCGCGCGCGCAGGCTGAATGGGGGCTGAATCGTGGTTACCGCACCTCTATGTAGGCGGCTGACCAAGGGAGACGTGCATGTCTGATAAGAAAATCATTGCTGTAGCCGGCGCGACTGGGGCGCAAGGCGGCGGCCTCGTGCGCGCGATCCAGGCCGACAAGGATGGGCTGTTCAGGGCGCGGGCGATCACGCGCGACCCGAATTCGGCGGCGGCGCAGGCGCTTGCCGCGCTCGGCGCCGAGGTGGTGCAGGGCGATCTCACCGATCCTGGTAGCATCGACCGCGCGTTCGACGGCGTGCACGGCGCGTACTGCGTCACGTTCTTTTGGGCGCACATGTCGCCCGAGCGCGAGATGGAAGAGGCGCGCACGCTGGCGGCCGCGGCTCAGCGCGGCGGCGTGCAGCACGTGGTGTGGTCGACGCTGGAGGACACGCGCAAATGGGTGCCGCTCGAGAGCGATCAGATGCCGACGCTGCTGAAGCGCTACAAGGTCCCGCACTTCGACGTGAAGGGCGAGGCGGATAAGTTCTTCGTGACCTTGCCGACGACGTATCTGCTGACCTCGTTCTATTGGGACAACCTCGTCAGCTTCGGCATGAACCCCAAGCCTGATGGGCAGGGCGGCTACACGTTCACGCTGCCGATGGATGACGCGAAGTTGCCGGGCATCGCGGCCGAAGACATCGGCAAGTGCGCGTATGGCGTGTTCAAGGAAGGCGCGAGCGCCATCGGCAAACACATCGGCATTTCAGGCGAACACGTGTCGGGCGCCGAGATGGCGGCGATCTTGAGCGATGTGCTGGGCATCAACGTGCGCCACCATGCGGCGTCGCCAGAAGAGTTCCGCAACTACGGATTTCCGGGCGCTGATGATCTCGGCAACATGTTTCAGTTCAAGCGCGACTTCGAAGCGGCTTTCCGCGGCGCACGCGATGTTGAGACAGCGCGCAAGCTCAATCCGGAATTGCTCAACTTCCGCCAATTCGTGGAACTTCACAAAGCTGAGATTCCGCTGACCTAAGCGCGGAAAAATTGCGCGAAACATTGTCGGGAGAGCGGTGCGCGATACGTCCTCTGGGAGATCAACAATCCCAGAGGAGTTCCCATGCCTTATGTCGACGGTTTTGTACTCGCAGTGCCGAAGAAGAATCTGGACGCCTACAAGGACATGGCCCGCAAGGCTGGTGATGTCTGGAAGGAGCATGGCGCAGACGATTACGTCGAATGCGTTGGCGATGATGTGCCGTATGGCGACGTGACGTCGTTCCCGCGTGCTGTGCAAGCGAAGGACGATGAAGTCGTGATCTTCTCGTGGGTGACCTACAAGGATCGCGAAACGCGCGATGTGGTGATGAAGAAGGTCATGGATGACGCGCGCATGAAGGGCGATGAATACAAGAACGTGTTTGACGGCAAGCGCATGATCTTTGGTGGGTTCAAAAGCTTTTTGGAACTGCACTGAGCGCGCTTGGGCGCCGCCCTTCGACGGGCTCAGGGCTCGAGTAAGCAAACAAAAAGGGCGCGGACATTGCTGTCCGCGCCCTTCGTGCGTTTGTAGTCTGCTTAGTTGCGGCCGCGTGTGGCTGGCGCTGCAGGCGGTGCGTCGGTTGGGAAGCCGCGCGTGCGGAGCAGGGCGTTCACGTCCGGATCGCGGCCGCGGAATTGGCGGTACGCTTCGGCGCGGTCGGTCATGTTGCCCGGCGCCAAGATGATGTTGCGCATGCCGGCGGCGACGGTCGGATCGAACACGTTGCCGGTGGCTTCGAACATTTCCCAGGTGTCGGCGTCCATGGTCTCGGACCAGAGGTACGAGTAATAGCCAGCCGAGTAGGCGTCGCTCGAGAACAGGTGACCGAACTGCGGCAGGCGGTGACGCATGGCGATTTCATGCGGCATGCCGAGTGAGTTCAGCGTCTCGCGCTCGAACGCGTCAACATCCGTCACCGGCGTTGCGCGATTGTGCAGCGACATGTCGACGAGCGCGGAGGAGAGATACTCCACCGTCGCGTAGCCTTGGTTGAACGTCGCGGCGTTGTGAACGCGATCGACGAGCGCTTGCGGCATCGGCTGGTTGGTTTGGTAGTGACGCGCGAACTGATCGAGGATCGGACGCGACAGCACCCAGTGCTCGTGCACTTGGCTCGGATATTCGACGTAGTCGCGCGGCACGTTGCCGAGGCCCGGATAGTCGACTTCCGAGACCAGATAGTGAATGGCGTGGCCGAATTCGTGGAAGAGCGTTTCGGCGTCATCGAGTGAGATGAGAACCGGTTCGCCCGGGGCGCCGCGCACGAAGTTGTTGTTGTTCGACGCGATCGGCGTGATTTCCGAGCCGGTGAACGTTTCGTGCGAACGATAGGTGTTCATCCAGGCGCCGGAGCGCTTGCCGGTGCGGGCGAAGTAATCGCCGTAGAAGAGGCCTTGGTATGAGCCGTCACGATCGGTGACTTCCCACACACGCACGCTCGGCTCGAACACCGGCACAGTGCCGGTAATTTCGCGGAACGACAGGCCGTAGAGTTCGTGCGCCATATACATCGACGCGTTGATCATGTTGTTGAGCTCGAAGTACGGGCGGAGCTCGTTCTGATCGAGGTTGTAGCGATCGCGGCGGACTTGTTCGGCGTAGTAATTGTAGTCCCACGGCTCGATCGTGATGTTGGCATGCTGGCGATCTGCGATCGCTTGCATGTCGCGCACTTCTTCGTGCACGCGCGCAACTGCGGCCGGCCATACGCGCATCATCAGATCCTGCGCACGCTCCGGCGTCAGAGCCATGGTGTCGGCCATGCGGAGGTGAGCGTGGGTCGGGAAGCCGAGGATTTGTGCGCGTTCGGCGCGGAGGCGTAGAATGTTGGCGATGACTTCGTTGGTGTCGTTCGCGTCGCCGTTGTCTCCGCGGTTCTTGAATGTCGTCCAGACGCGCTCACGCAGTGGGCGGTTTGACGAGAATTGCAGGAACGGATCGACGCTGGAGCGCGTGTTGACGATCGCCCACTGGCCGGCGTGGTCGCGCTCGGTCGCGGCGGCGGCAAGCTGCTGAACGATGTTCGGCGGCAGGCCGGCGAGTTCGCGCCGGTTGGTGATGAAGATCGCGGTGTTTTCGTCCGCGAGCAGGCGACGGCCGAAATCCGCGTAGTCGGTCGAGAGCTCTTCGTTGATCGCGCCGAGGCGAGCTTGTTGCTCCGGCGTAGCGGCGGCGCCGGCGCGCACGAATTGGTCATGCGTGCGCTCAAGCAGACGCAGCTGGTGCGGGTTGAGGCCAAGCGTGGTGCGGCGCTGGAAGAGGTCGTCGATGCGGGCGTAGAGCGCGCGGTTGAAGGTGATGGCGTTGTAGGCCGCGGTGAGACGCGGTGACCATTCAGCTTCGACGCCTTGGATCTGCTCGTTGCTGATGTTGTCGGTCATCACGCCGAAGATCGTGGTGGCGCGATCGAGATGACGTCCGGAATCCTGCATGGCGCCGATGGTGTTGTCGAACGTTGGGCGCGCCGGATTGTTGGCGATGACTTGGACTTCAGCTTCTTGCAACGCGACGCCGAGTTCGAGCGCCGGGCCGACGAGTTCAGCGCGCGCTTGATCCCACGGCGGCACGCCGCCGTGCGGACCGGTCCATGGCTTCAGGAGCGGATCTTGGTTGGCTTGAGCGGTGAGGCGGGTCACTTCGGATTGAGCCTGTTGATAAGCGGCGGCGTTGCCGGCTGTGGTTGCGGTCTCGGCGCCGGTCGTGGCGCAGGCGGCGAGCAAGGGCACGCTCGCGGCAAGGCAAACGGCTAGAAGCTGCTTTTTCATGGATCCCCCAAAAATGAGAACGGCCCGAACGGGCGGGCGGCGTTGGATTGATTTTGGACGGTTGGGGTAGGCGGTAGCAAGGGGAACGGGCGCCGCGCGGACCGGGGAACCTGGTTTTGCGACGAATGCCGACGGGCCTGAGCGGTTTTGGCGGGGTATCGAGCGCAAGGCGGCGCTGCTACCAAGGCCGTTCGCGTTTGGAAGAGGTAGCATATGCGCCGTGTAGTTTTCGCCCTGGTTTCAGTTTGCGCTTTGGCGGCGTGCAATCCTGCGGCTCCAACGACTGAAACGGCCGCGAGCGACGCCGGTGCGTTTCCCGACACCTCGGCCGCGTCTTATCGGGCCGAGGCCACAGTCACCGACGGCGAGGACAACAGTCCAGTCGTGATGATCCGCTCGGGCCGCAATGCGCGCGTGGAGTTTACGACCGGCGAGGGCCCAGCGACTTTGATCACGAATGGCGATTCCGGTGATAGCTACGTGATCACCGCTGTGGGCGGTCAGACTATCGCCGTGCGCGCCAGCGGCGATCAGTTCAACAATCCGCTGGACGAATGGCAGGGCGATTTGGCCGAGAACGCAACGCGCACCGGTGATTGCACCGTTGCCGGCGAGACTGGTGCGGAGTGGACAAAAACGACGGCCCAGGACGGCACCGATACCGTCTGCGTAACCGAAGACGGCATCTTCCTGCGCGCCACCGATGACGGTCGAGTCGTGTGGGAAACCACCAAAGTCGAGCGCGGCCCGCAAAGCGCCGAATTGTTCGCGCTGCCAGAGGGGGTCCAGGTGGTGGATTTGGGCAACATGGGTGCGCTCGTGAATCAAGCTATTGAGGGCGCTAAGCAACGGGGCCACTAGGCCTTTTCTTGTCTGCGGCGAGACCGCGCTTGTGGCGCCGTAAGGCGCCGCAAGCCGTTGTGTGCGGCGCGGCGGCAGGCTATGGCTCATCTCTTCGGCGCGGGGACTGACGGACGCTAAATGGTTAATTTTGCAGCATCTGCAGCGATCGCGCCCGAGCTGGCGTCACGCGTGATGCGCTTGCTTCCGCGTGAGTTCCAAGACGCGTTCGTGCAGCAGCCCGACGTGTTCATGTTCTTCTCGTCGATCTTCCTCGCTGCCGTGCTCGTTGCCGCGTTCTGGATGCTCACCGGCATGGGCAAGGCCAGCGGCATGGCGCGCATGGCGCTGCGCGGCCAAGCGCTGAAGCGTACGAAGGATCACCGCGCGCTGGTGCTCATCGCTGAGATCGAAGGCGGCGGCAGCTTGCTGCGCCAGGAGATGAAGGAAGCGATCGAAGACAATTTCGGCATGTTCTCGTTCGAGCAGGACGTGCAGGTCGATCTCTTCCCGATCAAACTCAAAACCGTTTCGCCGCGCGCGCATCCTGAAACGCGCCGTCGCATTGCTGTTGAAGCTGGTGAAGCGCTTGAGCGCTCCGCCGCCGACGTAATCGTCTGGGGCAAACGCAACATGCTCGGCAAGATCGAGCTGCGCATCACGACGCTGCCGGGCTACGGCCGCACGCACGAAGTGCAAGATTTCTCGCTCGGCTGGAAAGTCGGCCGCCCCGATGAAGCGGTGCAACGCGCACTGGCATTCGCGCTTGCGCGCAAAGCGCGTCCAGTTCTGCACCGTCCGCAAGATTATAAGCCGGAGCGCTTGCAGCCGATCGTCGAAGGCTTGGACAAGCTCGTCGAGCTGCGTCCGGTTGAGATCAGCGAAAATCTCTATCTCGATATTCTGTCTGACTTCGCCTCTGGCGCGTTGAGCCTCGGCGAACGTGGCGGTCACATCAAGTGGCTGTCGAAGGCGCTCGATGCGCGTCAGCGTTATCTCGATGCGGTGGATCGCACGACCGATCCGATCTCGTGGGGTGCTGCGCAACAAGAGATTGGCCGTGCGCTGACGGCGCTTGGCGAACGCGAAGGCGCGCGCGACAAGCTGGAAGAAGGCGCATCGCGCCTGCGACTGGCAATGGACGCGCTCCGTTCAACAGATTCGCTGCAACAAGCGGAAGTGGCGCTGCGGGCGCTGCAACGCGCCGAGCAAACGCTGCAACAACGCCGCCGCGTCGGTCTGCGCTGGCCGGGCTAAACCCGCGCTTCGTTCAACGTAGATTTAAGCTTTGCGCGCAGCGATCGCGCGCTCGATCACGGCCGCGAGTTCGCGCGCGCGAAACGGCTTGATCAAGGTTGCATCGGCGCCGAGTTCGCGGGCGACATCGGCGGTGTTGCGCCCGTCGATCACCGCAGCGCCTGAGATCGCCACGATCGGAAGATGTGGCCAGCGTGCGCGCGCTTCGGGGATGAATTGCGCGCCGCCAGTGCCGGGCATGTTCATGTCGGTGACGATGGCTTGCAGTGTCGTCTCGCGGCTCGCGATGTCGAAACCTGCTGCAGCGCCGGGCGCGGTGACGACATCATAGCCTGCGTCGCCCAGCCCTAACGCCATCGCGTCGCGGACGAAGATGTCATCGTCGATTAAACAGATACGCGCGCGTGAAGTCATCGGCCGCTGTGGTTTGAGTCGCTAACTTGTAACGTCTGCTACCACAGAGCCGATGATTGCGTCTTCACTTTATTTCCTTTGAGGAAGGGCAGGTATTGCCCTTAGGAGACGCCAACTCCGATAGGACAAGTGACGCCAGTTCCGCCGATGCCGCAGTAGCCGTTCGGATTTTTGGCCAGATACTGCTGGTGATAATCTTCGGCGTAAAAGAATTCCGGCGCGTCACGAAGTTCCGTCGTGATCGCCCCGTAGCCGGCAGCGCGCAATTTCTCGTCGTACGCTTTCAACGCCGCTTCGGCTGTGCGCTTTTGCACGTCCGACGTCGTATAGATCGCTGAGCGATACTGCGTGCCGACATCGCCGCCTTGGCGCATCCCTTGGGTCGGATCGTGATTTTCGAAGAAGAGTTTGAGCAGCTGTTCGTAGCTGATCTGCTTGGGATCGAAGATCACGCGCACGACTTCGGTATGACCGGTGCGGCCCGAGCAAACTTCTTCGTAGTTTGGGTTCGGCGTCGTGCCGCCGGCATAGCCAGCCGACGTGCTCCACACGCCTGGCGTTTGCCAGAACTTGCGCTCGGCGCCCCAGAAACAGCCCAGACCGAACACGGCTTCCTCAAGCCCTGCCGGGAACGGTGGCTTCAGCGCATTGCCGTTGACGAAATGCGTGGCGGAAGTCGGGATCGGAGAGGGCCGGCCGGGGAGGATTTGGTCGGCGTTGGGCATGGTTGTGGATCGGGCCATGAAAACCTCGTTTGCGTTGGGATGAATGTAGGTCGCCGCCGCGCCGCGCGCACCCCTTGAGCGAGGGGCGGCGCGGGGTCTCGGGGAGGAGAAGGCGCGGGCGGCTTAGTGCAGACGAATACGCGGGCGCCTGGGGGCCGGTTACAGCGGTTGCGCCAGGCGGCGGCGGCGGTCATAAACCGCGCGCCGGACAGGTGGCCGAGTGGCTGAAGGCGCACGCTTGGAAAGCGTGTTTAGGTGCAAGCCTAACGAGGGTTCGAATCCCTCTCTGTCCGCCAGCCAATCCAGATTCTTCCACGATTGCGGGTCTGAGACGCCATAAGCGACGGACTAGTGGGCGATTTTCAAACCTCGCGCGTCTC
>JBEBHI010000144.1:0-9185 GCA_040080935.1 Terricaulis sp.
CGTGGGATCGCCAAACACGGCGTTGGTGCAATCGGCGCCGTCCGTCAGCAAGCGCACCGTGAAACGATCGCCCGCGCCGTAGCGGACGAACCACGATCCGGAGAAGTTGCAGCGGCCATCTTCATTGGCGCACAGCATGCCGCTGGCGCGCGATGATTGCGCGACTGACGGCGCTGGCGCGCTCAGCGTGAAAATGCTGGCTAAAAACAAAGCCCCAATCACGCGCAGCGCAAGCGTCTTGAATGACGACATTTACCTCTCCCCCGAAAACGTTGGCGACCATATCAGCGCCGCGGCAAAGAGCTAGGCATTCGCCTTCTGAAACACCGCCAATTGCGCCGCGAACGCGCGCTTGAACGCCGGTCGCGCCTTGCCGCGTTCGACGTACGCAGCGAGCATCGGAAATTCTATCAACGGCCCCTGTCCTTCGAGCCTGCGCAATGCTTGCACCAAGAGTACATCCGCCGCGCTGAAATCGCCATCGATCCAATCGGCGCCGCCGAGATGCGCCGACAGTTCACTGAAACGGTCGCGGATGCGTTGTTCAACGAGAGGCATGCGCTCGGCGGCCCAGCTCTTGTCGCTCTCCAAATACTCCATGACCTCGCGCTGAATAATCAGCGGCTCGACATCGCTCACCGTCGCGAACATCCAGGTGATTGCGCGTGCTCGCGCGTTCGCATCGGCGGGAAAGAGGCCAGGAAAGCGTTCGGCAACGTGCAGTACGATGGCGCCGGACTCGAACAGGACGAGATCGCCTTCCTCGTATGTCGGTATCTGGCCGAACGGCTGTCGCTGGCGGTGCTCCGGTTTCTTGAAATCGGCCCACGGCACCAGGCGCGCTTCGTAAGGTTGCCCCACCTCTTCAAGCGCCCAGCGCACGATCATATCCCGCGCTAGCCCAGCGCCCTCGTCCGGTGAATCTGCGAAAGCGGTGATGGTGATCGACATTGGCAATTCTCCTAATCGCCCAAAGGACGATTTCGTGATCTCGTTCCCGACAATTGAAACGCGCTCGCCTGGCGCTAGTTCTGGTTGGCTCACGAAGGACTCAGACATGAACAAAAATACTATCTGCCTCTGGTATAACCGCGACGCCGAAGAAGCCGCGAAATTCTACGCCGCAACATTCCCCAACACCTCAGTGGGTAAGATCTCGCGCGCGCCTGGCGACTATCCGGATGGAAAAGAAGGCGACGTGCTGGTCGTGGAGTTCACCGTCGTCGGCATACCCTGCATCGGTCTCAACGGCGGGCCGCAGTTCCCACATACAGAGGCGTTCTCGTTCCAAATCCAAACTGAGGACCAAGCCGAGACGGATCGATATTGGAACGCCATTGTCGGCAATGGTGGCGCCGAGAGCGAGTGCGGTTGGTGCAAGGACAAATGGGGCCTCAACTGGCAAATCACGCCGCGCACCTTGAACGAAGCTATGGCCGTGGGCGGTGTGGAAGCGAAGCGCGCGTTTGACGCGATGATGACAATGAGGAAGATCGACGTCGCCAAGATCGATGCCGCACGCCGCGGCTGAGTTCGGCGAAAACAAGAGGGCCGCCCAAAAGGGCGGCCCTCTGATCTTTCACGCGAGGCTGAGTTTAGGCGCGTTTGCCATCCTGGAGAATAGTCTCGCTATGCGCGTGACATTCCCAACCATCCGCGCCGCGAATCCAAGTTGAAATGTCGGCGGCTTCAAACTCTTGCTTCTTGCCTTGCATCGTGACGTTTTGCTTCACTTTGTAGGCGATGATCGCGACATCGGGGGCGGGGGTAATGACTTCAACGTCTTCGAACTTGTAGGACTCCAACGTCCAGTCACCCTCCTCCGTCATCTTGCCCATCTTCTCTTTTGGGATGCTGGTCACACCACGCGCGCCCGTGGTGAGCGAGACCTTACCGGACAGCTGTGAGGATCGCTTCCCGTCCTTGCGCTTCATCGCATCCCAATAGTCCTTCTCGAGCGCGATGATTTCGTCTTTGGTCGCGTTGGCCATATCGGTCTCCTGAATGATGCAGGATCAACCGCCACCAATATTGACGGTTCCGCTAGGCGCCAGGGTTCCGCTGCGGGTTAGCAACTTTCTCTGATAACCAAGCGACGGCGGCTCTGTATGTTTTGTAGTCAGCGCTGTTCAGGTCCAGCAAATGCGGCCTGATATTCGCGTCGAAGGTGTAGCGCGTGTCGGTGTGGCCGGTGAGTTCCAATAGGAACGCGCCCATCGAATAGCGCACAGTCGGATCTGAGTGGATGCGCGCATTGCGCAGGAGTTGCTCCACAACGGCAGGCGTTTGATGCGCTTCTGCTATTTCGTAGAGCCGATCGAGCGCACCAGTCATCGATTGCACGCGCTCTAGCTTTTCGATGAAGCGCGCTTCGATGTCCGGCGTCCAACCTTGCGCCACTTCATCGAAGAACGCCTCGATGCCGCCGCCATCGGTTTGCTTATCCGCCGCGACGCCCACGCGCTTCAGTGCTTGCGGCGTTGCGAGCGCCCGCAGCGCCTCAACATCGCGCCAGTCAAGCGAGCTTTTCTCGCACAATTCTTCCGTGAGTAGATCGCGCTCCTCGTCAGTGATCTCGGAAAGCGCAGCGACGTCGTATGGCGTGCCTTCGCGCCACGCGTCGTAGTCGATCATCATTGATTTCTTGAACCGCACGTAAGCATCTGACGGATTTCGCGGCGGCAAAGTCATCAGATATTTGAATACACGATCCAGGTTCGACCGCACCCGCGTTCCCTTTTGTGACATTTGCGTTTATGCCCGAATACAGGCGGCTGGGCGCCGCGCCTGAGGGGTGGATCATGCTGAAACTTCAAGTTCTTATCGTTGCGGCGACGCTCGCATTCTCCGCGCCGGCGTTTGCGCAGACCCGCCCCGCGGTCGACGCCACGCCGATCATCGATGGCGCGGCGATCTCCGGTCCGGCGCCGACGCTCGAATCCACGCGCGCTGCTGCTGATCGCTTGGCGATGCACCCCACCGTTTCAGCCGAACGCCTTGCTCAAGCCCGCGCTGATATTCCGTGGAGCCCCTGGGTCGCCATGAACCCAGTGTTTGGGGACAGCTTCGCAGAGGCGCGCTTGCCGCGCACAGCCCGTGTCTTCGCTGACGTGTTGAACGGCCTCTCGCCACCTATCGGCGCCGCGAAGGATGCTTACGCGCGCCGCCGTCCGTTCTTGGAAAATCCGAGCGTCATCCAATGCGATGCGCCAGATGAGCGTCTTGCAGCGAGCGGCTCGTACCCGTCGGGACACAGCGCCGGTGGATGGGCGTGGGCGCTCGTGATGGCCGAGTTGGTCCCCTCGCGTGCTGATGCGATCCTGCAGCGTGGACGCGACTACGGCGATAGCCGCGTGATCTGTGGTTATCACTTCCCGAGCGACATCGAGGCGGGCCGCACGCTCGCCGCCGCTGTTATCGCACGCATGCACGCCGACGCGGCATTTCGGCGTGATCTGGATGCAGCGAGACGCGAACTCGCACGCGCGTATCCGAACTAGGCGAGCGCGTCGCGGCGCTGCTTTAGGAACGCGATGAGCGCGCGGTCATCCACGCGTTCAATCGCTTCATCGTAGGCGACACGCGCCGCTTCGTTGCGGCCGAGCCGCGCGCATAGATCCGCGCGCAGCGCCCAATACGGTTGATAGTCGTTGAGCGCCGGATTGAGCAGCGCCAGATCTTCAGCGACCGCGAGGCCACGTTCCGGGCCGTCGCGGCGCGCAATAGCGGCTGCAGAGTTAAGACGCGCAACCGGTGAACCGGTGAGCTCCGACAGCGCCGCATAGAGCAGCACGATCGCGTCCCAATCTGGCTCGCCCTTCCAGGCGCGCGTCGCATGCGCCGATTGAATCGCTGCCTCAAGCTGGTAGCGGCCTGGCCGTTTGAATTCACTCGCGCCGCGCAAGAGTGCCTCTGCTTCGGACATGAGATCGCGGCGCCACAAGGACACGTCTTGCTCATCCAGCGGAACGAAACGACCGTCTCGATCACGACGCGCCGGACGTCGCGCCTCGAGATGAACCATCAGCGACAGCAGGCCGAGCACTTCCGGTTCGTCACGCACTTGCGCCGCCAGCACGCGTGCGAGCCAAATCGCCTCCTCCGCCAAACCACGCCGCTCGGGATCGGCGCCGAGCGGATCGCTCCAGCCAGCGGTGTAGGCAGCATAAATCGCATCAAGCACCGCGTTGAGACGTGCGGGCCACTCACGTGGCGCTGGCACCTCAAAGCGGACGCCGCCGTCGCGAATGCGCTTCTTCGCGCGTACGAGACGTTGGCTCATCGCTGTAGGCTCAACCAGAAACGCGGCCGCAATCCGCTCGGCCGAGAAACCGAGCACAACTTGCAGCATCAACGCGGTGCGCGCGTTTTCGTCTATCGTTGGGTGCGCGCACGCGAACATCAGACCAAGGCGGCGATCGGGTGCATCCGCCGCTGTCATCTCAGCTTCCAATTCCTCGATACCGAGGATGACTTGCTGTTCACCCGCGTGCGCTGTCTTCTGGCGCCGCGCAGCATCGATCAGCTTGCGCTTCGCCGCCGCAAACAACCACGCTTCAGGATTGTCGGGCACAACGCCACGTGGCCAAGCCGAGAGCGCAGCGGCGAAAGCTTCTGCCAGCGCGTCTTCCGCCGCAGCCACGTCACGCGTGCGCGCGGCGAGCATTGCGAGCAAACGCCCGTAGCTCTCGCGCGCGACGCGCTCGGCGGTCGCCTCTGGGCTCAACGCATAACGACGGGACGCACCTCGATGCTCCCGTAACGCGCGCCCGGACATTTCGCCGCCCAAGCCAATGCATCTTCGATGGTTTCGACGTTCACGAGGTAGTAGCCACCGAGCGCTTCTTTGGTTTCGGCAAACGGGCCATCAACGACCTTTCGCTTGCCGTCTGAAACACGCACGGTTTTTGCTGCGGCGACCGGGTGAAGTTCATCACCAGCGACGAGTACGCCGGCTTTGGCCATGTCCTGCGTGTAGGCCATGTAAGCGCCCATCTCGGCGGAGAGCTGATCGGGCGTCATCGCTCCGAATGTCGCCTCTTCAGCATAAATCAAAAGCAGATATTGCGTCATCGCACCCTCCAAGGACTGGTTGGGGCTTTGTCACCCACGCCTCAGTGACGCGCACCGCCAGCCGATTTCGACACTCACGCCGCCTTTTTCTGCGAGTCCTTCAAAAGCCCGAGTTTGATCAAGCTTTCGGCGCTTGCAACGATGCAATCCTCGTTGGAGATCGCCTTGTAGCCAAGAAGCCGTCGCGCCTTCTCGTTGCTGCCGTTCTTGCGCTTGCCCAGTTCCGGTACGATCGAGCCAATCGCGGCGTCGCGCTTGGCGGCCATCCGCACCATGAAATCGGGGATTTGCATCGTCGGCACACGCTTCGCAGCTGAGCCCATTCGGCGCTTCAGGATTTGCGCGATCTGCTTGATCGATAGGAAGTCGCCGGCGACTGCGAGGAAGCGTTGGCTCTTTGCGGCGGGATTGGTCATGCACTCAATGTGCATCCACGCCACGTCGCGCACATCGACGGCGCCGAAATAGATGCGCGGGACGCCCGGCATCGCTCCGTCCATCAGCCGCTGGATCAGCAAGATTGAAGTGGAATAGTCTTTGCCTAGCACTGGTCCGAAGACGGCGACCGGATTCACCACCGCCAACTCCAGCGCACCGCCTTGATTGGCGATGAAATCCCAAGCCGCCTTTTCGGCGATGGTCTTTGATTTTGTGTACGCGCGGACATCTTCGGCGTCGGGATTTGTCCAATTTTCTTCGGTGTGCGGCTTGCGTTGCGGTTTTTGGCCGTACCCAATCGCAGCGTAGCTTGAGGTCAGCACAACCCGCTTCACGCCTGCGTCGCGCGCAGCTTTCAGGACGCGCAGTGCGCCGTCGCGCGCCGGGATGATCAGCTCGTCTTCATGCTCAGGCGCCGCCGGCGGGAATGGCGATGCGACGTGCAGCACGTAGGTGCAGCGCTCGACAGCTTGCGCCCAACCAGCATCGCTCATCAGATCGGCCACTGCGAACGTGAGATTGTCCCCGGCCTCGACGCCGCCTTCGCGGATCATCGCGCGCACCTCGCTCTCGCGCGACAGCGAGCGCACAGTAGTACGAACGCGGTAGCCTTTCTGCAGCAATTGCACGATGCAGTGCGCGCCAATAAAGCCCGAACCGCCGGTGACTAAAACAAGCTCTCCGGCCATGTGGCCTCCGCTTAGACGCGTGCGGTAACGACGCGCTCTACCAATTGATCGAACGCTTCCCAGAATTGATTCCGGATCGGATCGACTTCCATCAGGATTTCGTGCTTGGCGCCTTCGATGGTGATGTGGCGCACATCCGGCAACTCATGCACGACCGCTTCTTGCGCGGCATTGTCTACGAGTTGCTCTTCGCCAGCCGTCGCGACCAGAATGGGGATGCGCACATGCGCTAGCGCGCCGCCTTGGCGGAAGCCCTCGGTCGCATCGGCAGCCGCAGCGACCCAGCCATTCGTCGGCCCCGCTAGCGCCAAACGCGGCTCTTCGGCGATCAGACCTTGGCACCGATCGTGACGCGCCTTGTCGTGCGTGACCGGGTTCTTCTTAAAATTCTCGCGCTTCCACTTCTTCTCGACGTTGGGCGCAAACTGGCCGCCGGCGCCGAGAGACACCATGAAGCGCACGTATTTCTTGGCGACATCCGTCAGGTTCGGAATGCCCCACATCGGCGCTGAGAACGCGGCCGCATCGTATTCGACCCGGCGCGTCATCAATGCGCGCAACGTGATCGCGCCGCCCATCGAATGCGCGAGACCGATATACGGACGCGGCAACCGATCAGCGAGCAGCTTCAGCGCCGTCGAAAGGTCGTTCACCGGATCATCGAAGCTGACGAGATGGCCCTTCAGCGAGTTCTCGACTTCGCGACCGGAGAGACCCTGCCCGCGCCAGTCGATGCAGAAGACGGCAAATCCGCGAGCTTGAAGCTCGCGGATTACCTCGAAGTATTTTTCGATGAACTCGGTGCGCCCCGGCGCAACGATCACAGAGCCGCGTGGTTCACCGCGGGTGGAAGGCGCGGTCAAGACCCGCACCTTCACACCGCCGCGGCCTTCAAGCCAATGCTCTTCCGCCCCATCGGGCGGTTCGTTGCCAGGAACGCGTACGAACGCCAATGCTTAGCCGCGCAGCTTCGCCATCACGCCTTGCAGCTGCATTGCGACACCCATGTCGCCTTCGACGCGCAGCTTGCCTTGCATGAACGCGGCGGTCGGATCGAGCTTGCCGCCGGCCATGTCGACGAAGTCTTCGAGCTTCACTTTGATCGTGGTGTCAGCGGCCGCGTCTTCGGCTGAAACTTTGCCGGCCGCACCGTCGAGGAAGATCTTGCCAGCGTCGCCGAAGTCGAACTTCACCTTCTTGCCGGGCACGGTCACGTTGCCATCGGTGAAGCGCTTCAGGATTTCGTCGTACGTCATGGCTTTTTCCTCCGGACCTTAGCTGGCCTTCGAGGGCCACCTTACACACCACGCCAGCCGCCGCCGCAAGAGTGACGGCAGCGTCAAGCTCGGGCCTAACGTGAATTATGGCGTGCTTTGAGGCGCCGTGGGGGCAGTCCCACTCGGCTTGCGGAATTTGAGCGTCATCCGGTCGCTTTCGCCAATGGCCTCGTAGGGCGCGGTGTCGAAGCGTGGATCATCTTCCTGCCCTAGCGGCGAGGTGCGGAGTGTTGGCGGCAGTGTCCAGACGCCGAACGGATGATCGCGGCTGTCGCGCGCGTTGGCGTTGAGGTCGCTGGCCGCGACGAACTCGAAGCCGGCCTCCTGCGCGAGCGCGCGGACGTAAGCTTCTTGCACATAGCCTGTGCCGGCGAGTGGGTCCTGCAGACCGGTGGATGATGCGCGGTGTTGTTCGATGCCGAACGCACCACCTGGCTTCAACGCCGCGAGCACGCCAGCGAAAACACGCTCGGCGATGCCGGCCGCCATGAGCGTGTGAACGTTGTTGGAGAGGATCGCGAGATCGACACTGTTCGAAGGGGCGAGCGCCGCACCTGTGTTGGTGACGGCGGTGAGTCCAATCTCGCCGTAGAGATTTTCGTCGTGTCCAAAACGTGATTGCCACGCGGCGAGCGTCTCGCGCTGCGCGACAGAGCCGCGATGCGGATCGAAGCTCGCGGCTATTAAGTGGCCCCCGTTCGCATGCAGATACGGCGCAAGGATCGACGTGTACCAGCCGAGGCCGGGGTAAATTTCCAACACATTCATGTCGCCCTGCAGACCCCAGAAGAGGAGCGTCTGCAGCGGATGGCGCCATTCATCGCGTTCAGGATCGATGCGCCAATCACCCGCGATCGCCCATGCGAGCGAACCCTGCGGCGGCGTGTCGGCGGCGCTCTGTTGCGAGCGCCCACAAGCGGCGAGGCCAAGGCCCAATCCAAGCGCGGCGGTGCGGCGTGTCAAAAGCATGGGACTGAGCGCTAAGCCCGAAGCGCTAACATTGTCAAAACGCCACGCCCGGAATGAGCCTCTTGAACAGCCCCGACTACTCCCCATTTTCGGTCCTGTGCGGCGCCCAGCTGGGGTCGCACCGCTGGCCAGCCCGCCGCCTTCGGGGACGGAAACAGCCGGCAAATCTGCTCCTGCGGGAGCGCCTGTATGTCGCTTTGAAAGGACAAAACGCATGGCTTCGAACGAACTCAACCCCCTTTACCGCACACTGGTCGGCTTCGACCGCATTGCGAGCCTGATGGACACGGCCGCGCGTTTGGACGCTGCGCCTGGCTATCCCCCGTTCAACGTCGAGCAGATCGGCGAAGACAATTTCCGCATCGAGCTGGCCGTGGCCGGCTTCGGCGAAGACGATCTGAACATCGAGTTCAAGCAGAACTCGCTGCTGGTCACCGGTCAGCGCAAAGCGCCCGAGCAGCGTAACTTCCTGCATCGCGGCATTGCCGAGCGCAGCTTCGAACGCCGCTTCGGCCTTGCTGACCACGTTCGCGTCTCCGGCGCCAAGCTGGAGAACGGCCTGCTGACGATCGATCTTGTTCGCGAGCTTCCTGAACTGCTGAAGCCGCGCAAAATCGAAATCGGATCTGCAACCGGCGCCAAGTCCAAGCCGAAAGTAGTGGACGCGGCGAACGACGAAACAGAAGCGGCTTAATCCCCCGCTTCCCGCTCGCCGCGCGGCCATCCCTGTCTCTTATAC
>JBEBHI010000145.1:0-9184 GCA_040080935.1 Terricaulis sp.
CATGAATCCAAAGGCTTTGTGTGCGTAGCCACTCCACATAGGACTCACTCTAAGCTGCGCCTACAAAACGTTCAACGTCCGCGTTGGGCCCCGGCCTGCGTCCATCCATCAAATTACTTGGATGGCGGGCGCGCTCAATTCCTGCCGTAGTTAGCATTCAACAGGCTACGGCGTGTTGTCGCCGAAAGCGGCCGTCGATTCAGCGCCCGTATCTGGCCTCTACCATACGGGCCAATTCCTCTGAACCGGGTTCGAAGAATTGCCGCGCTGTGCGATCTGCGATTGAATTCAGATGTGTTGCGATTTCGGGAACGCTTTTGCTTTCATCGCTAATGAACGCCTTTAAAGCAAAGCGGGAACAGATTGCATCACACTCTGCAACGAACTTTGCCATGAACTCCCTGGCGAGCGCACAGATGGGGTATTCGAGCTCCAACCGATCCCACTCGCTATCGCCCTCGGCAATATCCTCCTCCGTTTCATATACGGTGCCCGCATTGGAGAAGACACTTAACAAGGCAACCGCAGGCGATTGCCAGGCCGCAACACCTTCTGCGGGCAAATAGTAGAGATCCTCGTCTGACTTGAAGCCACGCGACTTTAGGAACTGATGCAAAGCGCGGCGCGAGCACTTGCCGGTACTGCTGAGTGTAACGAGAACGCTTTCAACTATGTCGTTCTGTTGCAAGTCGATCTGCCTCCGATAGGGATCCAAAGCCCGATGTTGATCACTTTCCGCAAATTGATCGGATTGTGACTTTGCCGACCACGCATGGTCACGATTTTCCTGAGCGTCCTAGTCCCCCATAAGCAGACCGTAGGTTCGCGCACACAGCAAGGGCGTGTTGTCGCCGAGATCGGGCGTAGAGCTAGCAGGGGCCGCCCTCTAAGGGGATGATCTCGTAGACGGCCCCTTCATTGTGCGAACCTTGTGCGAGTGGGAAGTCGCGAGATCGAACCCTGCCGAACTCGGGACCCGGTTCAAACGCCCGGCAGTGTGCATTTTCCTGCCCGTTGGGTTTCACGCACACCCGGACGCCGTCACGAAAATAATTACCGATGTGCATCACGCGAGATTGTGCGCTCCAACTTCCGTCGCAATGAAATCGCTCTATTCCAATGCTGTCTTCCGGCATCAATGGCGATATCTGTCTGAGATAGTGCCCGCGCAAATCAAGGTAGCCATTCTCAAAGTGTGGCTCCGCCCGTACTTCGGCATCGGTCACTTGGGGCTCCCCGCAAGCCATGCAGAGCAGAACCAGCGTCATTCCAACGGCGGTTCGTAAGGATATACCGAGCGCGAGGCGGTTCATCGACATTAGTTCTTTAGCCTGAAGGATCATCACAGTCGGCTAAGAATGCCAATGTCCGCAACGGGCCAACGTGCGCCGTCGCGTACAAATCACGAATGACTTGGTCGCTCAAAACGTGACGCTGGCGTCAGGCGCCGCGGACCGGCCTGATCTCGCCGAGACCGGACAGCGTTGACACGCAGATGCGATAGATCATCGTTCGAGCATGGCTGTTAATGAAGGTGCCCAGCGGTTCCGGCACATTATTGGTGGTACGACGCTTCTCGTGGCTCCGTTTGCGGTCACAACCGCGTACCTATGGCTATCGCGCACTTACGATCTCTGGAATTGGCAGACCGGCACGCCTGATTTCCTAGCGCTCGGAGCCAACATTGCTGCCGGACTTGTCGGCGTCCTTGTGCTGCCGATGGGCCGTGTGTCACGGGCCATTGTCGCGGTCGTTTACATCCCCATCTCAGCGGGCGTGCTTATCTACTGGTCGTTGTCTTACGTGTGCGGCGTATTCGGGGCGTGCTTGTAGAGCGTTCGCTTCCGGCCAATACGTCGTGGCCCCGATTTTCGCGAGCGGCCTACTCTCTCGATTGCGGTCAATTGCTTAGCGTCCGCGGCAACGGCGTGTTGTCGCCGACAGCGGTCAGTGGCCCGGCTTAGCGCAGGCGTTTCTTTTCACCATGACGCAGGGCCGTCGAGACCACCCAGTGTGCATTCTTAAACTCGCCCAGCCCCTCGACGTCAAAACAAAGATCGACATCCATTTCGACGGCGATTCCTGCCAAGGAAATCGAACCGAAAGTGATCCTCGTGACGTCAGCGGGATGGTGCGAGTGATAGATGTACACTGACGCGTCGATAAACCGATCTTCGGGGTTCTTCGGAAAATGGAATGTCTTTCCGGATAGCTCGACAAAATCCGTTGATGGAAGATCGACGAGGTCGAGCCGTAATCTGGAGGCGGAGGCTGGTGCGATCGCGCGGTGGGAACGAGTAGCCGATCCCACATGACGAGGAGACAACCGCACGAAGTACCGAATAGGATTCGCGCTTGCGCCTAAATTGCATCATACCTTCACGTGCTTGAGCAGGCTCTTTGGAGACAGGCGACGTGTCAGCTGCCACAACGAATTCGGACAGCACAAATGAATGGCAGCGACCGCCAGCGGAAATCCTCTATTCAAAGGAGCTCGCCGCGATCAAAAAGTCCGACACCGACGCCAAGCCTCCAGGCTGGCAAATGTCGCTGCACGCCGTCAAACAATTCATCCTCGGCGGGTGCCATGGTGAAGCGAAGGTCGTTTGCTCTCCCGCTTTGATCGAGCGCGCCATGGTCACGCTGGCAACCTCGCGAGGCCTATTGCTGATCGGCGAGCCCGGAACGGCCAAGAGCCTCCTCTCGGAATTGCTCGCGGCCGCTATCAGCGGCGATTCCACTCGGACTATTCAGGGCGGCGCTTCACTGACCGAAGACCAGATCAAATATGGTTGGAACTATGCGCTGCTGGTGAGCGAAGGGCCTACCGAGCGCGCGCTGGTGCCCGCGCCTTTGCATCAGGGCATGGCGGCAGGCAAGATCGTGCGCTTCGAGGAGATCACACGCTGCCCGCTCGAAGTTCAGGACAGCCTTCTCTCCGTGCTTTCCGACCGCGTATTGACGATACCCGAATTCAAAACAGATTCGATGCTGTTTGCGCGTGACGGTTTCAACGTGATCGCCACCGCGAATACACGCGACCGCGGGGTCAACGAGATGTCGGCGGCGTTGAAGCGCCGTTTCAATTTCGAAACCGTGTTTCCTATTCGCGATGCCACCGAGGAGTTTTCGTTGGTCAAACGCGAAGCTGCCAAATTGCTTGCGCGCTCGGGCGTCCCGCATCCGCCTGCCGATGATGTACTCCAAGTCCTCGTCGCGTGTTTTCGCGAATTGAGGGACGCAGTCGGAGAAGATGGCGTCGGCGCTGAGAAACTCTCCTCCGCGATGAGCACCGCCGAAGCTGTTAGCATCGCGCATGCGGTGGGCGTTCGCGGCCATTTTTTGCGCGGCGATCGCGGCCGGCCAGAGGATATCATCGAGTGCCTCGCGGGTGCGGCCGCCAAAGACAATGCAGAGGACCTCGCCAAGTTACGCCGCTATCTCGACCAACGCGTTGCCAAGCGCGATGGCGAGGCCTGGCGCGCGCTATACGCCGCGCGCCACCTGCTCACGTCCTGAGCGCGGAAATGGGCGGCGATCGTCTGATCCTGATCGGTGTCAGGCACCATTCGCCGGCCTGCGCCGCTCTTGTGCGCAACACGATCCGGTCGCACCGGCCAGCTTTCGTACTCGTCGAGGGTCCCGCTGACTTCAATCCGCACCTTGAAGATCTACGCGCTCCGCACGCCTTGCCGGTTGCGATTTTCAGTTATCACACTGACGAAAAAACGGCGCGCGCATCCTATAGTCCATTCTGCGCCTACTCGCCCGAATGGCAGGCATTGCAAACTGCGTGGAGCACGGGCGCGACGCCGCTTTTCTGTGACCTGCCGTCTTGGCATCCCGACTTTGGAGAGCGTGACAACCGCTACGCCGATCCCGATGGCCTGCATCACCGCTACGGCGCGGCGAACGCTGCGCTTGAACGCGCACTAAGTGCAGAAGGTGCGGACGCTGTCTGGGATGACCTGATTGAACAGCGAAGCGCCAGCGACCTTGAGCAAGTGCTAAAACACTATTTTGATCTGTTGCGACCCGAAGGCGCCCACGATCCGCGAGAGGCCGGACGAGAAGCGTTCATGGCCGGTTACGCCGCCTGGGCTCTCAAAGAGGCAAAGCAAAGGCCCGTCGTTCTGGTTTGCGGCGGCTGGCATGTGGGCGGCATTCGCGCCGCTCTCGCGCATGCTGATGGTGAAAGACCCTTCGCGCCCAATCCTGCCGATGGCGTGCGCGCCGGGAGTTATTTGACGCCGTTCAGCTACGCGCGGCTCGACAGCTTCACCGGATATGCATCGGGCATGCCCTCTCCGGCCTATTATGCACAGGTTCACGATCGCGGGCTGGACGCGGCAGCCGACTGGGCGATGGACGCGATCGCCGTGCGGCTGCGCCAAACCGGATTGCCAGTTTCGACAGCGGATCGCATCGCTTGGCGCGCCAATGCGGCAGCTCTGGCGCGCCTACGCGCGCACCGCGCTGTTTTGCGCTCTGACGTTCTCGATGCGGCGCTGACGACTTTGGTGAAGGATGCGCTGTCGGGTCCTGCGGCTTGGACACGCGGCGGCGCCATTCGCCGCGGCGCCGATGATATTGTCGTCGCGATGCTGCAAGCGCTCTCCGGGGATAGTGAAGGACGTCTCGCGGCCGGTACGCGCCAGCCTCCACTGATCGCAGATGTGGAACGCCGCTTGGATGAATTGGGGCTTACGCCCGAACCAAAGCGCAAATACGTAGAGCTCGACTGGCGTGAGCCGACCGACCGACCGCGCGCGCGTGCGCTACATCAATTGCGTCTCCTTGTTCTTCCTGGCGTCATCCGCAGCGCCGCGCCCATGGCGGCGGACGCAAGAGACTTGCGCGAGACCTTCGAAATCTTCAGGCATCCGCACTGGACCGGCGCCATCATCGAGGCCTCGCGTTGGGGCGCTGAGCTCCCTATGGCAGCCGCAGCGCGCTTGCATGCTTCCATCCTGGAGTCGCCAGGCAATCCCGCCGTGTTAGCTACAGCGCTCTCGGATGGTCTATTCGCCGGCCTCTTCGCCATGAGCCACGGCCTCGCACAAGACCTATCCTTGAGCCTTAGCGTGACCTCGGATCTCCGCGTCGTGGGCAACGCTGGACGGAGCCTGGCCAGGCTCTATCGCTACGGCGAGGCATTTGGGCCCAACGTCGCGCAGGAGCTTACGCCTGTATGCGAAGCCGCGTTCGCGCGTGCGCTCTGGCTTTGCGAAGGCGCGGGTGAGGCTGAGGCGCTCAGCGCGATCGACGCCGTGATCGCAGCGCGAGATCTTGCACAAGAGCCGACGCTAGCCCTTGACCGCGCGATGGCGCGAGGCGCGTTCGCGCGTCTGTTGGCGAATTCAAGCACGCCGCCGGCGCTCTCCGGCGCTGCATTGGGCTATCTCATTGCTCTGGGCGAAGATGACAGTGCGTCGCCCACAATCGGCGCGCGCGTGCGCGGCTTTGGCGCTCCAGGCAAGTTGGGCGATTTCCTCTCCGGACTCTTTGCACTCGCGCGCGAATACATGGGCGATGCGACCGAGGCGCTCGATGCGGTCGATCAACTTATTTCGGCCTGGACCGATGATGAATTCTTGCTTGCATTTCCTTCGATCCGCGCCGCCTTCGCGTGGTTCCCGCCGCGCGAACGCGAGCGGTTAGCGCGCCTCATTCTGCAACGCGCGGGTTACAACCTAGGTGCAGCGGACGCCATGGCGGTGGCTTGGATGCGACAGCGCACGCCGATCGCCGACCAGCAAGGGGCGATAAAGCTGGAAGCAGAGATCGCCGAAAAGCTCGCGCGCTACGGGCTCATCTGAAATAGGGTGCAAGAGACGGGGGACGCGACATGGAACGCTACGAATTCAAGGATGGCGCATCGCAGAAATTTTGGGAGGTCTGGGTCGAAGGCGACACCCTGACTGTTCGCTTTGGCAAAATCGGCACAAACGGTCAGACCAAGGAAAAGTCATTCGACAGCGCCGCAGCTGCGGAAAAAGAAAAGACGAAACTGATCAAAGAGAAGACCGGAAAGGGCTATGCCGCAGCCGGCGCTGCACAATCGCCGGCGCCCGCCTCCCCGCCAGCGGCGAAACCAAACAAACAGCAAGTTGCGCCCGCACAAGAAGAGACCGCTCCGCCAAGCGCAGAGGTAGAGGCCAAGGCGCCGCGCGCGCCGCGCCCTCTCATCCTCGGCGATCGCATTGTGAAGCAATCGCCGCTACCGACACGGACGCGGCCGGCGCCTGCGCTCTCCACAAACGAGAGCGCAACAGCACTCAGCGACATGCTGACGTCGAAGGCGAAGACATCACCGACATGGCCGGAGCATCTTGCGAGTTTCGTTCCGCCTGCCGAGGAAGACGCGGCGGCAATCGCCAAGCACATGCTTGAGATCGAAGCGGTTGCGACGGGCCCGCTAGGCTATCGCAACCCCAAAGACGATGGGCGCCCTGTCGCAATGACGATGTGCCGGGCCTATGGCCAATGGCTCGTCAGTGCACGCGGCGCACCCTTTGTCATGGATGTCGCCAATGCGATTGTTGAGGAGCGTCAAACGCATCGCGTCCACTATGCCGCCGGCGGCTGGAGCTTTGCATCTTTACTCGGCTTGCGCGCCGCGATGTCCTCGGCGCCCGCCGCCAGCTATGACACGGCGCTGCATCATTGTCTGGCGCGGTGCGTCGACACTGATTGGCCGCGCAATGCGTACACGGCGTTTGTGCTCGCAGACGACAGGTCCGATCCCCATCCGTTGCAGATGCTTTCCGTGCTCGAGGCTGCGGCTGCGCAAGGCGTGGAAGTCGGGGCTCAAGTTGCACTTGCGCCTCTTATAGCGGAATCGCCTGCACCATCCGCGTGGCGTGCCAAGCGCACCTATTTCATGTACTACGCCTACGCGTACGCGAGCGCCGCAGAGATCGCGCTTACTGCCGCAAGCGCTGCTAACGCGCGGGGCGAGTCACCGCTGCCTGTGCTGGATTGGTTGTTGTACTACGCGACCGATGACGACAAGACGGCGATCGCTTGCGTCATTCTCGACACCCACGATGATGACGCGCTCGCTCTACTTGCGCCGTTGCTGCACGAAAAACCGGTTCGCGCCGCACTCGATAGCGCAGTGGACATCTACCCCGATTGGACCTTCCAGCGCATGTTGGAATTGCTTGGCGCTGCACGCGCAGAGCCGTCCATGCGCGCCCGCGCCATGAAAGTCATCGAGACCCACGGCCTCGAAACCACGCGCTCTTGGGCCACCGCGATCGGCGGACGTGCACAAACCTATTATGATGCGCTAGCGGCGGCCGGTGCACAGGAAATGGCGCGCACGGACGATCTGCCATCGTTCCTGCGTGCTCCGCCATGGCGCGAAAAGAAGCAGGCCGCTTCGGACGATATCGTTGTCCAGGTCGAAGAGCGGGCGAGCCCGCTTACATTCAAGCCCGGTCGGGTCGCTGAACCTCATCCTTGGGTAAAGTCGGCGCTGATGAGCGATAGCCACGCTCTCGTTGCATTCCTCGAAACAACGGAACGCGATTTCGCCACCATGAGATCTCGAGTCCTCGCACCGTCCGTGCCGTTGCCCAACAGCGCCGCATCTGAGTCGGAGGTACTCGCATGGCTTTCACGCCGTTTGGACGAGATCCATACCGCGTCGCGTTATGCTCTGGGCGGCTATGGCGGTCTCATCAATGGGGTTCATTTTCAGCCCGACGCGCTCGCTCTGACGCTCTGGAACAAGCCTTCCGTGATGCAATTGGGTTGGGGCATCGACTGGGAAAGCCGCATTACGAAAATGCTGACGCGGTTTGGCGAAGGCGCGCTGCCAGGCCTGGTCAAAATCGTTGAAGCTGACCCCACCACGTTATTGCCTTTTGTGCAGGACGTGGACACGCCTGCCCTCGCGCCGATCGCGGCGCGTGCTTTCCTGAAGCTCAAAAAGGCACGCGCGACTGGGCGCGCTTGGCTGAAGTCGCACCCGCGCGCTGCGGTGCTAGGTCTGGTTCCGGCGGCGGTCGGTAAGTCCGGTGAAGCGCGTGACGCGGCCGAATACGCCTTGCGTTTCCTTAAGGTTGAAAATCCGGACGCATTGCAGAAGGTGATCGCGGAATTTGCCGGCGATGAAGCGCAGATCAACGCCGCGATCGAGCAAGTTCTGTCACGCGACCCGTTTTCACGCACGCCGAGCAAAGTCGCCAAACCGCCAGCGTGGCTTTCGATCTCATCTTTGTCGCGCCCCGAGCTCAAAGCAGGCGGCGCGCTGCCCAATGAGGCCATGACGGCATTGGTTGAAATGCTGTCCTTCGTAAATCCCGCCGATGTCTACCCGGGCGTTTTTGCGTTTCGCGAAGCGTGTACACCCGACAGCCTCGCGCGCTTCTCCTGGGATTTGTTCAGCGCCTGGCTCGCTGAGGGAGCTCCTTCCAAAGAAGGTTGGGCGTTTCGCGCGCTAGGCTGGTTCGGCGATGACGAATGCGCCCGACAACTCACACGGCTGGTGCGCAAGTGGCCCGGCGAATCCGCTCATGCGCGCGCGGTGACCGGGCTCGATGTGCTCGCCGATATCGGCACCGACGTTGCGCTGATGAACCTCAACGGCGTCGCCGAAAAAGTGAAGTTCAAGGGCTTGCAAGATCGCGCGCGCGACAAGATCGCGGCGCTCGCCGAAGCCCGCGAGCTTTCGCCTGAGGAGCTCGCGGACCGCTTGGCCCCAGATCTCGATCTTGATGATCGCGGCGGTCTCGATCTTGATTTCGGTCCACGCCAATTCCGCGCTGGTTTCGACGAATTCTTGAAGCCGTGGGTCAAAGATGAGACCGGCGCGCGGTTGAAGGATTTGCCGAAGCCAAGCAAATCCGATGACGTCGACAAAGCCAAGGAAGCATCGGCGAAGTGGGCGGCCTTGAAGAAAGATGCCCGCGCGATTGCAAGTCTCCAGCTCGCCCGACTTGAAACCATGCTCGCCACGGGACGGCGCTCAAAACCCGAGGTCTTCCATACGTTTTTCGCCTCTCACCCTCTCATCCGCCACCTCGCACAGCGTCTGGTCTGGGGCATGTATGAGACCGATCAAGTTGATGCTGGACCCCGCCTCTATTTCCGTGTCGGTGAAGACCTCTCGTTCACAGACGCCAACGACGATAGCGTGACCATCGACGTCAGCGCCAATGCGCCCGGCTTTGTT